>JBLNCG010000054.1:0-18067 GCA_050260475.1 Bacillota bacterium
AGATGCCGGTATCGTTATATCCTTTCACAAACTGCCGGTCATAGGTATCGTAGGATGTGCCGTGGTTATGGTTGCCGTCGATGTATATCTCCACGGAATCGTCGTCCCAGGCGTTGGCGGAATCGTTGTACAGATTAGCGTCCAGAACTGTTACGCCTACATAGAGATTACCGCCGTCCCACAGCGCGCCGAAGGACACGGTATTGTTGGGCGTCCCGCTGATGGCCTTGGATACGGCCGTGCCGACGGTCCATACGCTTTCATTTAAATTGCCATCTATATTTAGTACGCTTAAAGTCTTTGGAGCGGAAATATATGTCACCGGCGTGGTTGTCGGCGTGGGTGTGGGCGACAGCGTCGGCGTGGGCGTATTGGTCGGAGTTGAAGTCGGGCTCATCGTCGGAGTGGATAGAGAGCCGGATGGTTCCCCGTAATACGTGCCCCGCCCGTTGGTGCCGATATAAACCCGCCCCGCCACCTGGCGATCCCCTTCCATGCTGTTGGGGGAATTGCCCATGGGCTTGCTGTCCAGGCTGATTTTAACCCAACTGGCTCCCAGGTCCGTGGAACGGTATACTCCCCATTGGCCCCCGGACTTCCCATAGACGAATGCCGTGGCATAACTGGAACCGGGCATGGATTTTCCAAAAGCAATCAGATTCGATTGTTCAAAAAATGTAATCTTTGTGAAGGTGGATCCGGAGTCGCTTGAGCGGTGGAGTCCGTTGGTTCCCAGGCTGACCCAAACCTCCCCCTCTTTGCCCGGCGCCGCTTTTACAATGCGATATGCCGAAGTGCCGCTTGCGCCGGTAGGAAGGCTGCTGTTGACCGCAGACCAATTGGCGCCGCCGTTTGTGCTTAAATATAATTTTCCGCTGTCATAAATATAAAATTTACTGCCGTTTACTCTGTCGGAAGCCAAGGGTTTGTGCCAGTTCCAGAAGCCTCCGGTGCTGGCCGCAGGCGCGCCGCTGCAGTTGGACCAACTTGATCCTCCGTTTGTCGTGTATTTAGGCGTAACCGCGTCTTTACCGATCCAGACAAGATTATTTATATCGGTGGCGGAATAAGCTAGTTTCCCGTTGGAACCGGGGCTGGTCTTTGCCGTCCAACTGGTTCCGTTGTTCGTGGAAATATAAAAATTAAAACCGCTGGCGCCCCATCCGTCCGAACTGACTCTCGCTACATAATTGGGATTGGCTTCGCAAAAATCAATACCCGTGGTTTCCTGTTGTCCGAATTTGATTGTGGGATAGATATAAATATCGGTATGTTTCAGGCCGCCGTTATCGGCGCAGCCGTTTAACAGATATGCCCCGGTATGAGGGCAGGCATAGTCGAACTCCACGATCTCCTCATGGCCGAAATCCTTAGTATAAACAGTGATGGGCCAAGTAGCGGCGTCTTCCCCCATATATACGGCATACCAGTCGCCGAACCAGAACCTATTGGCATGAAAAGGATCGAATAAAATAAAGCTGGGCTGTGAGTTAAAATACCCCGAAGGCATCCAGGGGATATCGTTGATCCAGGTCACTCCACCATTATCCTGCCGATATCGTGTCCAGGTGGAGCCCCCATTGGTGGAACGCCAGAAGGACCGGTTCATTTGCCACGATCCTCTGGCATTACAAAGAATATGGTTATCATTATTGGGATCGACGGAAATACCTGTGTACCAGTCGGAATTATCCTCTGAAAAAGGCGGCGTGATAGTGATCCATGATGAACCATTAAATTTTTTAACTACATTATAGCCGGTCACATATAATGTTCCGACAGAATCCAGGGCCATTCTCACCGGATCTCCGGGCGAACCGGACATTAGGCTGAAACTATTGCCTCCATCTGTACTCCGGTAGACCCCGCTTCCCGTCACACCGGCATATACGGTATTGCCGTCCCTGCATATCACGCACCTGATCCCTTCGCCGGCGGCGCCGTTGGGAACGCTGGAGACCCTGCTCCAGGTGTTTCCCCCGTCGCTGGTCCTGTATAATCCGCTGTTTCTGGTCCCTGCGAATACTCTGTCCGGATTGGTCGGATCTATGTAAATACATTCCCCCGCCCATTTCCTTCCCTGGTTGGAGCCAAAATCATTGATGGAGTATACTTTCGTCCAGGTTGCCCCCCGGTTGGTGGATTTGAAAATCCCTCCGGAGCTTCCCACATACTTCCCGAGACACGCATATGCGATGTCCGGATGCGACGCCGAAGTCGCAATGCCGTCTCCGCCATAGTAATTCTGCTCATCCACGGTAAATTGATCCGTAATGGCAATCCATTTCCCGGGACCGTTCCCGGGATTGGTCGTATTGTCCGGGTCCCAGCGGTAAAGCCCCCCCACATCGGTACGTATGTATATCAGATCGGATGCGTTGGGGTTTACTACCGCGCCTACGACATAGCCGCCCCCTCCCATGACTACATTATCCCAGACATACGTCTCCGCCGATTGTACCTGGGGAGGACGGCCGATTAGCGAAACGGCAATTAATAAAATACCGGCTACCCCTCCCCAGCACATGAAAGATTTTTTCTTACCCATCAAAAACACCCCTTCCTTTTCTTTGGCCGGAATTTTCTCCCGCCTTAAAATTTGTACTCGTGTACATTCCCATTGATAATATAATAACAATTTTTCCCTTATTTTGCAAGTATAATTTTTAAATCAAACCGTGGCTTTACATGACTTAAAAATTCTGCTAGTATCAAATGAGGGTGCTGAATATGATTTTTTCACATGACGTTACGGGGGAAGCGTTTAACGGATTTGGATATCAAGGTGGGTCCCGGCTTGATAATAAATCCGAATTATCCCTCTGGCTTTGCCGCACTAAATAACGAAAGGAAAATCCCATGAACAAGAGGCTCTTGAAGAAAACCGCGAAAGGCAGGATCCGCCAGTTTTTTTCCTTCCTGAATACCGGCAACATACGGGCGGAAGGCTGGCTGCAAATGGCCATCAATACGGAAGCCAACGGGGCCACGGGCCACCTCGACGAATTCGCGCCGGAAATCATGCGCAATCCTTTTGTCAATAACCTTACCAAGGCTGATGAGGGAAAAATCGGTTATATCATAGGCGAACTGGCGGGCAACTGGATCGACGGCCTTGTGCGCCTGGCCTGCCTTACCCAGGATGTCGCCCTGATGGAAAAAACTCAAAACTGGATCCGGCAAATCCTGGATAAACAGCAAAAAGACAAAGAACCCTATATCGGTGTATTGGAAAACGGGCGCTGGGAAAATGTTTGCGCGGAATTATGGCCTCAAAGCCGGGCTTATCTGGCCCTTTTAGGCTATTACGAGGCGACGCACGACCGGTCCGTGTTGAAAGCTGTCATCAAAGCCGCGGATCTCACCATCAAATACTTTTCACCGGATCAGCATCCGGAATTGACGGATCCCTCCCGGGCAGGCAAGGTAAACACCCATGCCCTCATGATCGTGGAGCCGATGACGCTGCTGTATGAAATCACCGGCAAACGAAAATATGCGCAATTCTCCGAGTATATTTACGGGAAGCTAAAATACTACAACGATTATCTCCTGGCCGGCAAGCTTTACCTGCACGGGGTGCATGTCGTGGAAAACGTCCGGGTTCCGGCTCTTCTTTACGCCATGACAGGAAAAAGGGAATACCTGGAATTGGCGAAAAAGGGCGTGGAGTTGATCCAGGCGAACTATATAAATGCCGCCGGAGCCATCCGTTCCGACGAGCTTGTCTCCTACGACGAACCGAACCGCGCCAGCGAATACTGCGCCATGACCGAATGGATTCTCACCCTGACCGAAATGGCGCGCATTACCGGAGATCTCGGGTATATCGACCGGGCGGAAAAATGCTGGTATAATGCGGCCATGGGCGCCCGATTGCCGGACGGCAGGGGCATCCAGTATTTAAGCTATCCCAACCAGATGCATACCGAAGAGCAGGTCAGCTACGGCCCGGCTCATAAGCCCTTATGCTGCAACCCCAATGCCGCCCGATTGTTTCCGTATATAATCTCGCGCATGTGGATGAAAGTCAGGGGCGACCTCACGGCGGCCTTTTATGGGCCCTGCGTGCTGGAAGCCGCGGTGGGCAAATCCGGCACACCCGTGGAAATAATTTCCGAAACCCGCTATCCGTTTGAGGAAGAAGTTAAATTTGCGATTCTCCCCGTCAAACCGGTGCAATTCGCCTTAAACCTGCGTGTCCCCGGCTGGTGCGGCAATCCTGAGATCATGATCAACGGGGAGAAGCAGGAAATCCCTGCGCTGAACGGAATCGTGTCCATCCGCAGGCGCTGGCAATGCGGCGATACCATCATCTTAAGACTCCCCATGCAAATTAAACCGGATTACCGCCGCGACAATCTCATGGCCGTAAACCGCGGACCGCTGGTTTTTTGCCTGGATATCCCCGCCAATGTCAAGAATTCCCGTGAAGCCGCACCCGGCTTTCAATTCATCGATTATGACGCAGTCCCGGACGCCAGATGGAATTACGCCCTCTGGCTGGACTACCACCCCAAAGAGGATATAGAAACCACCGCGGATTTCAGTCCGGATCAGGTGAATATAGGGCGTACATTTAAAGAGGAATTCCAAAAGACGCCGGAAACCGCCCTTCCATGGGAGACGCCCCATCTGAAAATCAAGGTTCCGGCGCGGATTCTGGATTTCTGGACTTTATACGATGAAAAGGAGGCGGCCAAATACAATCAAAACCATTTCTTCAAGCAGCCGCCCGTACCCATCTCCCCGATCTACCGTTACCAGCCTAAGGGAGTATGGGATAAGGAATTGGACACGCTGACCGAGATCACGCTGGTGCCTTATGGAACCACCCGGCTGCGCATCACGTATTTTCCGTTTTTCCTGTGGTGGATTTAAGCGAAGTCCTTTTCTTAACCTTTATAAATCCAGCCTATGATTTCTGCAATAAACCTTTTTTACCTCCCCGGCATTTCAGCCTGAAGGCCCATAATATGATCGGCGTTGTTTGTCCGGCGAAAGCAGGAAAAACGCTTCATGACCGGTAAATATATATATGATTACTTAATTCGGAGATTGCGGATCATAGCGCGGAAGCAATAAGCCAAACATATCAAACCATGTTAATTCCAGGCAAAAGGCGGTAGGGGAGGTATGCCCGGATGAAGCATCGGATCATCTTCCCGGTACTCCTGGCAGTGTTGATTTTTTTGGGTATTGGACTGTTTTTCTATTGGAAAATGCATAAGCCGCCCGCACCTCTTTCGGAACAAGATTTCGTTCTTGCGGGCGTCCGCCCGGACGCGCCCGCCGGCGATGTGTTGAAAATCCTTGGAGAACCCCATACAAAGGAACGGACTGCGGAACCATCCATTCATAATAACGACTATATCTCCGATTTCGATACCTGGAGCTATCCCGGCCTGAAAGTGGTCTTTTTCTCCAGCCGGGAAAAAAGCAGCCCGGCGCCTGCCGAGCCGGGCATTGTAATCGATATTGTGATAACGGATCCGAGACACGCCACCGCGCGCGGTGTCAGGGTCGGCGACCCCGCCTCCCGCGTCATGAAAAAATACGGCAAGATGGAGAGCAACGAAAACCAGATTTTTTATGAAAACGGCATGTCCTATCTTTCCTTCGGAATCTCCCGCGGCAAAGTGGCGTATATTATCGCCGGAGTGATGTTTGATTAAGGCCGCCGATAAGTAACCAACCCGAGGAGGAAAATAGCTTGTATGGACAGTATAAGCTGAAAGGCTATGATGACATTGTCCGGCACACCGGCTTTGTTTCCCGCGTCTATTATGGGGAAAGCGAAAAACACAAACGGCAGTACCGGTTCGTCGCAGACTGGATAGAAGAAGCCGCGGCCTTAAAACCGGAGGCGGAAATTCTGGACCTCTGCTGCGGAACGGCAAGCTCCACCTCGCTGCTTGCCGCCAAGGGTTACAGGGTGACCGGAATCGATATGTCCGGGGAAATGATCCGGCTGGCGCAAAAACGTCTCCCGCCTGGGAGCGCTTCCCGTTTTATTTGCGGCAATGTTCTGGTTGTTCCTTTCGGGACGGATTTCGATCTGGCGCTGTGTCTGGATATGACCTTCATGTTTGACAGAAAAGCCGGCGTCAGGCTATTGAAAAAAATCCATCATGCCCTAAAAAGCGGCGGCTTCCTTATCATCGAAACCTATCACAAGCCGGCGCATCCGGTGGAGAGTATGCGCATTACGCTTCCGGACGGCGCATATCGGTGCGAACTTTACTTTGATATAAAAAAAGGCTTGCTCAATTCCAAGGGAATAATTGCGGGTACAAACGGCGCTTCCTACGGATTTACAAACACCGCTTATATTTATTCCGAAGCGGAATGGCGGAGCATGTTGAAACAAACGAATTTTACGGTCACATGTTGTTACGAGGATTTCTTTAAAAATGCTTTGCGCGAAGATTCCAGAAATATTGTTGTAGTTGCTCAAAAAAATTAGGATGAACGAAAGGACGCATAAATGATCAAAGCCATCGTGTTTGATCTCGGGAATGTGGTTATCAATATCTCCATAGACAGGATTTTCGCTTATTGGGCGGCCGGACTGGGGCTTCCCGCGGGGGAGATCGCGTCCAGATTTGTTTTCGACGAAGCATACGAAAACTTCGAGCGCGGCAGAATAAGCGCACCGGATTATATCAAACACATCGCGGACAAATACGGCATAGTCCTGACCGAGACCCTTTTTACGGACGGCTGGAACTCCATCTTTGGGGGAGTAATTCCCGGAGTAGGCCCTTTATTGCGGGGACTTAAGACCGGGTACCGGCTGGCCGCCCTTTCCAACACCAACGAAATCCATGCGGAATATTTTAAAGCGCTTTATAAGGATACTCTTGCCTTCTTTGAGCAGATTTTCGTCTCCAACGAGATCGGCGCGCGCAAGCCAGACGCACGGGCTTTTCAGGCTGTACTGGATTATTTAAAGCTCGCCCCCGGGGAAATCCTGTTTCTCGATGACAATCCGGCATTTACAGCTAAAGCCGGCGCGATAGGGATGCGGACGGTCCTGGTGAGTTCCTTTGAGGCAACAGTAAACGGGCTGAAAGAAGCGGGCGTCAAACTGCCAAAGGACTTTATTACAGGCAAACGGGCGCACGACAAGACAAAGATAAGTATGTAAACATCCTTGACCAGCAAATACCAAAGGAACCGTAAAAACAAATCCCTGTATATATTGTTTTTCCCTCTAATCAAAACTTCAAGGGAAGGGACGTTTAAGCGGGAGAGACGTCCGGCTCATACTCGAACCAGTCAAAATAGGCCGGGGTGCGGCTTTCGATCCCGTTGCCCGTGGCGTACATTCCGAAATAAACGCCGGTGAATCCGCCCGCCACCTCCTGGGCCAGATATCTGGTGGCGGCCGTTGAAATACGGCAAGGCGGCTCTCCCTCCCTACCGTATTCGAAGTGGTAATAATGGGGTTTGGTGGTGATTTGCAAGATAACCGGGCCTTCCGGCGCCGGCTCCCGGGCGACCACTTTCTGTAAATCGCCGATCCTTCTTCTTACCATCACCTGTCTGGATCCGTCCTCCCGCGTTACTGCTATTTCATAATGATGCTCCTCATTCATGAGAACGGTCAGCCCTGCTTCCTCCCCCTCTGTTTGCGGTTGGAAATCCACCAGGGCTGATACTGTACATTCAAAATGCTCCTGGCGCCTGCCGATAAAAGTACTGAAATTCATATCATCCAGGGTTAGTGAGGTTCCGGTAAGCCGCAGACAACCCGGCCTTTCCGAAAGGGACCAGTCCTTTTTTCCGGGATTGCGGCGGAAATTCCATGCCAATCCCAAATATTGGCCGTCAAAATCATCCCTCACCGGGATCGGGGGCCAGGGGTGTCCGGTTAAATTTCCCGCGTCCATGACAAGCTCCACAGGTTTTCCGCCGTTGACCACCGGCCACCCGTCCTCCGTCCAGGTTACGGGGGCAAGGAAGGTTTCCCTTCCCAGGTGGTGGAACCCCCATCCGATCTGCCGTATTCCGAGGAAAACCATCCACCAGGAGCCGTCGTGGGCGCAAATGAGATCCCCATGGCCGGCGGCCTGGATCGGGCTGAACAACTTGCAGCGATGGGTTAGAATGGGGTTATGGGGGCACCCCTCGAAAGGGCCGGTGGGTTTACTGCTCCGCGCCGCCACAACCATATGGCCGCGGTGGGTGGAGCCTTCCGCCGCGATCAGATAATATAATCCGTTTATCTTATAAAGATGCGGGCCTTCGCAATACTTGTCCTCAAAACCTTTCCAGATCCAGCGCTCCTCCCCCGCCAACGCGCCGGTCTTCACATCGATTTCCCGCTGGTAAATACCTTCCCCATTGTCGTGACGCTGGAAATAGACCTTTCCGTCATCATCGAAAAAAAGGTCCGGATCGAATCCCTTCCCCTCTACCCAGACCGGATCGGACCACTCTCCGGCCGGATCCTGCGCGGTTACGATGAAATGCCCCCTGCCTCCGACGACCGTGCTAATCATATAAAAAAGCCCGTCATGATAGCGTAGCGCGGGGGCAAAAATCCCCCCTGAACTATGTATGCTGGTAAGATCCAACTGGCTCCGGCGCGTCAAACAGTGCCCGATCTGCCGCCAATGCGCCAGATCCTTGCTATGGAAGACAGGTACCCCGGGGAAGTACTCAAAACTGCTTGTCGCAAGATAATAGTCATTCCCCGCCCTGCAGATGCTGGGGTCCGGGTGAAATCCGGGGATAACGGGATTTCGATATTTCATCAAAGGTCCCCCTTAATATTGTTCAACAACAGCCATGGGAGGCAAATCTCCTGATATTTGAATTTTGCGCGGGACAGTGTAACAAATCCGGCCATCGGCGGTTTTGCGTTTCACTTCGATAAATCCGAAGGGCGTAGGCACCGATGCTTCATAAGTCAAGGCAATCTCCGAAGCGGGCCGGATCTCAACAGCGGAGAAGCCGGGTTGAACGGGTTTGATCCCCAGCAAATAACGGGCAGTGAAAGGTACAGTCCCGCTGCTCCAGCCGTGGCAAAGGCTTTTCGGCCAGGCACCCAAGCCCCATTTCCGAAAATCCCTTATCCCGGGTTCATATGTTTCCCAGATTGTAGCGCTGTCATTTTCTTCCAATTGCTTGCCAAAATAATCCCGCATATTCCTCAAGGCGCCTGCCGGATCGCCTGCTTCCGCCCTGGCGCATTGCTCGTAATAGGCAAAATATCCGGAAATAACGAGGGGAACCGCCGGATCGTTCAATATTTTCAGAATTATCTCCTTATGCTCATCCCGACAGGCCCCCGCCCATACTGATAACGCATTTGCATGCCTGGAGGGGCCGCTTTCGCCAATATTCTGCTTTTCCAGATAGGTCCGCCGGTAATGATCGCTTTCCCAAAGCATCTTCCATCCCTTTTCCGCCTGGGAGAGCGTATGTATATAACCCTTGCCATCCCTCCAGAACTTCCTGGCAATCAGTTTCGCGAGGCGCCCGGCCTCGTTTCCGAAACGGGCGGCGTCATTCCTTTCCCCCAGCCAAACGGCGATCTCCGCCACGTTCCTCAGGGCTTCCAAATATTTCAATTGAAGCCATGATAATTCCTCAAACCGTCCCCCAACCGGCATGGGGGACCAGTCAAGAAACCCGATGTCCATAAAGTACTGCACCCTGGAATTCCGTACTAAAAAACCGCCGGAATCGGTCTGAGTCCGTTTTGCCCAGTTCAGCATTCCCCGGATCCTTTTATATGCCCCGGCAATGCATGCCTTTTCCAAGCCGTAGACAAGCATGATATTCTTCAGCATCGCCGCCGCGTCAAAGGAAAAGGCCGGGATTCCGTTGGCCCATGCATCCACGGGCAATCTCAGAAGCATCTTTTCCGCCGGACCGCTGTCATAAAAAACACAATCGATGGCCTGCTGGGTGATGCGGGCGTCCCCGTACCAGCCGAGGCGATCCCTTTTCACGCCGTCCCACAGTGCATCTTCACGGGCGCACAGGCGGGCCGTATAGGCTGAGCTGTGCCAAATTCTTTGAAGCAGCGGATCCGAACAAATGAAATCCCCCAAATGCCCCTGTTGAAAAGCAAAACGGGCATGAACGCATATCCTTGTAAATGACGCGGCATCGGTGAGGTCGTGCGCCATGATGCGGACAAAACGGAATCCCCGGGAGGGGAATATTTTACTGTGGCATCCCCCTTCGGGAAGATGCCAATGCTCCACAGGGACAGGCACGGTTCCCGGTATGCCGTATATCTCCGCTTCAGGAAGGCTTTCGCCGAATGAAACGTAAATGTTGCAACAGCCGGCCACCGTACAGCCGACCTCCAGTTCTCCTTCCAGTTCCGTGCCAAAATCCAGAACCAGCCCGGCTGTCCCCTGCAGATCGGGTTTTATGGAGACTTCACCGGGATTTTTAAATAGATTCAGAGACTCCGCCCAATGGCGGTTGACGGAGTTTTCAGGATATGCCCTGGCCATGGCATGGGGATAAATATCCAGCCCCTCGTAAAAACCGCCCTGCAGGGGTTCGCCTTTTTGATCGTAAAGCGGATCCGGGCTCAGGCTCCGCGCGTGTAAATAAACCATTCACGCCCCTCCATCATTAAGGCCGATGATTTCTTTTAATTCCACTTTGATTTTTTTTTCCCTTCCACAATTTATGCATATTCGCTTGCAACCATAAAAATAAATGGGGCTTTCCAAAATACTTTCAGGACAGCCCATGTAGGCCTGTTCTTGTCGAGGATCGCGTGTTAATGTCAAGTTGTCATCCGGATAGTTGTCTGCGCCGCCCTCGTAACAGATAATCGGTATGTTTGTCAGTCCTTGCAAATCCAGACCTTTTCTTACACGGCCAATCCCCGCAACAAGCCCGGCGATTTTACTTTTCTGATCAGCTACGGCCGCTCAAGACCTTCTTGGCAGTGACGGTATTCGGAGGCGTGGAGGCGGTCGGCGTTACAGTAGCTGTCGGCATATTGGTCGGAGTTGGTACTATAGAGGCTGTGGGCGTGTTGGTGGGAGTCGCCATTATGGACGGTGTGGGAGTATTGGTCGGCGTAGCGGTAGGTGTGGCAATTACGCCGCCGGTGACATCCAGTTTGTCCGGGTTAGGCCCGCCGTTACCGGTAATCAAACTTGTCAAGTTAAAAATCCGGCTTTCGCCGGATTTTATCATACTTTCCATAGAAGCATTGTAATAAACCCCGTTTTCGCAAGGATCATGGCCGCAATGCTTCAGGGAAGCGATTAATAATACATTTTCGCCTTTACCGTATCACAGTTTCTTGTTTTTACCTTTCAGGCAAACTCGGTAATGCGGCTTCCGTCAAGGCATATTTCCGTTCCCTGCCCTCCAGAAAGGCCTCAAGATCTCCGATAAGCATGGAAAGCGCCCTTTCCACCGATTCCATAAGTCCTCCCGCTCGGTGAGGCGTCAGATAAGCATTTGGGAGTTTACGCAAGGACGAATCCCGTTCCAAAGGCTCTTTATCGAATACATCCAGCATGGCAACCATGTCTTGCCTGGATAATCTTTCTTCCAGGGCCGCCATGTCAATCAGGGAAGAACGGCCTACATTCACTAGGACACTGTTCTTTTGGAATGCTTCGATTTCCTTGGGCCCCACCAGCTTTTCCGAGCCTTTGTTGTTTGCGGCGCAAAGCACTACTATCTCGGATCCCTGAATCAGCTCCATGAGCGTCACCGGTTTGGCATTGTATTTTGCGGTCACGCTGCCGGGCAGAAACGGATCATAAACCCGCAGTTCAATGCGAAAAGGCGCCAGAAGCTCCGCCAGACGCTGCCCGATCCCGCCGAATCCCACAATGCCGACGGAGCGTCCTGTCAGCTGGCGTTCCAAGGGGTCTATGTCCGTCGGAAAAACATTTACCCATTTTTCTTTGCCGGCGCGCATATCGGCGTGATAATCGCCAACCTTCCTTAAGGCCGTAAGCATCAACGCAAGGGCCATCTCCGCCACCGCCGGGGACCAGCAATGCCTGGCCTCGGAAACAGCGATGCCACGGGCAAAGGACGCTTTGGCGCTCGTCTGGGTACCGTTGATATGGCCGATAAATTTCAAGCCGGGGGCCTTGGCCAGAATCCCCTCGTTGAATACAGGCCAGGACCACATGATCACAGCCTCGGCCCAGGACAGATCCCCCTGGATTTCTTCAGGAGTATTATGGGATCTTTTGCGCACTTCGGCGATCTCTTCCAGATGTTTAAATTTATCAGCCAATTGAGGCGTTTTATAAAATCCGTCCGGAAGGTTTATCAGCAGATTGATTTTTTTGTCAGGCACTTTTATTCCACCTTTCTTTGGCGAGGTAATTGCGTTGTTATCTTGATTCAAGGCCTTGCCACTAAATATAGTGTATGGCTGCCATTAGGCTATCGATATTTAGCGGCATGACGTAAAATTATCATAACAACGCAAATTGCTCATGGCAGATTGCGCATCCGCCATGAGGCGGGCGTAAAACCCGCCTTTGCAAAATATGATATATAAGGCATACATGGCATATACCGCACATCCCGGTCACGGGGATGGCGGAATCATGATATGGCCTCATATCCGCACCGGCCTGCCGCCGGCGGCCGCTGATTTTACTACGGATTCCACCAGCTTCAAGCTTTCCAATCCCTCCGTGACCGGACAGAGGGCGGGCCCTTTGCCAAGTACGGCATCGATAAAGGCCTTCGTTTCCTCCAGATACATATTATCTTCACCTTGCACCTTCCTGCGCACCGGTTCCTTGTTCCCGGTCAGCACAAATTCAGCGCGGTTAGGGTCGATAAAATAGGCCGTGACATACTGGCAGACAACCGTGAACGGATTGTTCCATTCCATGGGGACGGCGCAGTTTGAACCGGAGATGTTGGCCAGAGCTCCGGACTTGAAACGGATGAGCGACGCGCTGGTGTCTTCCACCGTATACCCTTGTTCAACGTGGTGGCAAAGATTGGCGGTGTAGCCCGATACCGACTCTGCTTCCCCCATTAGATATCTGGACATGTCGTACAGGTGAATAATTTGTTCAAATACTTGCCCGCCGGATTTTTTCACATCCCTCCACCAGTCGGAATGCAGGCAATTGCACTCGTACCTTCCGTCAAATAAAGTGGGAATCCCGGCGCTGCCGTCCCTTATCATTCTCTTTAATTCCTGCACCGCTGCTCCGAAACGCATATGATAACCGACCTGGGAAACCACGCCTGCTTTTTTTATCGCCTCAACCATGCTCCGGGCTTTTTGGGTGTTCAGGGCGATGGGTTTTTCCAGGAAGAGATGGATTCCTTTTTGCGCGGCGGCCTCCACCTGCCCGTCATGGGCGAAGGGCGGCAGGCAGACATATAAAACATCGATGCCCGCGGTCCGCAGCATTTTGTCAAAGTCCCCGTAAACCGCGGGTTTTTGGCCCGAAAGCCCCCGGGCCAGCTCCTCCGCTCCTTCCCGGGCGCAAATCGCAACCACCTCCGCCCCGATTTGGGCAAGATTCCCGGCATGGGTCCGTCCCATAAATCCAGCGCCCAGCATCGCGGCTTTAATTGTCTTATCCATGCATGCGCCTCCCTTTGCTTTATAAATTATGGAACCGGTGATTAAATCTAATCGGTTAATTCACGTTTTTAAACCGCAGGGGGGAAACTCCCGTATGGCTTGCAAAAAAACGGGAAAACGCGGACAAATCTTTATATCCCAATGTTGTTGCCACCTGACCTACGGTCATATCTCCGGATTTTAAAAGCGCTTTCGCTTTTTCCAATAATATTTCCCGGCTCAACTGCATGGGTGCTACGCCGAAATAGCTTTTAAAACGGTTGGATATATAGGTGGGGTGCATGTGGTATTTCGCGGCGAGAAAAGCAAGATGAAAATCGGCGCAAGGTTTCTCCAGGATATCCAGAAGGATGTGGATGAAGCCGTCAGGGATTGATTCGTCAAATAAAACCGGGTTGTCCGCTACCGCGCTTTCCAGCAGATGCGCCATTACTTCAAGGCTTTTGGCCTTTTGCCTGATCAGGTTGGGAATGCTTAATCCCTGTTTTGTCAATTCCATATAAGAGCAAAAAAGTTCCTCAAAGGAGGAGGTGTCCGCAAGCTTGAAGATCAAGGGCAGACGCATGATTCTCAGCACATCGAGGGCTCCGGCGATTTTAAAAGTAAAGTTCCACCACAAAAAAACCGCTGGTTCATGGGAGATCCGCACATGATCGTGGGGCTCGCCGGGAGGAAGGATTACTACCGTCCCCGGTTCGGTGGCATACATCCGGTTGCGGAAGCGCACCTGGGCCAGCCCTTGCTTGATATAGGACATGATATAATAGGGCACCACCCGGTTGACTATATTCATCACTACGCGGGGAGGATAAGTGTGAATGTCGAAATCCAGGATATTCAGAACCGCGTTTTCGATCAATGCATTTAATTTATTGCGCACGTATGGACACCTTCAAAAAATTTTTGACATATATAAATATCGGTAAATGTCATATTTCCTTTTTTCTTATATAATTATATCTTTCGATTGAAAAAAAACAAATATCACCGTTACAGGGATATTTGTCATTTTTAAAGGCAAACTGCCGCTTTCGGCAGCCTATACTCAGAAAATAAGTCAACGATGCCTGCCGATTCACGATAGCCTATTTTCATTACTTCGCTTGTGTCAGCGGAACATCGCCCGGCGCAACCGTCACCTTCTCGTCTCCAACCGTATGCTCAAGCCTCCCCTGAAGAAGGTAGAGGATCTCGTCGCAATTGGGATGGGCGTGCCGCGGATTACAAGCCCCTTTTTTGATTATAACGCGTCCGGCAGCGGTGTCTTCACTGTCCCCAATCCCTTTACCGGCCAACCATTGCAAACTGCCCCAACTGTCGTTGACCTGGTTGGTCTTAATCTGTTTGGCGTCATATAGCCATATGCCCATTTGAACACCCCTTCACCCCTTCCATGTAATGTTATGAGCAGCGCATGCCGGGATATCATCTGAAAGCGGAAACACCTATTGCCCGGCTTCCCTACCGTTGTTATAATAAAATCATCAAGGATCAAAAGGAGACACCTCATGCCCGATTACAAATTGCCTTCGGAACGGGCTCTGAACCACCATATCACGGAGCCTTTATACCATCAGCTGCTGTTGATTTTAAAGCGGGAAATTGAGACCGGCAGACTTCATCCGGGGGATCAAATCCCGCCGGAGTCCCAATTGTGCGCCAAATACGGCTTAAGCCGCACCACCGTAAGACAGGCCCTGCAAATACTGGCTGATGACAACACCATTATCAGGCGCAGGGGGAAGGGCTCCTTCGTAGCCAACCCTAAGCTGCACCGCAATCTGAACCACTTGTACAGTTTTACCGAGGATATGCTGGCGTTGGGGCTGACCCCCGGTTCGGAAATACTGGAAAAATCCTTTTGCCAAGCTCCCGGGCCTATTGCAGAAGCTTTGCGCCTGCCGCCCGGCGATCAAAAAACATTCCGACTCGTAAGGGTAAGGCTTGCCAACCGGGAGCCGCTTTTGCTGGAAACCACCTTTATCCCGCATTACCTTTGCCCGGGCATCGACGCAAAAGATTTGTCTTCTTCTTCGCTGTATCAAATCCTGCAGGATTATTATCATCTAAACCTTCATCATGCAGCGGAAACCATCGAAGCCTTTTCCCTGGACAAGGAATCCGCCGCCCGGTTGGGCTGCAAAAAAGGCGCTTGCGGTTTTAAGATTCAACGCCTGGCGTTTCTGAATTCGGGTATGCCGTTTGAACTCACCTCATCAGTTGCCCGGGGGGATAAATGCCTGTTTAAGGTGGAGCTTCAAACCGGGAAGCACAAAGTCAATTTTTCCAGGGAAATCAATCTATAAGTCTTTTGTTAGAGCAATTGCGTTGTTATAAGGTAACAACGCAATTGCCTTTATTTGGTCGTGCTTGGTTCCGCTTCCGAAGTATCCTGGAGAGTTCCCGTCTTCTCCCTTTCCAGGGCCTCATCCAGAATTAGCTTGGTGGCTGTCGCTCCGAACCTGACCGCGCCCGCTTTTCTCACGGCCAGGGCCGCATCCAGAGTCCGGACGCCTCCCGCCGCCTTCACCCTCACCTTCGGGCTGCAGGTTTTTCTCATCAACCGTAAATCCTCGATGGTGGCGCCGCCCGTACCGAACCCGGTGGAGGTTTTTACGAAATCCGCTCCGGCTTTCTCGCAGATCAGGCAGGCGGTTTCTTTCTGCTCATTGTTTAAGTAGCAGTTTTCCAGGATGACTTTGACAATAACCCCTTGAGCATGAGCGGCTTCCACCACAGCCCTGACATCCTTTTCCACATGGTCCAGATCTCCCGAAAGCAGCCGGCCGATATTTAAAACCATATCCAGTTCCACCGCGCCATCCCTGATCGCTTCCCGGGCCTCGAAAACTTTTGTTTCCGTCTTATGCGCTCCATGGGGAAAACCCACCACCGTCGTCACCTTTACATCGCTCCCGGCCAGTTCCTTCTTGGCCAGGGCCACATCGCACGGTTTCACGCATACCGTAGCCACATCATACTCCCTGGCCAGCCGGCAGCCCTCCCGTACCTGCTCCGCGGTAAGTTCGGGCCTGAGCAGGGAATGATCGATCATCTTGGCGATATCCTTCACTGTAAGCAAAAGAACGACCTCCTTTAAATGTTTCAAATGTATGATACATTTAATTATATTGTAGCACATGAAAATGATTCCCGCCACAAAATTATACATGAGCAATTTGCATTGTAACTATATTTTACCTCTTGCCGCTAAACATCGATAACCTTATGGCAACCATACTACAAAAATCCATATAAAAAGGGCGCCTGTCGGCGCCCCACGATTATGAAGGAATTAGTGCATAGTTTTAATTATTGTTAATAAAATCCACGATAGCCCTTCTCTTATGCGCGGTAGAAAGCGATTGCCCGATGTACTCCTCGGAACCCCAGGCGCCGCCGGAACCATACGTGCTGACATGGTTGTAATGGCAGAAGACCTGGTAATACGGTTTCATTTGAGTGAAATATTCCATGTATATACTGTACATGTCGGGCTTCCGGTTCAAGACGTCGGCTCCGCTTTGGTAAACATGCTGGCCGCCCTCATATGCAAGCAAGGGGTAGCCCCGGGGGTGCACCGTATTATAAACCGCCTGCGTATCCGCCTTGGCTTGAGAATAAATGGCGTCGCGCAACTGGGTGACGGCGTCGGAAGCCGCGCCGTTCGGGATATCGTGTCCGAAATACGGCGCGATTGCATAGGCGTTGGCCGTAATATGGCTGGGATTGATGGTGGTGTTGCTCAAGGCGTCCAGATGCAGTCCCGCCATCCAGGCGTTGCCCTGTTGCCCCGCCAGAACTTTTACGATGCGCGGGCTGTTGGTCCCGAAGACTCTTTCAAACTGCTCGAATACTCTCACCGCGGCATAAACATGGTACAGGAATCCGGCGGTATATTGATCCGGATGCAGGCCAAGGGCCACACCCCTATCCCGACAGTATGACGCCTGCGAGAAGCCGAAATTCCAGGTTTCGTTGGAGTACTCCACATATACCTTCAGACTGGAATTCAAATTGTTTTTAATCAAGTTTGCCAACTGATAACTATAATCGGCGTTGGCTTGGTGGGGGATGGTGACCCAGAGATCCGCTCCCACCCTGTTGCAAAGGTCGATCTGCCATTCATAGGCTACTCCGATTGTCGAATAATGATCTGCAGTCTTGGCGATCCGTTGGCTCCAGTATGTTACATTGGAACCATTGGTGGGCACCCAGTCCATAGGCCTGATGACCTTCATGCCCTGCATCTCGTTGATAAATGTCGGATTCCAGGGGTCGGTGGTCGTCGACCAGTTCACGCCGGTTTTGAATTCATTCCGCGCCTGCCACTGGATATTCCAAAAGTTGGTGCCCATCCACGAACCGGGCGTTCCGGGCGTGGGAGTGGGGGTATTGGTGGGCGTAGCCGCGGTACTCGGCGTAGCCGCGGCGCCGCTTCCGTATACCTCAAACTCCCACAAGGAATAACCGTAGCCCGTTCCCCGCTGGGTCCCA
>JBLNCG010000055.1:0-80054 GCA_050260475.1 Bacillota bacterium
TTTCGTACATGGCAGTCTCCTAAATGCAAGGTTTTTAAGGGTTTATTCGTGTTTCCCATGCATTTTCCCTGCCGCTTTTTGGCTTTTTTGTCAATGTTTGTAAGGGTTGGAGACTTTTTCAGGAGACCCGAATTAAATCTCTATTAAGATACGATATTATAATGTACCCAGAAAGCATAAATCCGGTTTGGATCAAATATCGATTACCGCTTACCGGCTACTAATCACTGTTATAGCAGCTTCTTCCACAAATCCGGATGCGGGGCGGGGATGACGTCCCATCCCACGAGAAGACCCGACTCTATGATATCCTTGACCGCCGTCTCACCTGCGGCCTTGACGGCGCCGATCTCTCCAGAAAAAAACACCACGGATTTCCCGCCCATGCCCCGGGCGATCCTTATCTCCAGCAGGCAAACCTGCGCGGCCTTAGCCACTTTGTCCGCGGCGAGAACCGCCGAAGCCACCGAAAAAGTCTCAATGACACCCAAGGCGCCCCCGGCTTCAACCTCCGAGGTCCCCGTAAGAGCCGGAAAAACCGCCGGATCCACCTTGGCCAGCATGAATTCATCGATGACCTCGGAACTGCTTTCCGATTTGGCCGCGTCCAGAGCGCTCTGCACCGCTCCCACCTGCCCTCCGAAAAGCGCGATGTATTTGCCCGGACATACAGATCCCGCCTGCAGCAACTGCACTGCCGCCGTTTTTAAAAGCGCATCGGTGGCTTTCACGCCCCGCGCGATACTTTTCCATTCCAACAATCCGATTGCCAGATTCATTTGTCTAAACCTCACACCGCCGTTATTTCAATGCCTTGATCCACCCGGGAAACTTTGCCGTCCATACTGGCATGCAACACGCCGCCCAACTTTCCTTCGGCGGGTGCGGCGATCTTTTGCCCGACACTTACGTAATCGCCGGGTTTGACAAGCGGTATTCCCGGAACCCCGGCGTCTTGTTTTAACAATAGATAAACGCGGCGCGGCGTAACTTTATTCCCGGCTAAGGGCGCCGGCGTATTATAATCGACAAGATCCAGCCGAGCGATCATCCTGGCGCCGGGAATACGCCTCCACTGTCTCTCCTCTCTAGCCTCCACCTTTTGGCGGAAAGGGTTGCCGATTTGCGCCGCAACCAGTTGCCGTTTGATCTCCACATGCAACGCCCGGGGGGAGAGCCCCATCTGGCAGGCATAAGTATCGCACACGCCGCATTCGGAGCATAAATAGGCCTGGGTATATCTCTCAAGGCGGTCGGCAAGGCCGTAAGCGATTGCATTCAGGGAATGGTGAGGTTCCAGCGGATGTCCAAGCAAATAACGGGGGCATAAATCCGTGCACATGCGGCAGTTGCAGCATGACGCGGCGGCCCTTCTGATCTGGGCCTTCAAGTTGACCCTTTTCCCGGTCAGGCAAGGATGGTCCGTGGGTAAAACGATGATTCCCTTGGTGGTTTTGGTTACAACCTGATCCGGGGAGGACAATCTCCCCATCAAAGGACCGCCTTCGATCAAGCCATATTCTTTCACGGTGACCCCTCCGGAAAGATCGATGAGTTCATGGAAAGCAATACCTACCGGTACGGCAAAAGTGGCGGGCCGGGTCACGGCTCCGGCTACGGTCACATATTTGACGATGACCGGTTTCCCCTGCCCCGCAAGGACCAGGTTATAAAGGGTCTCCACGTTTATTACAGTCACTCCCGCATCCGGGGGGATCCCTCCGGCCGGCGCCGTACGGCCCGTCACTTCATGAACCAGCACGTGTTCATCCCCGGCCGGATAAAAATCTCCGAGCTTAAAAACCTTTATGGCGTTTCCTGACGTTTTCGCCGCCGAACGCAGGGAATCCGCCGCCTGGTGATATTTGGCCTTCAACGCGAAAAAACCTTTTTTCGCCCCGGTAAAATCCATAACCGCGGATAAACCTTCCGCCAGGATTTCCGCATGCGCCGCCATCAATTCCTGATCCACGCGGAGCAACGGCTCGCACTCCGCTCCGTTTACAATGATCGTATCCGATTTAGCCTTGAGTTTGACATAGGTGGGGAATCCGGCCCCGCCGGCTCCGACCACGCCGCAGTCTAAAGCGGCCCTTAGCAGGTCCATGGGCTAGATAAACCTCCCGGATGCGTTTAGATGAATACGGCGGCGGCAGAACGATTTGGGGGTGCATACCCCTTCCCCCGTGGCAGGGCTGGCGATGGTGTGACCGAACACCCCGGGCCCGTCCACGCCCAGCGAAGCGTAAGAAGGGGCATTGGAAACCAGAATGGTGGTACTCATGAATCGTCCGTAATAATGAATGCGTTCCATATCCCTGCTGTGAATAATGGCCGTATGGCCGTATCCATGTTCAGCCTTCACGGCGCAATCAACCGCCGTCTTAAAATCGTTCACCCTTACCACGGGCAGCACCGGCATCAACTGCTCAATGCCAACCAGCGGGTGATCCCCGGAGACATCGATGATTACCCCGCGTACTCCGGCTGCCGGCTGAATTCCGGCGGCCTTCAATATATGATCGGCGTTTTTGCCGATATAGTCCGGATTTACATGGCCCTCCTTCACCACCAGATTTGAGACCGCCGCAGCCTGGCCGCTGGTAAGAACCTGACATTTTTCACGGGAAAGAGCGCTTAAAAACGCATCGGCCGCACTGTTGACCACAAAGACCTCCTTTTCGGCGATACAAAGAATATTGTTGTCGAAAAAAGCTCCGTCAGCCACATGCTTTGCAGCCTTGACGGCATCGGCGGTTTCATCGATCACCACCGGCGGATTGCCCGGTCCGGCCACGATGGCTTTTTTGCCTGAGCCAAGCGCAGCCCTGACCACCCCGGGACCGCCTGCAGCGGTTACCAGTTTGATAAGCGGATGCCTCATGGCTGCATCAACCGTTTCCATGGTGCCTTCCGCAACAGCGGTGAGAACGCAGGACGGCCCTCCAGCTTGGTTTACAGCCTCGTTGATCATTTTGACCGCGGCCAGGGTGGCGGCCTGCGCCCTGGGATGGGGGGCGATAAATGCCGTATTGCCGCCCGCGACGAAAATGATGGCATGGTTTAGAATCATCGCCGTAGGATGCGTGGCTGGAGTCACCGAAACGATCACCCCGAAAGGAGCGTAGTCCTCCGCCAGCATCCCGTGATCATCGGTTCTGGCGCTTGTAATCAGATCCTCGGTGCCGGGGGAAAGCCTGGAGGCGTTTTTGTTTTTAATGATTTTATCCTCCACGCGGCCGAGTCCCGTCGCTTCATGAGCTTTCCTGGCTAAATACTCCGCCTGCTCAACGCCGAGTCTCCGGATTGCCTGGACAAGCTGCTCCCGCTTCGCCAGCGGCATCTCCGCCAACCGGCGCTGGTTTTCCGCAGCGGCGCCGATAGCGGCGTCGACTGTCGTAAAAATTCCGCCGCTTCCCTGGTCCGCGCGGGAAGCGGGGCGGTCCTTCCTTATATTATCGATAACCTCGGCTACGATCGCCGCGATACGGCGTTCATCGAATTCCAATTTGAATTACCCCTCTTTTTGCGATTATCGCTCGATCTTGTCCACGATACCGATTATCACCGCATCCACCGGGGCGCCGGCTTCCCCCAGCGCCGTCCTGGCGGAACTCCCGGTGCTTAAAAGAACCGTTTCCCCTCGGCCTGCTCCAAGGGTATCCACCGCCACTATTATTTTTGGGCTTTCGGTTTCATCCTCCCGTGCCAGTTCCACCAGAAGAAGTTTATAGCCTGCTAATTTGGGATGTTTTTGAGTGGAAACGATATTGCCTACCACCTTACCCGTAACCATCGGATCACCTCCGCCTGATATATGCCTTTGCCCCGCAATTAATGCCTGCCGCATTGGCGTCATCCGTATCCAGATGCATTTCCAAAATAAATTTGGGCCCCACTCTTACCTGCACTTTACGCAAGATGAGGGATTTATCCCCGCTGATCTCCACATCCACTTCTTCGTCGCCTTTTACCCCCAGCCTTACCGCATCCGCCTCATTTAAATGGATATGGCGGTTGGCAAGAATTACTCCCTCCTTGAGCGTGATAATGCCTTTGGGCCCCGCCAGAGCAATACCGGGCGTGCCGGCGATATCTCCGGAACGGCGCACCGGGGGATTCAAACCCAGCAGGATGGCATCGGTGCGGGAAATCTCGACCTGGGTCTGGGAACGGACAGGCCCTAGAATCCGCACGTTTTCAATGGAGCGCATGCGGGGCCCGATCAGCGTAACCGTCTCATTCGCGGCAAACTCGCCGGGCTGCCTCAGATCGCGCATTTTGGTAAGCTGGGCTCCCGTTCCGTATATAACAGCGAGATCGTCGGGCTTTATATGGACATGGCGCACGGATATCCCCACCGGGACATGATCATCCACCTTCCGCCCCGCATTAAGCGCCGCCATTACCTCTGCGGTAATCTTCGCTATCAATTCGCTCTCGTTTATTTTAGACACCACCCTAAATCAGTGATCAGTGTTCACTTATCAGTGATCAATTCAGTCGCTGAAATTCCGTATTTTTTACACTGAAATTATTGCCGTCAAAATCAAATGAGGGTCCGTAATAAAGCCTAAAAACAAGCATTCAAGATTGTCTTTGGCAATTGATAATCGCTTGCTGATATTCGAATTACTTCCCTGCCGGCAAAATCCGTTCCAGATCATTGTGCGGTCTTGGAATCACGTGGGATGCAATCAATTCTCCAAGACGGGCCGCGGAATTCGCTCCCGCCTCCACCGCGGCTTTTACGGCGCCCACCTCGCCCCTGACCATCACAGTCACCAAACCGGAACCGACCCTCTCCGTGCCCACCAGGGTTACATTGGCGGTTTTCACCATGACATCCGCAGCTTCAATGGCGGCCACCATGCCTTTTGTTTCGATAAGTCCCAGCGCCTCGCTCATTCTTTAGTCCACTCCTTTACTTTTTTTGGCTTCCGTTTTCATTTCCGCGGACTTCGGCATCATCCGCGCAATTTCAGGATGCGGTCTCGGGATCACATGCGCGCAAATCAGCTCTCCCAGCCTTCCGGCGGCGTTGCGCCCGGCTTCCACCGCCGCTTTTACCGCGCCGACATCACCGGAAACCAATACGCAGATCAACCCCGAACCGATTTTCTCCGTGCCGACCAATTTTACCTGCGCGGTTTTCAACATCACATCCGCCGCTTCCACGCAAGCCGTATAACCCTTGGTCTCGAGTAAACCCAACGCTTCACCCGCCAAAGTTTTACCCTCCCCTTCAACCAATGATCAATTACGATAATTTAATCTTCGTTTATTGTTCATTGTATTTATTTATCTAACCCCCTTCGCCGGTTTGGGAATTAGATGCGATGCGATGACTTTGCTGACTTCCGCAGCCGCAACCGCCCCCGCTTCAATGGCCGCACGGACGGCCGCCACTTCACCGGCCAGCTTTATCACTACTTGTCCGCCGCCTTTAGTCAATTCCGTACCTGCGATGCGGATTCCGGCGGCTTTTACCGCCGCATCCGCCGCCACGATGGCCGCAGCCCACCCCCTTACTTCCAGAAGGCCCAATGCTTCCTCCATCTCCTTTGCCCCTCCTATTGTTCCATTAATTAATTTGATAGGTTACTTGCTTTCTTTCAGCACCCGGGCAGTGATTTCGGCTATCAACTCCCGCAGTTCCTCCTCACTGATCCCGCTGTTGCCGGAAGAAGCGTCGTTGACGCATTTTCCCGTGGCTTCGCAAGCCCCGCAGCCCTGGCATCCCGGATGCACGCCCTTGACGCCGAGTTTGGCCCGCACCTCCATCAACTGGCTCACCCTCTGGCCGGATAGCTCACGCTCGCCCCCCAGTTGCCGGGCTGCCAGGCTTATGACGGCGAAATGCTCCATGGTCTCCATTTTATGATAAGCGTTGATGACATCGGAACCAAGAGTCAAAGCGCCGTGGTTTTCCAGCAAAAAAGCATCGTGATTCTGCACATATTTCGAAATGGCCCGGGGAATTTCATCCGTGGAAGGCGTACCGTAATCAGTCAGGGGAATCCAGCCTAGGGTGATGATCACTTCGGGAAGCGTCGCTTTGGAAAGCGGCATGCCGGCTACGGCAAAGGCGGTGCTCACAGGCGGATGGGCATGCACCACCGAGTTGATGTCCGGTCTGTCCCGGTAGACCCCAAGGTGCATTTTTATTTCCGACGAAGGCTTGAGAGTCCCGTTGATCTTTTCTCCCCTGCTGTTGACCTTGATGATCATATCCGGGGTCATGAACCCTTTGCTCACGCCGGTGGGAGTGCACAAAAACTCGTCGGCCCCGATGCGTACGGAGATATTCCCGTCGTTGGCCGCAACGAAACCCCGCATCCATATGCGGCGGCCTACTTCCACGATATCCTTGCGCAATTGAAATTCAGATGTCATGATGAAAATCCCACCTTTTTCAGTGATCGCAACCAGTAATCATCGGCCGGCATTATCAGTGACAATATTCTTTCTCTTCTATATTGGAAATTCCTTTCAAAATGTATAAATTATTTTGAAATTTTTTTTCACAAACGATAAAATAAGCGCCGAATTGCGCTAAAATTTCCTGTCCAGGAGCAGCTTGTCGTTGCGCTGAATCTGGGCGAGGGCTTTTTCTTTCATGCGCAACGCCACATTGACCAGCAGGATGTCCGTGATGGTCAACTGGGCGACCCGCGAGGCGATGGCCTCGGCCCTGTATTTGGTTTCCGGCGCCGAGGTGTGCAGGCGGATTTCCGATACTTCCGTGATGGGGGATTTGGGATAACCCGTAACGCACATGGTTCTTAATCCCATCTCTCCGGCGGCCCGCATCACATCCACCACTTCCCTGGAGCTCCCGGAATGGGAAATGCCCATGATGAGATCGTTTTTGCCCAGTTGCGCCACAAGCAGAAGTTGGATATGAGGATCAACGTAGGCTTGGCAGCGCAGGCCGATCCGCATCAACTTGTATTGGCAATCCAGTACGATGGGGCCCGAAGTTCCCACTCCGATCACGGCAATCGTGTCTGCAGAGACCAAAGCGTCGACGGCCTTTCCCAGTTGATCCGCATCTAAAACCGCACGGGTGTTTTCCAGAGCTTGAATATTGGCGGCGAATACCTTCTGCATCACCACTTGGGTGCTGTCCCGTTCGTCGACATCCTCATGGATGTTTTTTAACGGCGCCACAAGGTCCTGGGCAATGGCGATTTTCAAATCCTGGAATCCCCGGTATCCGGCCCGCTGGCACAGGCGGACTACAGTAGCTTCGCTGCTGCCGCTGCGCTCCGCCAGTTCCGTAACGGAGAGATAAACCACCTCCCCTGCATGGAAGGCGATATAATCGGCAACGCGCTTTTCCGCGTTGCGCAGCGAGGGATAAATCCCCTGCAGCTTCAGGAGGGTCCCCAGGATATAGGATTTTTCTTTTTCCGGCTGGCCCATGATCCGCTCCCGCTCCGGCCTAATCCAATAAAGTCTGAAACCTGTTTTGAATCCAGTCCAGATCCCTCTGCTTGGCCGGCTGGTAAACGGCGGGAGGGAAAGTCTTCTTCACCATGCGTCGCAGTTCCGGCAAGCTTTTTACCGCCTGCAAGGCCAGGGCCTGGGTGAGGATATTACCGATGGCGGTGGCTTCCACCGGCCCGGCCACTACGGCGCGTCCCGTAATATCGGCGGTCAACTGGCACAGCATCTCGTTTTTAATTCCGCCGCCGACCATATGAATATGATGATAAGGAAATCCGGTGAGTTTTTCAATATAATCGATGACCCAGCCGTATTTTAAGGCCAGGGATTCGATGATGCACCGGACGAAGGAACCCTCCGTCTCCGGTACGGGTTGTTCCGTTTTTCTGGCGAATGCCGCAATGGCTTCACACATACTTTCCGGATGCAAAAAACTCTGATCATCGGGATTGATGATGGTGCGCCAGGGCTTCTCCCCGGCCGCCATCCGGGTCAACTCCCCATAATCGTATTCCCTGCCCTGCGCGGACCAGTCTTTCCGGCACTGTTGTAAAAGCCACAGGCCCATTACATTCTTCAAAAAGCGGATTTTCCGCTCGATCCCGATTTCGTTGGAAAAATTCAACCTCATGGCTTCGCTGTTGATCAAAGGCCCGGCCAGTTCCGTACCGACCAAAGACCATGTGCCGCAGCTTATATAGATAAAATGCTCCTCCTCCGCAGGCACGGCCGCCACCGCAGACGCGGTGTCATGGCCGCCGATCGTCATGACCTCAGAGTTGAAACCCAGCTCTTTGGCCACTTCCGGCGCAAATCCCCCCACAATTGTTCCGGGATCCGCCACATGCTTAAAAATACGGCGGGGCAGGGAAAGTTTATCCGCCAGTTCCCAAGCCCACTCCCAGGCTGACGGGTCAAAAAGCTGGGCTGTGGAGGCGATGGTGACATCGTTGATTTTTTTCCCGGTGAGAAAATACCCCAGCAAACCCGGTATGAAAAGCATGTCCTCCGTCCGATCGAGCATTTCGGGATCGTCGTGATGCAGGGCTGCAAGCTGAAAGATGGTGTTGATCGTCATCATTTGGATTCCGGTACGCCGAAAGATCTCTTCCGCAGGGACTTTGGCAAAAACGGAGGTGGCTATGTAGTCCGTGCGGTGATCGCGGTAATGAATGGGATTTGCCATCAACTCCCCATTCCCGTCCAAGAGACCGTAATCCACGCCCCAGGTATCGATGGCCACTCCGTCAAGATGGCCTGCCTTTTGGTACGCTTGCTTGATGCCTTTTTTCATCTCCAGCACCAGGCGGGGCAAATCCCAATAAAGATGCCTGCCCATCCAGACAGGCTCATTGGGGAAGCGGCAGGTTTCCTCCAGTGTAAATCGGTCTTTCTCCAGCCGCCCGAGAATGACGCGGCCGCTTTCCGCACCCAAGTCCAGGGCTGCCAGATTCAATTTTCCATTCATACTTGCACCCGCCTTTCAACCTTTAAAAATAAGCTTTAATTAAATAAATAAAAAGAATTCTTTCGCAAAGAAATCATTAAAGCAACTCACCTGAGTATCCGTTCTTTGTACTCCGGACTCCGCCGGTAGGCTGACAGCAGATCGGGATCAACCCCCATCCTGGTCCTTGCCTCAGCCAGCAACGGTTGTACATCGGCCTGGAAGGCTTTTTTCAATATCTCCTCGGCCAGCACCGCGTCTCCGTTCGCCTGGCTCTGGGCGAGAGCCTCGTAATCCACCAGAAGCGCCTTGGCATACGCCGTCTGGATGTTGTCCACGGACTGGATCATGCCCTCCACTTTCGGCTTGTCGAAATGGCTCTGGTCGATCATGTAGGCGACATCCATTTTTACGCCGGCATCACGGTACCCCTTGATCAGTTCGCAGTAAATCAGAAACAGTTCATAGGGATTGATGGATCCGACGGTCAGGTCGTCATCCGCGTATTTCTTGGAGTTGAAATGGAACCCGCCGAGCCTGCCCAGATCAATAAGCCACGCCACGATCTGCTCGATGTTGGCGCCCAGGGGGTGATGCCCGAGATCCACTAGGGTCATCGCCCTGTCGCCCACGGCCTGCGCGATGAAAGTCGCCATGCCCCAGTCTCCGATATCCGTATGGTAGAAGGCCGGCTCGAACATTTTATATTCGATAAGCATAACCTGATTTCCGGACATTTTTCCGTATACTTCCCGCAGGGATTCGATTAAAAGAGCTTTCCGTTTACGGAAATCCCCCTGGCCCGGATAGTTGGTGCCGTCCGCAAACCAGAGGGAAAGGTGACGGGAGCCCGTCTGATTCATGATTTCAACGCACTCCATGATATGGGCGACTGCTTTCTTCCGGACCGCCGGCGAGAGGTTGGTGATGGAACCGTTCATATAGTCATTGTCCTGAAAAAGATTGGGATTGATGGCGCCGATTCTGATGCCGCGCGCGGCGGCGAAAGCGGCCAGCCCCTTCCAGTCATCGGTTTTGTCCCAGGGAATATGCAAAGCCACGCTGGGTGTTACCCCGGTGAATTGATGCACCACGGCGGCATCCGCAATTTTCTCCTCCAGGTTCCTGGCGGCGGTGGGATCCTTAAAGGTAAAAAAACGCGTACCGCCGCTCCCGTATCCCCACGATGGCGTCTCGATATGCTGCTCCATAAGGTTTTTAATGATCCCCTCCATGGAAAAGCCGGGAAACTTCTCGGCCAGATGCTCCAGATTTTTCATTTGATCACCCCGTTTTTTCATGTTTATCATTGTGGAATCCTTTAACAGTAATATTAATATTTTATATTATTATTTGATCTGCTGTTTCTTTCTTCATTTGAAAAATTCCTTCCTAAAAAACGCATCTCTTGGAAAATTTTCTTGATAAACGCCACTCCCGCCGGAGGTGGATGACGATGGGATGAAATCCCGGATTACATTTATAAGATGCTAATCCGTTTGAATGGTTTGCATGGTTGATTCTCTCCCGGTTTTACTTTTTAGAGGCAATTGCGTTGTTGCCTTAATTCAAGGTCTTGCCGCTAAATACAGTGTACGGTTACCATGGCTATCGATATTATGTGGCAAGACGTAAAATCATCACAACAACGCAAATTGCTCTTTTCAAGTCCTAAAACGGCCGGCATGAAAAAGAAGCTGCTGCCAGCTTCTTTTATAGATTAGAAGATATGGGGTTTTATTTACTTGCCCATCGCTTCCTTGGTGATGGTCAATTTGGTCGGGAACGGGCCGTCCAGGCTGAAGGTCATTTTAAACTTTTTATTGTCGATCTCTTTGGGAAGAGGGAAACATTCCGTTGTTTCATCGAATTTTTTATCTCCGTCCAGGTCGACAAAAAGCAAATCATTCTTGGCTTTATTAAAAATCCCATCCTGGTTTCCGTCCATGATGCATATTCTGATGGGACCTTTGGGCGTATTTACTTCTCCGTTAAATGTATTCTTTACTTCCACCCAACCTTTGCTGGTGGTGTCCCGGGCATCAATCACCGTGACCGTAACATAGATGAAGTCATTACCGCACGGAATGCTCACCGATTTCCTGGCCGGATACCAAATCCATCCGTTGGTCGTCAATACGGGGGAGGTGGTGGTTTCGGCTCCCTCGACGGCCCCATCCTGGTTTACGTCGATGCCAAGAAATAACTTTTCAGGATAAGCGGGATCATCGGAGGCCACCCGGCCCCATGCGACGGTATAATCTTTCCTGGCAATGGTTATAATCCCGTTGCCGGGCGCCTGCAATCCGCCGACGGGGTTCAGGTCTTCCGGCCAGCCTTTTTCAACGGTAAATTCGGACGGGTCCGCAACTACGGCTTTGGAAGGCAGATCCCCGGGAAGGGAAGTGTATTGGATCTCGCTTTTCCCTTTTTCGTAGATAAACTTGTACGGCATGACCTCAGAGGAAACCAGCGTCACTTCCCCTGCTTCCAAGCGATCCACGAGGACCGACGGGCTCTTTGCGTCTCCAAATCCGGCAAGAGATATCACGAGACATAAGACTGCAATCAAAAAAGCCGACTTGCGCATGGTCACACTCCCTTTAATTATTTATTCTCAAGATCTATTATAAAATCCCTTATTTTTAATGTCAAGAGACAGTACCGGAATCGGTAATCCGGGGAAAAACAGGCCAAGGTGAATAAAACCCGGGCGATTGATATATGCAATGCGGTTGCACAAGCTTCTTACGGTGTCAGCCTGCCGGTATCCCTGGGAAACAGGCAGGCTTGCCTGATATTTTGCAATCCCAGCAACCTCATGGTCAGACGCTCCAAACCGATCCCCAGTCCGCCGTGAGGAGGCATGCCGTATTTGTGGATCATCAGATAGGATTCAAAATTCGACGGATTTAATCCCTTTTTAATCATTTTCTCCACCTGCATCTGATAATCGTGGATCCGCTGGCCTCCGGTGGTGATCTCCAAACCCCTGAACAGAAGATCGAAACTCTTGGTATATCCCGGCTCCGAAGGATCATCCATAGCGTAAAACGGCCGTTTTTTTTCTGGATAATGGGTGATGAAAATGAATTCGGCGCAGAAGTTCTCTCGGGCATACCTGCATATCAACTGCTCCTCCAAGGGATCAAAATCATAGGGATCGCTTTTCTTTTTCCCGTATATTTCCCGGAGGATTTTTTTTGCCTCGATGAATTTCATGGCCGGGATCCCCTCTATGGACGGGAGCTCCGTTTCCAGCATCTCCAGCTCCGATCCATACTCCTCTTTCAAAAAGGTGAACAAAAAACGCATCAGGCCGGTTTCCATCTCCATCACATCGGTGAAATCCCGGATAAAACCCATCTCATAGTCCATGCTGACATACTCGTTCAAATGTCTGGCGGTATTGTGCTTTTCCGCGCGATACACGGGGCCTGCCTCGAAAACCCGCTGGAAAACCCCCACCATCATCTGCTTGTAAAACTGCGGGCTCTGGGCAAGGTAGGCTTCCCTGCCGAAATAATCGATTTTGAAGATATTGGCGCCGCCTTCCGCCCCGGCGCTGACAATCTTCGGCGTCCTTATCTCCGTAAATCCCTGTTCAAACAAGTATTCGCGAAAACCGCGGACCAAACCTTCCTGGATTCTAAAAATCGCCCGTTCACGCGGATTTCTGAGCGCCAGGGGGCGGTAAAAAAGGCTGCTGTCTAAGGAAGCGTCCAGCTTTTTTTTATTGACGACCAAAGGGAGACCTGCGGCGGGTTTAGACAAAACTTCCGCTCCGGTGAGGTGAAGCTCGAATCCCGCCGCCGCCCTTTCTTCCTTCTTCACTTCGCCCTCGAAAACCACCGCTGCCCCCTCCGGAACATCCTCCAGCTTGAAACGGGCCTTCTCCGCGGCATATACGCATTGACACAAACCGTTCCCCGTCCTTAGAACGATAAAAGCAAAGCCGCCCATCTCCCTGACCTTATGTACCATCCCCGGAATGCGGACGGTTGTACCGATTTTCCTCAATAATTCCGCTCCGGATAATATTTTCTCAGTCTTACCCATAATAATTTTCATAACACTCTCCTCCCCAAATAAAAAAAACCTTCATCCCTTAAGGGACGAGAGGTTTATTTCCCGCGGTGCCACCCATCTTATGCTTTAATAAGCATCATCTTTTACCGTTAACGCCGGCCGGCGGGCGGACTTACTTGCCGTTCGGCTTTCATCCGCCGGCTCCCGGGTGTCCTTCCCTGCCGTTTCCTTCCTCAAAAGCGCTCCCAGCCCGCGGCGCCTTCTCTCTTCCGAGCGGAACGGAGTACTGTCCCGATCCTTGCCGTTTATATTGAATATAATTATACGCGGCGGAAATGCGCATGTCAAGCCATGGTTTTTCACATCACGAAAAGTTGCAAAAAAATACATGAAACAACCAAATAATCCATGGCAATTTCCCTGCTAAAATTGTTAATATTGATTTAAAAACAGTATGGAACCGTATCCGTAGAAATAACCGGGGAAGGGAACACTACATGAAGGACACACTGGTTCATTTGGAAGACAATGGCCTCGCTTTTACCATGTTCACCGACGCTTCGGCTATTATTGAGCAAAAATCCACCGGAACTCGCTGGACAATGGGCCCCGTAGCCCTGCAGGAAGAAGGCCCCATCGATGTGGGGCATGTCTGGCTGCGGCATGATCGTTCCGTCTGCGAGGAATACCCCGGCCGGTTTCAAGGCTCGCAGGAAGGGAATCGCTTGAAATTCCGGCTGCACGGGCGGCAGGGAAAGTTCATGGGGACGTTCACCTGCAAAATATCCCTGAATAACGGCTGGTTGGATTTCGAGCTTTCCGATATCGATGAGAACCTGCCGAGCCTTATTTTCCCGACCCCCATTGAATCGGAAAGCCTGGTCATTCCAACCGGAGTGGGACGCTGGATTAAAAAACCCCTCCCGTACGGCCGCCGTTATTTCTGGCCCATGTACGGCGGTCTAAATATGCGCTGGTTCGGGGGCTTGAACGGCGATGCCGGATGGCTTGCTATCTTTGGTGATGGGTACGCCGACGCGGGTATCCTCGCGGCCGAGCTCGCCGTCTCCCCGGGCTGGCTCAAATCGTTGGGGCGCTGGACGGGATTGCGGAACATCAGGTACGGATTCACCTCCGGGGGCTACGTGGGCCTCGCCAAAACGTACCGCGATTGGGTCCGGGAGCGCGGGCAATTTAAACCCCTCGCGGAAAAAATGGAGGAATGTCCGGTCTTGCGCAACCTATACGGCGGAAGGATTTTCTCCATAATGCAGGCCAGGGGGCCCCAGAAAATCCGGCAGATGGAGGAAAGGCTGGTTAAAATCAGCGAAGAGAGCCGGGCAAGCGACGGAAAACCCCGAATCGCCTTCACCCATCGGGAAACCGCGGATTTAATCAAAGAGGCGCAGAACCTGGGCATGAAAAAAGGACTGGTGATTATACGGGGGTGGATCAAAGACGGCTATGACGGATCCCACCCGGATATCTGGCCGCCGGAGCCGGCTTTGGGGAATATCGAAAGCCTGAAGGAGATTTGCCATATTAAAGATCCCTATTTTACCGCCCTGCATGACAACTATCAGGATATGTATGAAGGCGTAGAGAGTTGGCCGGAAGGCGTCATCCGGATGCCCGATCAAAGTTTGATGCCGGGCGGGTTTTGGGCCGGGGGGCAGGCTTACATCATCAACCCGCGGGATGGATTGACATACGCGAGGAGAAACTGGGAGCGCATCAAAACCCTCGAACCGCGCGCCATGTTTATAGATACCACCACCGCAGTCCAGGCCTATCAGTCCTACGAGCCGGGCAACATGCTCACCCGGGCGGAGGATATCGAATATAAACGAGAATTATTGCGCTTTTACAAAGGCAAAGGGCTGGCGCTCGGCAGCGAAGAGGCGGCTGACTTCGGTGTTCCGTATGTGGATTGGCAGGAGACCCGCCACAGGCGGACCGCCGGCGAATCTATCCCACTCTGGCCCCTGGTTTTCCACGACGCGGCATTTTGCGCCCGATACAGCCAGCATATACCGCAGGATCCCTGGCCGAACCCGTCTCCCCCTTGGCTGGCGGATATGCTCTGGGGATATTTGCTGCTCTGGGGGGTTTATGCCCGGAAAGGATGGGATGAACGTAAAAAATCCTTTTCCTCCACTTTTCATGTAGATGATTGGCACCGGCGCATCGGGACAGGTGAGATGATAAGCCACCGTTATCTGACGGAAGATTGCGAAGTCGAGGAAACCGTCTTTTCCCCCGGCGAAGCCATCATAACCAATTTTTCCGCCGAAGACCGAAGCGTTGAAGGGATAACCGTCTCTGCGGGTGGATATTCAATTAGAGCCTGAATAAAAAAATCCCCGGCAATTTCTCCGCCGGGGTATATCAACCGCTGATGAACACGACTAAACGCGAATTGCACTATACTGTCCACTGATCACCGTTTCCTGCTATTTCACCAATTCCGCTCCCCTGCTTAAAGCCTGACGGTTCATTTCCAGCATATCCCTGCGCTTGGCGGAAAGTTTTTCCTCCAGGGCGGTAAGCACCGTTTCCACCTTGACCACATTTCTTCTGGCCAGCAAACTTCCCAGCATTACCATATTAGCGATTTTCACCGAACCCAGTTCATCGGCTATGGCGTTAGCAGGCACCGGAAACGATTCCAGATCGTTTTCCGGCTGAAAAAGGGAACTGTTATAAAAAAGGATTCCGTCTTCGCTCAGCATGGGATGAAATTTCTCATACGAAGGCCTGTTCAAGGCAATGACGATATTTGGAGTGGATAATACCGGGGAACCCACTTCCTCATCGGAAATCACCACCGAACAGTTGGCGGTTCCGCCGCGCATTTCAGGCCCGTATGCGGGAAAATACGATACGTTTTTCCCTTCCACCATGCCCGCGTAAGCCAATAATTGCCCAAGCATCAGCACTCCCTGGCCGCCGAATCCGGCGATAACGATTTCATAATGCGCCATCTGCCTTCACCTCCGGTTCCCTGTATACACCCAGGGGATACTGCGGGAGCATATTCTCTTCCAGCCATTTAAGGGCCTCCGCCGGGCTCATCCCCCAGTTTGTGGAACATGTGGAAAGCACCTCCACCATGGAAAAGCCCAGACCCGCCTCCTGCGCCTGAAAAGCTTTTTTTATGGCCTTTCTGGCTTTCATCACTTCCTTGGGGTTATGCACGGATACCCGCTCGATATATGCCGCACCCGGGATGGTGGCGAGCATTTCCGAGACCTGCAGGGGGTATCCGACTTTTTGGGGATCCCTTCCCGTGGGAGAGGTGGTGGTTTTCTGGCCTACCAGCGTGGTGGGAGCCATCTGGCCTCCCGTCATACCATAAATTGCGTTATTGATGAATATCACGGTGATCTTCTCGCCCCGCATTGCGGCATGTACGATTTCCGCGGCGCCGATGGAAGCGAGATCCCCATCCCCCTGATATGTGAAAACCAGGTTCCCCGGGTGCACCCTTTTGGCCCCCGTGGCCACCGCCGGAGCTCTCCCGTGCGCAGCCTGATACATATCAAAATCATAATACCTGTAGGCAAATACAGCGCAACCTACCGGCGCGATCCCCACTACCCTTTCTTGTATCCCGAGATCATCGACGACCTCCGCGATAAGGCGGTGTATGATGCCATGGGTACATCCGGGACAATAATGGAAAGGCGTTTCGCTCATGCTTTTGGGCCGCGTGAAAAGCACTTGTGTCGCCAATGGATATCCCTCCTTTTTAAAAACCTTTGATGGCCTCATATAGTTCCGGCACTGTCGGAAGCGTACCGGCGACTTTTCCATAAAAACGAACCTGCGCCCTGCCGTTGACGGCAAGTCTTACATCCTCCACCATCTGGCCATTGCTTATCTCCGCCGCCAGAAACTTCTTGCCCATTCCTGCGAGCCTGTCGATTTCCCCGGACGGGAAAGGCCAAAGGGTGATCGGCCGCAGCAGGCCGACTTTTATTCCGGCTTTTCTGGCTTTGGATATGGCGGATTTGGCGATACGGGAAGTAGTGCCGTAAGCTACCACGATAATCTCATCCTCGTCGGTATAGCACTTTTCAAAGCGGACCTCTTGCCGGGAAATCTTCTGATATTTCTCTTTGAGGCGAAGATTTATTTCCTCCATCAGATTGCTGGGTATCCCCACCGAACTGATGAGGTTGGCGGGGCGGTCTTTCTTGCCGCTGGCGGCCCAGGTTTTTACGGGCAGATCCGAGGCGGATTTTCCATCCTTCATTACCACCGGTTCCATCATCTGACCGATGATGGCGTCCGTCAGAATCATGACCGGATTGCGGTACTGATCCGCAAGATCAAAGGCCAAGCTTGCGAAGTCGTACATTTCCTGAACGGACGCAGGGGCCAGCACGATCAACCGGTAATCGCCGTGCCCTCCTCCTTTGGTAGCCTGGAAATAATCAGCCTGTGAAGGATCAAGACCCCCAAGCCCCGGGCCGCCGCGCATCACGTTTACAACCAGACACGGAACCTCCGCTCCGGCGATATAGGATATTCCTTCCTGTTTCAAGCTGATGCCGGGGCTGGATGATGACGTCATTACCCGGGCGCCGGCCCCCCCCGCGCCGAAAACCATATTGATCGCACTGACCTCGCTTTCAGCCTGTAAAAATGTCCCGCCCACCTCCGGCATTCTCCGTGCCATATACTCCGGCACTTCATTCTGGGGAGTGATGGGATATCCGAAGAAAAAGCGGCAGCCCGCCTTTAATGCTCCTTCCGCCACAGCCTCGTTTCCTTTCATCATCACTTTTTCCATGAAAGTCCCTCCTTTCTGCCCATCTCACTCATTTCCCCGGCTTTCCTTGCAAACCGCGATCGCCACATCCGGGCACATCAAAGCGCAAAAAGTACATGATATGCAAGCCTGTTCATCCGTAACCTCCGCGGGGTGGTAACCCTGTCTGTTGAAACGATCGGAAAGCCGCAGGATCTTTTTAGGGCAGACCGCAACGCATAATTCGCACCCCTTGCAAAGACCCTCATTGATTTGCACTTTCACCGGCATCACCTCCCTTCGAACTCCCAGGGCGGTTTGACCATTAATTTCAAATAAAGCAACTCTTCTGTATAGTTATCCTGCCTGATCCGGTCCCGCAGTCCGGGCCCTACCGTGGTATACAGCAGGGGCTTGTCCATGGATTGGGCCACTTTAAACACGGTTTCTCTTCCGAAGAGCCAATCCCCTGCCGTTGTCTCATTCCCCAGATTGGGATTGGCGATTAGGCCGTGGATCTTCAGACGGCTTTTATTCTCCATTTTCTCCGCGAGCCGTCCGATTGTCCGGGCATTGCGGCTGTCCGGGCGGTATGGATTTATTACCATCAGCATCCTGTAGCCCGCCTGGTTGAAAAAAGAAGAGAACCGTCCCAGCACTCGCGATCCGGACTCATCCCCGCCTATATCGAATACCGCCGGATCCTCCCTCTCGATTGTTCCGTAAATCGCGGGTGAAAGCGCCGGCAAATCCGCCTCATAACCCAAAGAATTGCTCAGAACGGCTATCCCCGCGGTCCGCAAAGTTTCAACCAATTCTCTGGAGCGGAAGTAGGGTTTGGTAATATCCAAATCCACCAGACTAACCGGGCGGGTTCCGCTCTCAGAAAGCTTCAGGGCAAAATGCAAGGCCAGCTCAGTTTTACCGCTGCCCCAGGCCCCTATGACAATCAAGTTTTTCATCCATACCTCATAAACGAAATCAGCTTCCCTGCGGATTTACTTGTTTATTCCTATTATAACTGTTAATTTTTCAGATTACCAGGGGAATTTTTTGAATGTGAGGGAGAATAATCTTTTCAATAGTCCAATCGCCGGTTTACTAAAAGGAAAATGCGTTGTTGCCTTAATGCCAGGTCTTGCCGCTGAATATAGTGTACGGCTACCATTAGGCTATCGGTATAGAAAATAGTTGCCTCATTTATTCCAATTAGCTTTAGGCTTTCTTTTCTTGAAATTTAAACTGTTGCCTAAAAGTTTGGATTTGCACAACGCTTTTAGCGGCAAGACGCAAAATTATCATAACACCGCAAATTGCTCCATAAGAAAAAACCCCTTGTTACAGGGGCCTTTTCCGTTAAGGAAAACCTGTTTGCGGCCTTCCTCATTGATCCACAACCTCCAGCATACCGTGAGCGACCGCGAAGAGCACAATCTGTGCACGGTTTTTCAAACCAAGCTTTTTTCTCAACGATGTCACGTAATTTTTTACGGTTTTATCGCTTAAAAAAAGTCTTTTGCTTATTTCATGGTTATCCAAACCCTGAATCACCAGATCGAAAACTTCCCGCTCACGTGGGCCCAGAACCTGCAATGGATGAGCCGCCTGGTTCAAGGCCAGCTTTGAAACTACCTGTAGCATCCTCTTCACTCCCCGGCTTCCTCTTCGGCAAGCTGGAGTGAACCGCCTTCACTCCCTTTTCGGCTTCGGTGAGCCGAACTGCTCACCGAGTCGGAACTAATCATCCTCTAGCCATATCGTATGATATATATACCGGCTTTGCTACAGATCCGGCCCCATTAAATTACATTGGTCCGCCTTCTCCATATCCATCGGATTTAAGGAAACCGGTGCCTAAAACGAGGAATTTCAACAAATCTCCTCATAAACATCGATGGTTTCCTTTGCAGCCGCTTCCCAGTCAAATCTCCGGTTGCATAAAAGTCCTTCAGCGCTAAGCTTGCGGACCAGGGTTTCATCCGTGGCCAGCATCCGCATCGCCTCCTCGATCTCCGCCGGTCGGTAGGGATTTACCAGAATAGCACTTTTGCTTACGATTTCAGGCATGGAGGAGACGTTTCCCGCAATGCACGGGATACCGCACGCCATCGCTTCCACCAAAGGCAGGCCGAATCCTTCGTATAAGGAAGGATATACAAGCGCCCGCGCGCCGTTATAAAGATAAGGCATTTCCTCCACCGGCACGAGCCCGGTCAGGATAACCTTGCCCTTCAGATTATAATATCCGATAAGCTTTACGCATTCATCAAAACATCCTCCGTCAGGTCTTCCCACCACAGCAAGCTGGTATCCGGGAATTCTGGAATTTAACCGCGACAGGGATTTGATGACAGCCAGCGCATTCTTTCGCCGGGAAAAACCACCCACATGTAAAAAATATCTGCCGGATTTTAAACCGTATTTGTCCAACACTTGGCGCCCGCTCTCGTCCATGGGGAGGGGGCGGTACACGGGATCCGCGGCCTCGTATATGATGCGTATTTTATCTTCCCGCACGCGCAGTATGCGCATGATATCATCTTTTGTCTGCATCGAAACGGCTATAATCATCCTGGCTTTTTCCACAATCCGGGGGACCATTTCCAAAAACAACCGCAGGTAAACCCGGCTGCACGTTTGCGGAAGTATATACGGGATGAGATCATGGATCGTTACCACAAGAGGGGTTTTCGCCCACAATGCGGGCAGGCCGAAGCCATTTTGAGGATTATGATAAATATCCATCTTGCGCAGTGTGTGGCCGGCATCATCCTGCAGAGCCTGCCAGAAATTAATTTTTTTCAGGCGTATGGCAGGCTGGCAGGAGTTTAATTCTTCCAATTTTTCGCCCAGTGGTATGAATTGATGCTTTTCCCCGGCTATCCTGCTCAAATTATGCCACAACTGGTAGGTATAGGTTCCGATACCGCTTGCCCGGTACCATATTGCGGCCCTGACATCCAGACCAAGCCGCATCCAATCCCTCCTTTCCATAAACCGTAAAAAGCCCTCCGTCTTTAGAGATATTTTTGCAGCCCGGCTTTGTTGATTTTATTGATGAGTTTTTTGATCTCCTGATCCCGGTTCTTATCGCAGATCAGAATCACATCATCGGTGTTTACGATGATGAGATTGCGCAGCCCCAGCGTGGCCACAAGTTTATTTCCCGCATCGATCAGGCAGTTGCTGGTGTCATATGAGACGGACATGCCGAGGCAGACATTCCTGTCCTCATCCTTCTGCAAGGCCCGATCCAGGGCGGACCAGCTTCCCACATCATCCCAACTGAAGGTAGACGGCACCATCAGGATTCCCTTTTCCTTTTCCGTAATGGAATAGTCGAAAGAAATCGCCGGTATCTTCAAGTACTCCTCCGCCTCAATCTTCAGCGATTGGCCCGCCCGGCGGGAAACCATCTCCTGCAGCGTCCGGTATATTCCGGGCTGATGTTTAATAAAAACGCCCTCCAGCGCCACCAGCGTAGCGATATAGATCCCCGTGTTCCAGTAATAGGCTCCGCTTTCCATATAGCTTTGCGCTTTTTTGTGATCCGGCTTCTCCTTGAATTTATCCACCAGATACAGGGAAATCCCGTTTTTCGTATACAGCTTGTCGGCGCATTTAATATAACCGTAAGCTGTTTCAGGCCTCGTGGGCTTGACCCCCAGCATCGTGATCCTGCCGGTTTGTTCCGCGGCCTCCACCGCCAGTTTCAGGTGGGTCAAAAAAGATGATTCATCGGAAATGATATGATCCGCCGGTAAAACCACCAGCGTGCCGTCGGCGTCATATTGTTTTAAAAATAAAGCGGCAAGGCCGATAGCCGGCCCGGTATCCCTGGGGGTCGGTTCAAAAATAAAATTCTGCGGGGGTATAAACGGCAACTGTTCCCTGACGACCTCCGCAAATTCGTCCGACGTGGCTATAAATGTCTGCGCCTCCGGGATCAAACGGTTTATCCTGTTGACGGTGGATTGCAGCAGCGACTGCCCTCCTTTCACCGCCCAAAGCTGCTTGGGCGCCCATTTCCGGCACCGCGGCCACAGCCGCGTCCCTCCGCCCCCGGCCATTATCAAAGTAAATAGCACCGGCATTCCCCCCATTATTGCCGTACATTGTCTGCAATATTTAATAATAGTATCGTTTTAGGCGATTAAAGTCGATATCCGGTTGACGGCTCCTATTTTCCCTTGCCGCCATCAATTCCGAGACCAGGTATTCCGGGCCTAATACGCCGTCACGGTATATGACGCCGCTTCCCTTTCCGAAAATCCGCCGGAGAATCCCGTCCGTTTTCTGCCAGTTCCCCGATTCCTTTAATAAAAGGGCGGAGGCTCCGCCCGTACAATATCCTTTTCTGACGGCATCCAGTATCGAGCGCTCCCCGGCATTGTCTGCCCAAAGATATGTCCTGGCGGCTCCGATCACATGTCCGAAACGCGGAGAGTGCCAATCCGAACCGCCGAGTATCGCCAGACCTTTATCTATCCAGTTTTTTTCATAATGGATCAGCATTTTTTCCCAATCGTCCGCGTCGCCCGCAAAGGCCAGATTCATCAGCTCCAGCCCATCCACAATCTTCTCCCTTACCAGATCATTCAGGATGGCCACGGTTTTTCTGCTGAAAAAAAAGCTCCAGGGATGGGCTACAACCAGGGCTCCGCCCTCTTTTTTGATCCCGGCGGCAAACTCATCGAGCCGTTTTAAGTCGATGGAATGGTGTACGGTTTTGCACCCCAGGATGAGAAGATGCATCTGATGTCCGCATGACGCCTCCTGACACCATATGCCCTCCACCGGGGAATGCGTCGCCTCAATAAACCGCATCGCCTCCCTGGTCCCGCTCAGGCAGTGATGATCGGCTATTCCTATAAAATTCAAGGCTCTGCTTTCTGCGATGCGGATAATATCTTCCGGAGCAAGTATCCCGTCTGAATATGAGCTGTGGATATGGAGATCGCCTTGAAATATCTGCATCCGACCCCTCCCGGCGCGGCGTTGCGCTTAACGCTGCGCGCTGCCGCTTTCAGTAAAATAATCCGTTACATTTCATGCTCGGGGACATTTACTAACAGACCGGGCGGTTTCTGCACACACAGGCGATGAAATACACAAGCAGGACAACCAGGATGATGATGTCCAGGGCGTTCGGGACCAGAATGGCCTTGATAAAAATGACCAACGCCAAGGCCAGGATGATGATCTCGCCCAGAGCCCTGATTTTATCGAAAATCCACCACATGCCTCCTCCTAATGCCGGTGCTACCGGAGCGCCGGGACCCCCCCGGCTTGCATACGCAAATTATCCATACAGCCGCCTTATATAAAAACGACCGGTTCATAAGGTTATCATATGACACCGGCCCGCCATGGGTGATTTGTTTTTGCATTGGCAATCCTCAGGTCTAATGCATATTATACATATAACTTTGAACCGTGCCGGACTCCCGTTGAAAAATGAACATATACGAAAATATCCGGGAAGCGCTGGAGGAGGAACTGTCCTGCCGGGTGGTTGTTCAATTCCGCGGCAAGCTGCTCCTGGGTTTTACACCGCGCAAAACATATCTCATCAAGGAAATCCGTTTTCCCACCGCGGAAATAGCCTTTATCCATCAAACCCAATCTTTCATCAGCAGATCGGGTTCCCCGGCGGTTATTCCATATCTGGAATTCCACGGGGTTCCCTGGCTGAATACGGGAGCCGGAAACTACGTGGTGAAAGAGTATCTTCCGGGCCGCAATCCGCATTTCCATGACCCGGCCGCATGGCGGCTGGGCATCCAAGCCCTGGCCAGCCTTCACCTGAATTCAGGGTCGTACGCCTGGCCATCAATACCTGACACCCGAAATTTTTTCCGCCGCTGGGGGATCCGCTGGGACGAAAAAATGGCGTATCTTTCATCCTTCCACCAGCGCCACGAGAGCGCTTCCACGCCGTTTGCGTCGCTTTTTCGTAACTCATATCCGTTTTTCGCGGAAATGATGCGAAAAAACCGGTTCTTACTGGAAAAAAGCGTCGCCTTGTCCGGGATAAACGGAGTATTCTGCCATCACGATCTGACGGAACGAAACCTTCTGTGGACGGAAAAACGCCGCATCATCCTGCTTGATTGGGAAAACGGCATTTATGACGCGGCAGCCCATGATCTGGCGCGTTTGCTACTATACCATCTTTTTGTTCTGCCCCCGCCGCGCTGGAAGAGGGCTGCCAAATCGTTGCTGGATGCTTACAATTTCACCAGACCGCTCTCCGGAGAAGATTTCATCCTTTTGCATATCTTCAGCTTATGGCCGCAGAAATACTGGCGTATGGTACGCCAGTATGAAGAAAACTACCCGTTCCGTCCCGAAATGGAATACTGCCGTCTTTTTATGGAAATCATCAAATTTTATGAGAACCTGTACCGGATAAAACCGTTTCTCACGCTAAAATCCTTTCATAACGAAATCTAAAAGCGTTGTGATAAAGTCGACTCACCCCCGTTCCCCTTTTTGCGAAAGAGAGGAGGACATGGTAAGGCTTTAAAGGCTCTGGATTACCCTCTCTTTCGCAAAAGAGCGGGCAATGGTGAGGTTTCTCATAACGCTTCTAAAGGATCATTTTCTGAAACAGCAGGCAAGGAAGTATAAGGAGGATATTTATGAAGAATATCGGCGAACCATTCGCGGGAAACACCAAAGCGGTTCATGAGATCCTTGCCTGCTACGGCCTTAAGGCACGGCATTTCCGTCCGTTCCGCAAGGTGCTCAAAGTCCAGACTTCCTGCGGCACGAAAGCATTGAAGAGATCCCGCCTTACCGCGGATGAACTGCTTTTCATCCATGAAGCGAAAGAGCACCTCTGGGGGAAAGGCTTTGTATATACGGACCGTTTTTTAACCACGCAAAAGAATGAGCCTTTTGCGATCATAGAAAAAAGCGTTTATACCTTGACCGACTGGATCGCGGGGAGCAGGGAATTCGATTACGATGCCCCCGGGGATCTGCTGATAGCAACCTTCATGATGGCGCATTTCCATGAAATGAGCGCCGGTTTTTTCCCGAAAACACTGCCCACGGAGCGCTTGCTATGGGCAAACTGGCCGGATCGCTACCAGCACCGCCTCGCCCAGTTGTCTGAATTTTATCAGCTCGCCGAAAGGAAAAAAAGAAAGAGCAATTTCGATGGAAGGTTTTTAAGCCACTTTGAGTATTTTTACAGACAGGGTGAGTTGTTCTTGAAGCTCCTGCCCCAATCGTCCTATCGCCGGATAAGCGCTGAGGGCATGCGCCGGGGGGAGTTCTGCCACCACGATTTTTCCCCCAGAAACCTTCTCCATGCCCCCAACCATAAAATTTATCTGATTGATTTTGATTATTGCATTTGCGAAATCCGCCTTCACGATCTGGGCAGCCTGTTGATACGTAATATGAAGACCAACGGGTGGGATCTCGAGCTGGCCGTATATATTCTGAAAAACTATCACAATTCTTATGCCTTGACCAGGGAGGAGTTCGACGTATTATGGCTTTTTATGATGTGGCCCCAGGATTTCTGGCAGGTCGGGCTGCAATATTATAAAGAAAAACAGCCCTGGCCCAAAAAAAGATTTTATCAGTCCCTGCAAAAAAAAATAAAAGACATCCGCCCCAGGGAAGTCTTCTTGAACAGGTTTCCGGATTTATGGCCGCTGAAATAGCCGCGGGTAACGCGGCTGGAAGTGGGAAGTGAGAGAAAATAAATATAATTTATGCTTCGCCTCTCACCTCTCACTTCTCATTGCGCTTTCCGGCTCTTACCCGGCCGAAAGTATTTTCGATTTTCGCCAATTTTCCCGTCAGATCCGCCATTTGCCGCTTCAGAAGCTTTTTGTTGGCCGCGCAGTCTTTAAAAACCTGGAACAGTTGACCTTTAAGCTTGCCCCACCTGTATTCAAACGCGTTGAACAAGCCATGAATTTCATCAATAGCAACCGCCGCCTGCCTTACGGCTTGGACCCTGCCGGCGGCCGCCTTTGCTCCTTCGGTTATCCCGTATTGTTCGTGCCTGGCCGGGATGGAAACGTTTACCCCCATGGCTTTAATATTATCCGCCAAGGCAGTCAGGCCTTCCTGCTCGCCGTGAACCAGAAAAACGTGCTTCGGCCGTTTCGCAAACGCGCCGAACCAGTCGAGGATCCCCTTTTGATCCGCGTGGGCCGAGAAACCCTCAATGGAACATATTTGGGCCTTTACCGCGATGTCCTCCCCCAGGATCTTCACCGACTTCTCCCCATCTTTAAGACGCCGGCCCAGTGTCCCCTCCGCCTGATAGCCCACGAATAAAACGCGCGCTTCCGGGCGCCAGAGGTTGTGTTTAAGATGGTGTTTGATGCGCCCCGCCTCGCACATGCCGTTTGCGGAGATGATCACCGCCCCGGAGGTGATCTTGTTTAAAAGCATGGATTCCTCGGAGGTACGGACAAAATGCAGCCCAGGAAAATCGAAGGGGCCTTCCCCCCGCCTGATCATCCGGTACGTTTCCTCATCAAAGCATTCCTGGTGTTTACGGTATATTTCCGTAACGGAGACCGCCATGGGGCTGTCGATATAAACAGGCAGGGGCGGTATTCTTTTTTCCTTGAGCAGCAGTTTAAATTCATAAAGCAGATCCTGGGTCCTGCCTACGGCAAAAGCCGGGATGATCAAATTACCCCCGCTTTTGACGCTGGCAACGATCAATTCCTCCAGCCTTCTGCGCTTTTCCGCAAGGCCTTCATGCATCCGGTTTCCATACGTGCTTTCCATCAGCAGCAGATCAGCGCCGTCCGCTGTTTCCGGATCCTGTATGATGGGTTGAGCGGTCTGCCCCAGGTCTCCGCTGAAGATAATCTTCCTGGTTTTACCGCCCTCGGTGCACCAGACTTCGGCAAATGCGGAGCCGAGGATATGTCCGGCATCGCGCAAGACGAATTTAATCCCCGGGACCGGCCCGTTTTCACAACGATAAGGAACCGTCTCAAAATAATCCAGACTTCGCACAGCATCGTCCACCGTATATAATGGTTCGCGCTCCGGCATGCCGGACCGCGCCCTTTTCCTGTTTTTCCAATTTGTTTCCGTCTCCTGAATGTGGCCGCTGTCGGGAAGCATGACACGGCACAGGTCCGCGGTGGCTCCGGTACAGTAAATTCGATTCCGGAAACCTTCCTTTACCAGTTTCGGGATCAAACCGCTGTGATCGATATGGGCATGCGTCAGAATCACGGCATTCAATTTGCCGGGATCAAAAGGAAATTCCAGATAATTGCAAGCTTTTTCCTCTTTAGCCCCCTGGAACATCCCGCAATCGATCAAGATCTTTTTTCCGTTCGCTTCCAGCAAATAACAAGAGCCTGTAACGGTCCGCGCTCCGCCGTAAAATGTCAGCCTCATGAAAGCACCCCCGCAAGACACTTCTTTACAACGGCAATTGCATTGTTGCCTTAATTCAAGGCCTTGCCACTAAATAAAGTGTATGGCTACCATTAGGCTATCCATATTTAGTGGCAAGACGTAAAATTATCATAACAACGCAAATTACTCTTACGAAAACAATTCTTTGCAAGCCCGGCAATCCCTGCTTGGCTATCTTTTTGACAATTTTCCTCCAATCTGCTATACTATTAAACGGTGCATCCGTAATTCACTTATTTTTTTTCGCAGCAAAAATGCGCATGCATGCTCAATGCGGGGTGTGGCTCAGCTTGGTAGAGCGCACGGTTCGGGACCGTGAGGCCGGAGGTTCAAATCCTCTCACCCCGACCAGATAAATTAAAATCAGGTTGCGCCTGATTTTTTTTCATTTAAAAGACAAATGAGAGTATAACACTCTCATTTTCCCGTTTTGCCGCCGTTGACAGTCGAATTTGCCTGAATCGGTATGTCTTTTTCCAGCTTATCGCACATAAGATTCGTTAAAACCTCCAGTTCATCATTGCAATTTTTAATTTTCTCAAGGATTTGGCTCAATCTCTCCGACATCACTGGCCCTCCTTTGCAGGTGATATCATCTCTTAAAATTCATTTTCTATACCGCCGGCCGGAAACCCTTCCAGGAGTTTCCTGGTTTTTTCGATAAAAAAAGGCAATTTCCGAGTCTTTTATTGTTGCGCGCCTTGCTGCATCATTTGCTGAATCTGTTGCTGCAGTTGGGTAATGTGCTGCATTTTGGCGTCCCGCATTTGGAAAAAAAGCTGGCGGACATCAGGCGTCATGATATCCACCGCGTGGTGATTATACATCGCTTGCAGCATCATTTCCCTGGCAAGCGAATCCTGGAGTTCATCAAGAGTATTCAAAGTTTCGTCCTCCTTATACTATCCCCAAACCGCCCATCTTTTGCAATAAAGTGCCGTAATGGCTGCGGGTTGCCTGTTCCATGCCCCGGAGCATCGGCAAAAGCTGGGGGTCGGTGGTTTGCTTGACCAGATCGGCATATTTCTTGGCCATCAATTCTTCCTGGAACAGCATTTCCTTAAAGGCATTGTTCATCCGTTCCTTTTCGGTCAACATTTTTTCACCTCGATAATTCAGTTTTTAACGGAACAATAAAAGTTACCGGCAGGGTCTATGGAAGCTAAATAAACATCCTCAATTTTCCTGATGCCGTTTTTTTGCAATTCCTGCTGAAGCCACGTCCGGTCGTGCCCGATTTGTTTCAAGTTTTTCGTTTGGACTATACCGTCGTTAATCAAAATTACCGGTAAACCTCCCGGAGCGGCTGGCAGGTTCAGTTCCACGGGGGTAGCCGGCTGGGCGTCCGCCTTTTTAACGACGCTGACATGGCCGCTGGTTTCCAGGACAGCAGCCTCGACTTCATAAATATTCGGCGCGTCAACAGTCCGTAATTCCGAGAAAAGCAGCTCGAGTGGGAACAATCCTTTCTTTATCATGCTTATTATTATCCGCCGGACATATCGGCAAAACATAAACATGAAGGTATAAAACCCGTAATTACTTAAAAAAATAAAAATATGCATAAAAGGGAAATATATGGGATTAATTTAAAAACAAATGAGGTTAACTGTTAACCTCATATTTCAAAATATTTGAGAACCGACATCAATTTTATTTATTTCGCCCTTACAATCTCCTTTACCTTCATCAGCCTCACCAGGTTCCCCCGCTCGTTTTCCTCCAGCTTCATGGAGATAAACCTGATCGTTTCCGCAAGCTGGGGGATGAGCACATATTCCAGCGCATTGACTCTCCGGCGCGTTTTTTCCAGCTCCGCGGCCATCAACTCGACGGTCTTTTCCACTTCCGCAAGCTCAATCATATCTTCGAAGCTGTTTTTCAACAGAAGCACGGCTCGATCCAATTCGCCGGATGTGGTGATCATGCTGTAGGGAAGCCTTCCCTGCGCCCCGTTCCCCCTTTTTCCCTCGGCGGACAGGATGAAACGCGGCGCCGTAATACTGAACACCTTTTGCATTTCCGGCGTAATCCCCCGGCCTTGTCCGGGGGCAAGGATGCTTTCCTCCAGAACCCGGGGGGACATCACCGCTTTGGCCAGGGCAAAACCGGCATAGGCCGCCGCCAGCTTCTCCTCCACCTTTTGCCTGATTTCCCTGTTCCGCTCGATGAGTTCGAGAAAAATTTTCATCATCTCATCAAATTTGTCCTTAAGGAGCTTATGGCCCCTCCGCGCCACCTGAAGGCGTTTTTTCAACCGCAGCAATTCCATGCGGGTGGGGTTTACGCGTATTTCCATCTGGCTTCAACCTTCCCGAACTATCGTTTCCCCGGATAATATTTATGAATGAACTCCGGCCTGATCCTCTTAAGCTCCGCCGCGGGGATCAAACCTAAAAGCTGCCAGCCCAGTTTCATGGTCTTTTGAATGTCCCGGTCGTCCTCGGAACTTTGCTTCACATATCTGGTCTCGAATTCATCGGCGAACCGGGCGAATATTTTGTCCGCATCCGTAAGCGCCGCTTCGCCCAATATCACCGCCAACTCCTTGGCCTCCTTACCGCGGGCGTAGGCGGCGAACAGTTGGTTCATGACATCGGCGTGATCTTCCCTGGTCTTGCCGGCCCCGATCCCTTTGTCCTTCAAGCGGGACAGGGAAGGCAAAACGTCGATGGGGGGATAAATCCCCTTCCGGTGAAGCTCACGGCTTAATATAATCTGCCCTTCCGTGATGTAGCCTGTCAAATCCGGAATGGGGTGCGTCTTGTCGTCTTCCGGCATGGAAAGAATGGGGATCTGGGTGATGGAGCCTTTTTTCCCCCGGATGCGGCCGGCCCTTTCATAAATGGTGGCCAGGTCGGTGTAAAGATACCCCGGATAACCGCGCCTCCCGGGCACTTCCTTGCGGGCCGCGGAGATCTCCCTAAGCGCCTCCGCATAGTAAGTCATATCCGTCAGGATGACAAGCACGTGCATATCCAGTTCGTATGCCAGGTATTCCGCCGCGGTCAGAGCCATGCGCGGGGTGGCGATCCTCTCGATGGCGGGATCGTTGGCGAGATTTACGAAAAGCACGGCCCTTTCGATGGCGCCCGTGCGCTGGAAATCCGAAATGAAATAGTCCGCCTCTTCAAAAGTGATGCCCATGGCCCCGAATACCACCGCGAATTTTTCCTCCTTGCCCAGTACTTCGGCCTGGCGGGCAATCTGGGCGGCCAACCGCGGATGCGGCAGTCCGGCCGCGGAAAAAATGGGCAGCTTCTGGCCTCTCACCAGGGTATTCAGGCCGTCGATGGCGGAAATGCCGGTCTGGATAAATTCCGAAGGATAGTTGCGGGCGTATGGATTGATGGGGGCTGAATTGATGTCCATTTTCTTCTCGGGTATGATTTCCGGGCCTTTATCCTTCGGCCTTCCCAGACCGTCAAAAACCCTTCCCAGCATATCCGGGGACAATCCCAATTCAAGGCCGCGCCCTAAAAAACGCACCTTGCTCTGGCGCAGGTTTATCCCGGCGGAGCCTTCGAATAACTGTAAAAGCACCACATCCTGGTTGGTCTCCAAAACCCTCCCCCTGCGCATGGAACGGTCCGCCAGGACGATCTCCGCAAGCTCCCCGTATTTGACGCCGCTCACCCCCTGCACCATCATTAGGGGTCCGGCCACCTCGCGGATGGTTTTATATTCCGTCAGCATAAATCGATCGCCACCTTAATCAAGATAACAACTCCTGTTTAATTTCCTCCTCCAGAGATGAAAACTGCTCCAGATCATCCTCCGAGATATATCTGGCCTTGGCTATTTTCTCCCTTACCGGCGTGGCCAGTATCGCCTCCAGTTCCCTGCCCCCGGCCAGAGCCTGTTTTGCATATTCGTTGAATGAGAGAACTAACTCCAGCAGACGGTATTGTTTTTGCAGGGAAGAATACGTGTCGATCTCGTGGAACGCATTCTGATGCAGGTAATCTTCGCGAATGGAACGGGCGACCTCCAGCTTGAGCCGGTCTTCGGCGGAAAGGGCGTCCACGCCCACCAGGCGGACGATCTCTTCCAACTCCGCTTCATCCTGCAGGATGCGCATGGCTTTCCCGCGCAAATCCGGATAATCCTCCCCGATATGCTGCCGGTAATACGCAGCCAGTTGATCCGTATAAAGCGAATAACTCAAGAGCCAGCTTATGGCGGGAAAATGCCTCCGGTAGGCAAGCCCCGCGTCGAGGCCCCAGAAAACCTTGACAATCCTTAACGTCGCCTGGGTTACCGGCTCCGACAGATCCCCGCCGGGCGGCGACACGGCTCCCACCGCGGTCAGGGCCCCTTCCCTGCCGTCTCTCCCCGCGCAGATTACCCGGCCCGATCTTTCGTAAAACTCGGCAAGGCGCGAACCGAGATACGCCGGATAACCTTCTTCACCGGGCATCTCCTCCAACCGGCCGGACATCTCCCTGAGGGCTTCCGCCCAGCGGGATGTGGAGTCAGCCATCACAGCCACCTGGTATCCCATGTCGCGAAAATACTCGGCAATGGTGATGCCGGTGTAAATGGAAGCCTCCCTGGCCGCCACCGGCATGTCGGAGGTATTGGCCACCAGCACCGTTCTTTTCATCAAAGGCTCTCCGCTGCGCGGGTCCTTTAATTCCGGAAATTCCAGGAGCACGTCGGTCATCTCGTTGCCGCGCTCCCCGCATCCCACATAAACGATGATGTCCGCGTCCGCCCATTTGGCCAGTTGATGCTGGACCACGGTCTTCCCGCTGCCGAAAGGGCCGGGTATGCAAGCGGTCCCTCCCTTGGCCACCGGGAAAAAAGTGTCGATGACCCGTTGCCCCGTAACAAGCGGCTGCTCCGGAGCAAGCTTCTCCCGGAAAGGGCGGCCCTTTCTCACCGGCCAGCGCTGCATCATGGTTAGATCCGCCACGCCTTCGGCCGTTTTAAGTCTGGCAACCGCATCCTCCACCGTATAATCGCCTTCGGCGATGGAAACAATGGTCCCTTTCAAACCCGGCGGAACCATGATGCGGTGCTCCACCACCACCGTCTCCTGGACGGCGCCGATGATGTCCCCCGCCTCAACTTCCGCGCCATCTTTAACCTTGGGGACGAAATGCCATCTTTTGTCGCGGGAAAGCCCGGCGGCTTCCACTCCCCTGGTAATCCAGCTTCCGACATTGTCCGCGATGATACTTAACGGCCTTTGAATGCCGTCGTAAATGCTTTCAACCAGTCCGGGCCCCAGTTCCACGCTCAAGGGACGGCCCGTTGCGAAAACCGGTTCCCCGGGACCGAGTCCCGAAGTCTCCTCATAGACCTGGATGGAAGCCCTGTCGCCGCGCATTTCGATGATCTCGCCGATGAGCCTTTTTTCGCTGACCCTGACCACGTCGAACATCTTGGCTTCTTCCATCCCTTCGGCCACCACCAGAGGCCCTGAAACTTTGATTATTTTTCCCTCTTTCATGGGTTAAGCCCGACCCTCTTTCCCAAATAAAATATCCGCCCCGACCGCTTTTTCCACGATTTTACGCAGCCTTTCCATGGCCGTGCCCGTTTCCCCCCCCACGCCCGGAATCATGATCACGGCGGGCATGGTATTTGTACTGTATTTTTCGATTAGGGGAAGGTTATCCCCGGCCGCCGATTCCGTGATGAAGATAACCGCATACCGGGGATCCCCGGCTAATTCCTGCAGCTTATCCGCGGCCTGGAGCGCATCAGCCACAGGCCAGATTTCCAGGCCCAGGGAGGTAAAACCTAGTATCGAATCATATTCACCGATCACGGCCGCTTTATATAACAAGGCGCATCCTCTCCCTTATCTCATCCAAAGGCAGGCCGTTTCTTTTCCCGGCCAGGATCAACCGGAGCATCTTGACTTCCTGTTCCACGGACAGCAGGTAGCTTACCAGCGCCACGGGCTGGAAGGGATCACTCCGGCGCTCATGCCAGAGTGTAAAAATATAATTATCCGCCGCGGTTTCCGCATACACCGGGGATTCAACCGCTTTCTCCCCTCCGTGGGCCGCCAACCGGGCGATTTTCGAGTTCTGCAGCCAGCGCCGCAAGCCCTCCTTGTCGGAATTATATAATTTCAAGAAGTCATTCTCCATGTAATGCCCCCCGGGCAGATAAAACGCCAACCACTGGTCCGGATTCAAACCGAGATTTTTCGCGCGGATGATATTTTTTAAATTATGGGCGTCCACCGTCCGCTTCCATATTTCCGCGACATGCTCGTAAAGGGAATTTTGCATGATCCCGGCGGCGTAATCGAAATAAAAGCGATCAAGCGCCAAATCCGCCCTAGCGAGGTCCGGATTGCCCTTGCTCAGGGCGGTTTTCAGGTAATCCAGGGCCCGGACAATCCAGGGCGCCATATTCGCATCCGCCGATTCCCAGGCTTTTTTCAACTCGCCCGCCGGATAAAAACCGGCATCCACATAGAGGTGCTCCAGATTCAGCCGCATCACCCGTTCTTTAAGCATCACCTTCAAATTGTGAAGATCGTCCCTCCACAAGAAAACATGCAATAGCGGCTCTTCGGCGGCAGATTCAAGGAGGAGATTCCGGGCCGAGACGCGTCGCTTCTGAAATATCGCTTCCTCTTCCAGATAATTCGAGGCGTTTATTCCTCCCGCATAATCGGTCTCCGAAAGGAGGCGCCAGAAATCATCGACGCTTTGCGCTTCCATCAGCCGCTCCATTTTCTGGCGATCCAGCAGCCTGGTCTCCAGCACCCACACCCGGCCGCTGGCATAGGTAAACTGCCTTTTACCCACTTGTTCCTCCCCCTATTGTTCAGAGCAATTTGCGTTGTTATGATAATTTTACGTCTCACTAAACATCGATAGCCTAATGGTAGCCATACACTATATTTAGTGGCAAGACCTTGAATTAAGGCGACAACGCAATTGCCTCTTCAAAAAGCATCCGGGCCACTTCGGGGCCAAGACGTTCTTCCGCCTGCTTCAAAAGGTTCTCTAAAGAAGCGTCGACTTCGTAATCGCCCCCTAGCAGCAAAAATCCTCCCGTTATTCCCGCCGGTTCGGAAGCGAGCGACAGCTTCCCGGGACGTCCGGATTTAGCGAGTTTTTTATTGGCCTCCGTCAAGACCTCCTCCCAGAGCTTGCGCTCCGCGGAAGATGCAGCGACTTGCTCATCGCCTCTTTTTACGGAATCAAGCAGGATATTAAAATACAGGCCTTTCTTTTTTTCTGCAGGCAACTCCAAAAGCTTCGCCGCAGCCAGCCGGAAAACAGCCTTGATGAGATCCTGTTTGGTCTGGAGCAGGCGCAGCTTGGCGTCCGTTTCCGCCTGCTTTACGATACGCCTGCATTCCGCCGCGGTCTTTTGGGTAAACTCTTCCAGGATGCCCCGGGATATTTCATCGGTCTCCTTTCGGAAACTTTGCGCGAAAAGCTCGGACTCCATCCTTCCCCGCTCCTCTTCCTCGCCGGCCTTTTTCCGGGCGTCGCCGATGATATGGTTCACCAATACTTCAAGACCTTGCGTCATGACTCATCCCTGCCTATAACTTGATGGCGCTGAAAAGAAAAAAGGAAATGATGAAGGAAAGAATGGCATAGGTTTCCACCATGCCGGCATAAATGATTCCCTTGGAAGCTTCCTCCGGACGCTTGGCCGCGATGCCTATGCCGGAGGCGGCCACTCTCCCCTGCCAGATGGCGGAAAGCCACCCTACGATTCCTACGGGGATCCCCGCCGCCAGGAATTTTAATCCGGTTGTGACAGGCATTGCACCGGCGAATGCGGTGAATTTGAAATAAATCAACATGCCGATAACAAAACCATAGATCCCCTGCGTCCCCGGAAGCGCGGTTAAAATAATAGTCTTGCCGTATTTGGAAGGATCCTCCGTCACCACACCCGCCGCCGCCTGCCCCGCGATACCCACTCCCTGCGCCGAACCGTATCCGCTAAACAGAACCGCCACCGCCACGCCAAGATAAGCCATCACCGTACCCCAATCCATTTTCTTGCCCCCTTATTTTTCACTTGAAAAAATATAGACGTTCTCCCATTTTAACGGAGCGAAGATGCGTCCGCCCCCCTCGTAAAACTTGCCGTAAAACTCAAGAAACTGAAGGCGGCTGGAATGGACGTACGCCCCCAGAATGCTTAGGGCCAGATTCAACCCGTGGCCCAAAACCAATATTAACAAGGAAACCAGCCACCCGGCCCAGGGGATGCGCCAGGTCATCCCGGCAAACATATTGATGATAGAAGCCATCACGCCGCCGGAAAGGCCAAGGGCCATCAAACGGGAATAAGACAGGACGTCGCTGAAAAATCCAATGCTGTTGTATAAGGCGTATAAGCCTCCCGGTATGGCCAGCAGTTTTGCGGCAACGCCTTCTTTGCCGCGCATATTGGCCGCCACAACCAAGCTAGCCGCGGCCAAAGCCCCGTAATTTACATAAATACTATATTCCCCAAGTCCAATGCCTTCCTTGCCCATGACCAGCAATAAGCTGGTAAGGAATAAAAGCCACGTCCCCTGGTTCCATACGGCATCCTTCCACCTTCCGTCCCGGATCGCCATAAATGCGCTAATGCCGATGCCGATGTATAGATGGATCAAACCCAGCGCCAGGGCGATTCCCAGCAGGACCGTCGGCTGTTTCAAGGGATTAAAAAGCCCCTTGTAAGGTGAAAAACCTAGAAAACTTGCGGTCAAAGCGCCGACAAACACAGCCCCCATGCCGCTCAGCAAAAACATCCAGGCAAGCTTCCTGCCGGCAGGTTTTAAGGCCATCTTCCGCAACAGAAAAAAACAGAAGACAGATAAAATCGCGCCGTATAACGCATCTCCCAGGGCAATGCCGAAAAAAAGCGTAAAAAACGAAGCCACGGCAAGGGTGGGATCCACTTCATGAGTTTGAGGATAGCTGAAAGACTGAACGAGCGCTTCGAAAGGGGTCGCCAGTGGCGGATTTTTCAACGCCACCGGCGGCTGCTCGCCCCCAACCGCCGGCCTTATCTCCAGAGTATAAGGTAAATCAAGCTTCTGCAAGGATTCCCGCAAACGCTTTTCCTGCTTTTCCTCCACCCATCCCTGCAACATGAATACTTTCCTGCTTTTCGCCGCCTGCATTGCCGCTTCGGTCCGCAGCTTTTCGTTGTATATCTGATCGTAAAAAAACTGGACCATCCGGCGCCTTCCGGCAAGGGAACGCAAGGCTTCTTTTTCCTCCGCCAACCGCTGCCGTAAGATATCAAGCTGTGCGTTCAATTTATGACAGTATTCTTTAACAACACCCGTTTTATTGGGGGGAAGGGAATCGGAGAAGCCCGCGTCCCTGACGGCTTGGGCCGCCGCCTCTTTTTTAGGCGAATAGACTGCAACGCAGATCTTGTGATCCTTCCGGCCGAATTCCTGCAAAACATAAGGTATGCCGCTTTGTTCCATACGGGAAATAAATTCTTCCCTTTCATCATCGATGGCGCCCAGCAGCATCCGAAAATAATTCGGCCTATCCCGGAAATCCACGGGTGTTTCAAGACCCAACCAGGGTTCCGCCTCGATAAGCTCCCTTTCAATCCGGGTGATTTCCTGCTCCAGGCGGTTGTATTCGGATTCAGCCTCCAGCGCCTTTTTAACGACGGCCTTAAACTCATCCCTGTCTGCCAGCAGTTTTTCTTTCTCTTCCGCGGTCAAAACCGTTCGGACACCGGAAAACTGCTCTATAATCGAAGGCGTCTGCGGTAAAAACCTGTCAAATAAATTAAAAATTCTATTGATTTCCGCCAGACTCTTTTCCAATTCAGCATGACGGGATTCCAACTCGTCCGTACCGGTCGTATTTTCGCTCTCGCGGTCTATTTCTACGATACCCAACATTTGTAAGGCGTGCAGAAACTTTTCCCTGTAACCAAGCAGGCTATATAGTTCCAGCCTTTTCATGCGTACGATGGCCATTAATGTAAAATCTCCCCTATGACATATTCAACGACCTTGCTCGTTTTCGCGCCGGTATGCTTGCGCAATGCTTCAACCTCCGCGGCATTTTCCGACAATATCCTTTCCGCTTCCCGTTTTGCCGCGGCCAGTTCTTGATCGGATTTTTCCTTCATCCGGTTTTTGAGCTCCGCCAGTTTACCTTCCCGCTCCTTCTCCAGCTTTTCCTTCAAACGGGAATATGCGAGAGCGTTTTTTTCCTCAGCCTCTCTAATGATATGGTCGGCTTCCTCTTCTGCGGAAATCAACTGCTCCCAAATATTATTGGCCATTTTCCGCCCTCCTGAAAACTGGTTTAATCCTATGTTTATAATAATCTTTTAAAATCCGAACCACGTAAAAACGTTATTTCGGATGATGAATACCGCAAATACAATCGCAACCATGGAAATCAATTTAATCAGAATATTGAGCGAAGGCCCGGAGGTGTCCTTGAAGGGATCGCCCACCGTATCCCCCACCACCGCCGCCTTATGAGCATCCGAACCCTTGCCGCCGTGCTGGTCCGATTCGATGTATTTCTTGGCGTTGTCCCACGATCCGCCGGCATTGGCCATCATGATGGCCAATACGAATCCGGTCGCCGTAGCCCCGGCCAGCAGCCCGGCCACCGCCTCGGCGCCCAATAGAACCCCGATGATCACCGGGGATGAAATAGCGATTAGAGAAGGAACCACCATTTCCTTTTGCGCGGCGCGGGTGGAAATGTCCACGCAGGCGGCATAGTCCGGTTTGGCTTTACCTTCCATCAAACCTTTGATCTCCTTGAACTGGCGCCGAACCTCCTCCACAATTTTCTGGGCGGCCCTGCCCACCGCCTGCATGGTCAGGGAACAGAACATAAACGGCAGCATGCCTCCGACAAAAATCCCCACTAATACCTTGGGATTCATAATGGATAGCTCCTGAAACGTGAGTTGAATCTTTTCGTTGAAAGCCGCAATCAATGCCAGCGCGGTCAAAGCCGCGGAACCGATGGCGAATCCCTTGCCAGTGGCCGCGGTGGTATTTCCCAGCGAATCCAGGGCGTCCGTCCTCTCCCGGATTTCCCTGCCCATCCCGGACATCTCCGCGATCCCGCCGGCATTGTCGGCGATGGGGCCATAGGCGTCCGTAGCCAGAGTGATACCCAGCGTGGAGAGCATGCCCACCGCGGAAATGGCTATGCCGTAAAGGCCCTTGATGAATCCCGGGTCGGTAAAGGCAAGCTTGGTGATATCAAGGGATCCGCCTGCCAAAATAAAACTTATCACAACGGAGACGCCCACGATTAAAACCGGAAAAGCGGTGGAAAGCATTCCCAGGGAAAGTCCGGCGATGATCACGGTGGCCGGTCCGGTTACGGATGTGCCGGCCACCCGCCGGGTGGGTTTATAGGTGGCGGAGGTGTAATACTCCGTTAATATCCCGATAATCACTCCGGCCGTCAGGCCGCTGAGCACCGCCCAATATACGCCGAAATTGCCTTTACCCAGTATGTAATAAACAATAACCGCCGAGATCACGGCCATTAAAACTGAACTGGCATATACTCCCCTTCGCAATGCGGCCAACAACACGCTTTGTTTCGCTTGCTCCCCGGAGCGCACGAAGAACGTCCCGATAATCGAAGCCAGTACTCCGACCGCGGCCATGATCAACGGGACCAGCACCCCTTTCAGCCCGTATCCGGCCGCCACGCCCAGCGCGGAAGTGGCAACGATGGATCCCACGTATGATTCGTAAAGATCCGCCCCCATGCCTGCCACATCGCCCACATTGTCGCCCACGTTATCGGCAATAACCGCGGGATTGCGCGGATCGTCCTCAGGGATCCCCGCCTCCACCTTACCCACCAGGTCTGCGCCCACATCCGCGGCCTTGGTGAAGATGCCGCCGCCCACGCGGGCGAACAGAGCCATGGAACTTGCGCCCATGCCGAAGTTTAACATGGCCTGGGTGATGATGGGAAGGCTTTGATCCATACTGAATCCCCTAATAACCGTATAATACCATCTTAGTCCGTAAAACCAGAGACTTAAATCCAACAATCCCAATCCCACCACGGTTAAACCCATGACCGCGCCGCTGTTGAAAGCCACCCGCAGGCCTTTGTTCAGGCCTTTGCCGGCTGCCTGCGCCGTGCGCACGTTGGCCCCAGTGGCGGTCATCATGCCGATGTAACCGGATAATCCCGAGAAAAAACCGCCGGATAAAAAAGCAAACGGCACCACTATCGGTACATATTTAAATATCGCCAGCAGAATCAAGATACAAAACATCACCGCAAAAAATATCCCGACGGTCTTATATTGCCGTTTTAAGTAGGCCACCGCTCCCACTCGAATGGCGTTTGAGATCTCCCGCATTTTGCCTGTACCCGGTTCCTGTCTGTTTAAAAAAACCGCGCCCAGGTAAAACGCGTAAATCAAGGCCAAAGATGCTCCCATCGGAGCCAATATCAAAAGGCTCGTGACATTCACGTCTAACGCCTCCAGTCAAATTATATTATTTATACTATACCGAATATTTTTACATTTTAGTCTATAAAAACGCACAAAATCCAATATTCGATGGGCAAAAAAAAATCCCTCTCCAATGATGTTAACTTTTTCTAAACAAGGCGATTGCGTTGTTACCTTAATACCAAGTATTACCACTAAATATAGTGCATAGCTACCATTTGGGCCAACGATATTTAGTGGCAAGACGTAAAATTATCACGACAACGCAAATTGTTCTAAACAGCTTCCCGCAATAATTATTTTCCGCCGCCCCTGCGTCAAGAGTTTTTTGATCCCAGGGACATGATTTTTTCCACGCGTACGGCATGGCGTCCGCCGTCAAAACCCGTGCTGAAGAATATACCGCAGATCTCCTTGGCCAATTCCGGCCCGATCACCCGTCCGCCCATGACCAGGACGTTGGCATTGTTGTGGGCGCGCGCCATCCGCGCGGAATACGTGTCATGACAAAGAGCCGCCCGGATTCCGGGCATTTTGTTGGCGGATATGGACATTCCAATGCCTGTGCCGCAGATGAGAATCCCCCGATCGTCCTGTCCGGAGATTTTACGGCAAAGCGTTTCCGCGATATCCGGATAATCTACGGACTCGGCGGTAAATGTCCCGATATCCTTGAATTTTAATCCCCGGGCTGAGAGACAGGGGATTAATTCGTTTTTTAACGCCAAACCTCCCTGATCGCAACCGATGTAAATCATTTTTCACCGCCTTCGCTTATCATTTTTCGGATCGATTTGCGTAACGATTCCTCGATTTCCAGGGCGCATTTCCGGTAGTCCTCCAACTCCAGCCCGAAAGGATCTCCGATGTCCGCGACATCCCCGCCATACATATCTCCGGTCCCAGGGATCCCGGCCTCGCCGTGGGACGCAAATTCTTTGAGCGTATAAATCTTGGACGAGAATTCCGGATATATGGCGGACAAATAAGATTTCTGCGCCATAGTCATAGTCAATACCAGGTCCGCCGCCAGAACCATTTCTCTGGTAAGGTTGCGGGCGGTATGACCGGAAATATCGATCCCTCTTTCCCGCATGACCTGAACGGCATGGGCGGAGGCGGGCTGCCCCTGCGTCGCCGCGGCGCCTGCGGAAAGGATAACCGGGCGATATGGCAGATCCTTCTCCTCCGCCGCAAACATCCGGCATAACAGCGCTTCCGCCATGATGCTCCTACAGGTGTTTCCTGTGCAGACGAAAAGTATATTCCCCGGCACCCGGCAAAACCTCCGACCATTAAACCGGTGATTGAGCTTTAAAAAAAGGATATTTTGTAATTAAACGGTAATAATAACTGTTCAATGCAATTATAACATAACCAAGGAAGTTGCGTTGTTAACCTTAATTCAAGGTCCTGCCACTGAATATAGTGTATGGCTACCATTAGGCTATTGATATTTGGCGGCAGGACGTAAAATCATCATAACAAAGCAAATTGCTCTAGCCACGGCTATATGTGACAAGAAAACCTGCAAAAAATTCCTGTGAGGGTGATTCTCTTGCCTTTGCTGGCTTTATTGATTCTTGCGGTGGCCCTGGGGACCGACTCATTTTCGGTCTCCATCGGTCTCGGCATGATGCCCTTGACTAGGCGGCGCATCGCATGCATCAGCGGGGTGGTGGGATTATTTCATATAATCATGCCGCTGATGGGATTATTATTGGGGCAATATATCGGCCGTTTTATGGGGCAAATCGGCAACATCATCGGGGCCCTGATCCTGACTTTGATCGGATTGCGCATGCTTATAGACAGACAGAAATCCGAAGGGCAAAAGCTGGCGCTCTTAAATCCCACCCGAAACCTCGGCATGTTTCTGCTTGCTTTCGGGGTAAGCATCGATGCCCTGTCATCCGGGCTGAGCCTTGGTATTCACGGGGGGTATAACCTGTTTCTTACCGTATTCGCTTTTGGTCTGGTGGCCCTGCTGATGACGGCCGCAGGCTTGCTGTTGGGAAAATTCATCAAATATACCGTGGGCTCCTGGGCTGAACATCTGGGAGGGATCGTGCTGATTGGCTTGAGCGTCTATTTCCTGTTTACTTAAACTCAACTTTCGCATGTCGATTTAGCCCATTTTAATCCGCTTTCATCAGCCTTGATTCGATAATCCCGAAAGGCCTTTCGTTGAAAATCCGCACGGGAATCCGGGGTTTTTTACTGGAAATCCAAAAACTGCAAGGAATAGCGGGATCATTCAAGTAGTAACAGTCATATCTGCCCGATTTAGTGTCGATGGTGTCCTTGCACGGATCTTTGATATTCACGTTGGTAATGTGGCCGCGGGAGGACATATAAGCGAATTGCAAATCATAACCGTTTTCCCAGGGCCAGATCCTCAAAAAATAAAAGAGAGATAAGCCTTCCTGCACTTTCGGCGGCCCCGTATACATAAATTGTTCCGTTTTGCCTTCTTTCCTTTCCGTTTTATAAACCGTTCCATCCGGAGAAAAAATCACATCCGTGACCTCCCTTTTCTGCTTGTTGGACGCCACGGTATGACTGCGGAGAGGATACAATTCGTACGCGTCCAGATATAAATCCAGAACCTCGTGGTAATTAAGAAACATATTTACTATGCTGGCGGTATCGGTTTTGACCTGGATATGATAAACCTCCCGGCCGTCCCACTCTTCACGTCCGATTACAGACAGAACCTGGGATCCGCAGTATATCCCCTTGATATAAACGTTGTAATTGAGGTTCTCCCCGGCTTCAAAAGGAATATCCGATTCCATCTGGGCTTTCAAATGCAGCGGAAGCATTGACACCAGAAATGCCAAACATAGCAAGAGCATCCTGCCAAGTGGTTTCATCTTGTTCTCCCTTTTCCCGCCGCTTTTTGCAGCCTGTTCATGATTGCCAGCCCGATGCCTTCCGGGGGGATCCCTTCCACAAGAATGATGTCCACGCCCCGGGAGTCCATTTCCCTTAAATAGGCGAACAGCCTTCTTGCCGCAGTTTCCGGGCGGGCCTTGCTCCCCAGCTTTTTTACGATGTCCGCCGCGCAATCGGTTTCATCATATACCAGAGCCCCCACCTTTTTGCCCTTCGCCATCCACTTGGCGGCTTCCCGGGCTAAAATCCCGGCCGTATCCTCCTGCGATTCGATCACTATCAGGTCAGCATCGGGAGCGTAGTGGCGATATTTCATGCCCGGAGCCTTCGGAAACCGGTCCGGGCGATGTCCTCCCATCCCGACTGGCCCGCAAACCGCCTCCAGTTCCTCGCGGCTGATTCCGCCCGGTCTTAAAACAACCGGAACGGTCCCGGAAAGATCCACCACCGTGGATTCCAATCCTATCCTGCACCGCCCTCCGTCGATGATATAATCCACCTTTTCTTCCAGGTCCTCTACCACATGAGCCAGACAGGTCGGACTGGGCTTACCGGAAAGATTGGCGCTGGGCGCAGCCACCGGAATCCCGGAATCCCCCAGGATTTTTAAAGCCGCCGGATGGGACGGGATCCGGAGCGCCACTGTAGAGAGCCCGCCCGTCACAGTCTTGTCGACTGCGGGAGAAGCTTTCAAGATAATAGTCAGTGGCCCGGGCCAGAACCGCTCTGCAAGCTTAGCGGCGCACTCGGGGAAACCGCTGACAAGGGGGATCAGTATATCCAACGCGGCGCCGTGCACTATTAAAGGGTTGTCCGCAGGCCGTCCTTTCGCCAGGAAAATTCTCCCGACCGCTTCCGGGAGCAATGCGTTGGCTCCCAGTCCATATACCGTCTCAGTGGGAAATACGACCAGCTTGCCGTGCCGCAGGCCTTGCACGGCTTCATCCCAATAGGGGCTGTCGGTACCGTTTAAAATGACCGCCATCTCCGCCGCCTTTTTCCGTGATCAGTTACCAGTAATCGGGGTTATATTCGCCTTTATTAAGTTGAACTCCTTTTTCTGCGGTTTTAAAATAATCAAAGCGTATGACAAATTAGACGCCATCCGCGGCGGGTTATTCATTCCTATCGTCAAGCCCTTATCCGTTAATACAGGATTTGACTCCGTCGGACAACTGGAAAAGACAATCCCTTAATACGCTGCCGCTCTTCTCCATAAGGCACGGCAGTACTGCCCCCGCCCGGTCCAGATACGATATAACCTTCAGGCAGGTATACTCCAGGGCCCCGTGCTTTTTAAGGAACAGCGCGAATTCATCCATTTCTGCGGGGGACAATCGTCTGCCCCACCATTTATTTATCCCCTCCATCCCGAGCTTGCGCAGAATATAAATGACCGGTAAAGTTGAAATGCCCCTGGAATAATCATTCCCCCTGGGCTTCCCCAAAATCTCGGGACTGCCGCAGATGTCCATAAGGTCATCATGGATTTGATACGCGGTCCCAAAAAGTTCGCCGAATTTTTCCGCCCTTTCAGCGTTGGCCCGGGAAAAAGCGGCGCAAAAAGCCCCGATCCTGGCTGACAGGGCGAAAAGGCTTCCCGTTTTCTTTCTGCATCTTTCAAGGTAAACATGCTCTGTGATGCCCGGTTCCCACCGGTATATTTCCTGTTCCAGTTCAGCCTGGCTCATTTGCATAATGACTCTGTTGGCGGCGGCCCAAACCTCCGCATCACCGGTCCGGATAAACAAGTCATAACTCTTTGCGAAAAGCAAATCCCCGGTAAGCACGGCGCATCCGCACCCCCATTCCGCCGGAAGCGAGGCTTTTCCCCTCCGCAGGAGCGAATCATCGACAATGTCGTCGTGAACGAGCGTGGCCAGATGCAGTAATTCTACAGCCACTGCAAGATCCAACGCCCTGCGGTCCGCATACCCCTTGCCCGACTCCGCCAGGGACAAAAGCAACTTGGGGCGCCATAATTTACCCCGGTCCGCCGAAATTCTTTCCCAGATCGGTGACAACGTCCCGCAAGCGGCGTATAGAAAGGCCCGCAAACGGGAATAGAACTGTTTTCTTGTAAATGTGTTGCTTAATCTTTCTTTTTCTTCCTGCAATGCCCCATCCTTCCTGTCTGTCTTATCGTTTTACCGCAGGACGTTTTCAGTTGCAGTTGGTTTTTTATGCAATGCGGCCGGTTTTATTGTCTCTTCCAAAATCATTATATATACATAAAAATTCCCATTTTAACAAGGAATTATCTAATTTATGCAGAATATTGACGTAATAGTTTCGGATAAGGAAGGAACCATGGCGGAAAATATCAAAGTAGGGCTGGCGGATAACAATAAGGATCTTTGCATCTCATTAAGCGAACACATAACGATGCAGGAGGATATGGAACTGGCGGGAGTGGCCTACCACGGAGTAGCGGCGCTTGAAATGGTGTCGTCTTATGACCTGGATGTGCTTCTGCTTGATATCACCATGCCTTATCTGGACGGCATCGGGGTGCTCGAAAAAATGAACCAGATGAATCTTTCAAAAAGGCCGAAGGTGATTGTAATCACCGCCATTGAACAGGAAAATATGGTAAAAAAACTCTTCGGCCTTGGCGTGGATTACTACCTGATCAAGCCCTTTTCCATCGAAACCCTGCTGGAAAGAATACGCCAATTCGGGCCCTCCATGCAAACCACGGCGCCCGCATCCGGCCCATCAAGCCAGACGGCGTCTTCCGACAAGACGGAGTTCGACCTTGATATGTCCATTGCGCGGATCTTTCATGAAATGGGGATCCCCGTGAATTTGAGAGGCTATGCGTACTTGCGGGAAGCCGTCCACCAGATGCTGGAGAACGATCAGACAAATTGGAGCGTCACCAAGCTTCTTTACCCCCAGATCGCGCAAAAATTCCACTGCACGCCCAGCGGAGTGGAATCGGCGATCCGTTATATCCTGGATATGGTATGGGAAAGAGGAAATGTGGAGTATCTTTCCAGCTTCTTCAGGTTTCCCAAAAGCGGCGCCCGAAAACAGCCCACCACCTCCCAGTTCCTTTCCAGAATTGTGGAGCATCTACGGATGTCCCATTCTTTGGCTCAGAATATTTAGCTTATTGCGTAGCGATCAAGGGAATCAAGGGAACTAAACGATCGCCTTTTCTTGTCACCCCTCCGCATAGGAAACCCATGCATCCGGCGATTCATAAACCGTGACCCGTCCTAATCGGGCGCCGGCTATTTTTTCTTTCAGCCGGGTATGGATATAAAGAGCGATATTTTCGGAAGAGGGATTCTGCGCTAAAAATGGTTCCCTCTCGTTTAAAAGGCAGTGATCGAGCATGGATAAACAATCCCTCAGACTTTCCCTTAGCAGACGGAAGTCGTAAGCCAAGCCCGTTTCATCGATGCAACCGGTCCTGACGGAGACCTCCACTTTCCAGCGGTGGCCGTGCAAAGCTTCACATTTGCCTTTATAACCTCTAAGAAAATGCGCCGCATCAAAATGATCCGATACGCTCACTTCATACATCCCGATCCCCCCATAATCTGGAATTATTTGCCTGATAAGTGATTTTTTCAATTTTTTCCAGATGGTCCCTTCTGGCCATCCATATCTCCCGCATGGACGCGTCCAGCAACGGATGCCTGAAATCAGGCGCAATTTCGGACATCGGCCAAAGCACAAATCCCCTGTCGCCAAGGCGCGGATGGGGAATGGTGATTCTGTGGGCCCAAAAAAGCCAATGGCCGTAAAACAGGATATCCACATCGATGGTCCTCGGACCGTTATCAAAAGGCTTTTTTCTTCCCAGGATCCTTTCCACTTCCTGAACTGAATCCAGCAGTTTCAAGGGTGGCAGGGATGTGGCCATACGGCACGCGGCGTTGTAAAACCACGGCTGAGCGCTGTATCCCACCGGTTCGCTGTGATACATGGAAGATACGGCGCGGATCTCTCCGTATCCGGCAAGCAGCCGGAGCGCTTCCTGGATATTCTCCGCCTTTTCCCCCAGATTGCTTCCAAGCCCGAGATATACATGTTCCTCCACGGTTCACCACCCCCTTGCGACAGCGTCCGTCATCCGCGCCACTCTGGCCATGGCTTTCACATCATGCACCCTTATTATGTCCGCCCCGTTCATGATAGCCATGCATACCGTGGCTGCGGTTCCCTCCAGGCGCTCTTCCACAGGCAGATCCAGAGTAAGCCCCACTACGGATTTCCGGGAGGTTCCCACCAGGATCGGACAGCCGAGAATTCTTAATTCCCTGAGGCGCTTTATAATCTCCAGATTATGTTCCCTTGTTTTCCCGAAACCGATGCCCGGATCCATAATCAAACGGCCCGGATCGACGCCCTTATTCAATGCAGCCTCCAGACGGGCGCGCAAATCTCCGATAATTTCCCCCAGCAGGTCCTGGTACTCCCTGTGATCCCTGTTATGCATGATTATGTATGGCGTTCCGGCCTCCAGGGCTACGTCCAGGATTTCCGGATCCATCATCCCGCCCCAGATGTCGTTGATAATGTCCGCTCCCGCCAAGACGGCTTCTTTGGCTACCTTTGACTTGTATGTATCGATGGAAATCGGAAGGGGGGAGTTTTGCGCCAGCGCCTTAATCACCGGGACCACTCTTTTAAGCTCCGTGTCCGCATCCACCGCTTGCGCCCCGGGGCGCGTCGACTCCCCGCCCACATCCAGGATGTCCGCGCCTTCCTTGAGGAAAACATCCGCTTGCTCCAGCGCTTTTCTGATCGCTTCCCCCGGGCCGCCTTCTTCCCGCCAAAGGCCGTCTCTGGAAAAAGAATCCGGTGTAATATTGATGATGCCCATGATATATGTACGTTTACCCCAGTTAAAATCCCTGCCCTTTACAGTGATCTTTTCAAGCGTAAAATTACCGGTAAGAAGCTCGTAAAGGGAATCAGCCACATGCGCCAGCCTGAAAGGCTGTTCGAACAACCTGGGCAGGGCGGCAAAGATCTGCGCTTTGGTGGCGATAATAATGCATGATCCGAACTCATTCGCTGCTCCAGTACACGCTTCCTTTGGCACCGCCACATCCCCGCCCTTGGCGAGCACTTCCTGCTTCAAGATATTGGCGCCCGGAAGCGGCAGGTTATCCAACCTGACCCAAAGAAATTCCCCTTTTTCCCGGAGAATCTCCCGGCCCCTCTGGTCCACGCCTGTTTTTCTCATTTCCGCATCCAGCAGAGAGATTTCCCGGGGGTGAAGAAATCTTATATTGAACTCTCTATACATTGGTCCTCCTTCGATATGCCAACGATTATCACCGTTATTTTTTTCCCAAATCAATCCTCTTGCGCATCAGCCCAGCTATCATCCCCACCAGTATTCCCGGAAAAATGGACAGCGCCGCTGCCGCCGGAATCAAAGACATCAGTTCTCTGTACCGCCAAAACTCCGACAGCATCAATAGCTGTATCGTATTATAAGCGGCGGCGCCCGCAATGCCCAATCCGATTTCGCTGAAAAAGGGCTTAAAAAAATCCCGCAGAAAAGCCATTGTTAGAACGCTGGCCATCGATCCGGCCAGGGATAAATAAAAAACCGGCCCCAGAAACGCTCCGGAACCCGCAGAGCCGATTACCACACGAAGCAGGGCGAATACAAAAGCTTCTACAGTGCCGTAGATGAGCAATACCAACAAGGTGAAACTATTTGCAAACCCGATGCGAAAACCGGGCAAAAACGGCAGGGGGATGAAAAGATTTTCCAGCCAATGCGCAGCCAGGGCCAGACTTAAAAAAAGGGAGAAGAGGGAAATCTTTTTGATCTCCTTCATGAGCTATCCATAATAGGCCAGACTTTGCAGCTCAGCCGCAAGATCCATATGATGCACCCTGACAAAGGGCGGAGTTTTCAGCCGCACCGGCGCGAAATTCAATATTCCCTTAACGCCGGCTCCCGCACAGAGATCGGCGATTTTTTGCGCTTCCTGCGCCGGTACAGTCACGATAGCCAGGGCGATGCCGCTCCGTTTGATGACATCGGGCATCCCGTCCACATGCTCAATGATGTGGCTGGCGATTTTTTTCCCGACTTTCTTTGGATCATTATCAAAGATCGCGGAGATCTTCAGCCGGTAATCGGGATCCGCCTGCTCCCTTTGAAGATTATACCTGGTTAAAGCAAGGCCAAGACTGCCGGCGCCGACCAAGGCGATCCTTTTTTCCTGATCCAGCTTCAGGATTTTCCTTATCTCATGCAGTAAAACTCCGGATTGATACCCCACTCCCTGCCTTCCGAAAAGGCCGAAGTAGGACAGATCTTTACGGAGCTGCCCGGAGTTAATCCCCGCGCGCTGCGCCAATACCTGAGATGAGATAATCGGTTCGTTTTCCGCATCGATTTCCGCCAATACCTGCAAATATACAGGCAATCTTTTGATGACTACGCCCGGTACTTCCTGTCTTCGCATCCCCACTCCCCCGGTTGCCGCTTTATCCCGCCGTCATGCGCATCACAGATGGTAATAAATTAAAACCCTTGTGCCGAAAGTAATCTTGCCGTTGATTTCGGTCTTTCTTTCCTCCTTAATTATGCCGACGCCTGAGGACAGGTACAGGATAGAATCTATTTTGGCCCCGTCAGAGGTGTCGTATACCATGAAAAGCCTTACTGCCTCGAAAGATCCGGCCGGCACGGTGATTTTGCCCGCATCACGGTATTCGCAAAGAAGGTCGTAAGTATATTGTACTCCATAATCCGGATCCGATATCATTCCTTGCTGCGTCCATCTCTTCCTGTGCTTCACCGGATACTTTAGAAAAACCCGGCGGGGTTCATACCGAAATTTATACATCTGCTGCTGCGCCATGACATATAAAACACCGTTCCGGCACAGGCTGTAATATTCCCTGCGCACGGGTATGCCGTTCAGTCTTATTTCCACATGATATAATTTTTCACCTTTTTCCTCCAAGACATCCGTAATAGTATATTCCATATTCTTTGTAGCGCCGGCTTCCTCGAGGTTATAAATCCATGTCCCCCCGGCTTTCAATGGGAAATAATCCTGGTTTTCCCCTCCGGCGCTGCAGATTATGCCGATCAGGATCAGGCCCATCAAGGAAATAAACCGCCATACCATCTTCATATTTTTCCCCTTGTTCCGGTTGTGATTAAATTCCTCAACTTACATCGACATTTTTTATTGCTCCTTATATTTTTAACCAATTTACCCGATTTGTCAATTATTCTGCCGCTAAGTCCCCATGCCGGGCAGGGAAATATGGATTCGGACTAAAATAATCTCTGTCATTAGTTTTGAATAACGCATTTATCGCATAAAATGTCTTTAAGTTGACGCGGAAACATATTCATAACGGTTCCACGCAGGAGGACTTGCATGAAACCGCCTATTGATAAGGAAAAAAAGCCCTTTCTCCGGCCTTTGCTTTTTTATATCCTCATTTTTGAAGCGGCCGCCGCTTTTTCCGGTTTTGTATGCTTAAAATTCCCGCCCCGCGATCCATACCCCTGCCAGAGCAATATTCCAGGCAAAACCGACCTGATCTGGTCCGGGCTGACCTCCCGAAAACTGGCCGCCTTGACTTTCGACGACGGCCCCGATCCCAGGTTCACGCCGGAAATTTTACAGATTCTGCATAAGTATAAAGTCAAAGCCACTTTTTTCGTTGTCGGCCGGATGGCCTTGCTTTATCCGGGACTTGTCAAACGGGAATTAAAAGAAGGGCACGAAATAGGTAACCATACATTCGACCACCTTTATCTTCGCACGCAATCCCCCCAAACAGTGGAAAGGGAGATCCTGAAAACCGAACTGATCCTGCATAACCTGACCGACCGCGCTTCACCGTGGTTCAGACCTCCCAAGGGGCAGGTCACCCATACCATCGCTCTTGAAACAGCCCGGTTCCGTAAAACCATGATTCTATGGAGCTATTGTATTGAACACCGCGAGGCCGCCGAATCCCGTAGTATGGTGCAAAAAGCAGCGAAAGCGGCCTTTCCCGGTATAATCATCCTGGCCCACGACGGCCTGGGAGATCGCAAAGAAACGGTTGAAGCCCTCCCGGGCGTGATCATGGCTTACAAAAAAATGGGGTACCGGTTCGTAACAATTTCCGCTATGCTTAAAGCATCCGAAATATAACGTATGGCCACCATTAGGCCATCGATATTTAGCGGCAAGACGCAAAATCATCATAACAAACGCAAATTGCTCAATAAAAAACCCGCTGTTTTAGGCGGGTACACGTCCAATCGGAAACGGCGCAAATAAGGAGCCGGTTATCTCCCATCCCCAATCGCCACATCTTCCTGCTCCTCTTTCTTTTTTCCCCACGGGAAAAATTTTCCGCAGGAATAACAAAAACTGGGCGGGGCTTCCATGGAGAAGGATTCGCCCGCACCGTATTGCAGACCGCGAATGGGTTTATTGCAATGGGGACATGCTTTAATAGTAGGCGCATCGCAGTGACGGCAAAAAGCGGAACTGGCCTCCGGATTTTTTATGGTTGCGGGATTGACCAAATGCCCGTTCATGCATATTTGTGCGATATCATACCAATATACCGGCATCTTGAAAGCCTCCTTTTCAGGCGAAATGCGCCGATCACCGTTTCGAGAAATAACGTCCGGGCGCTTTTAACATTCCGTTGGCGATCCGCATGGGATATGTTTTCTCAACTACCGGTTTTGTATGAATATTTCGCTAAAAAGTCCGGAATTCCTCTTTATAATCCGCACTTTTTAATAAAATACGCTATATCTAGCGTATAATATCATCACATACTCCTGCATTTAGTGGCGGAACGGCAAAACTTCTTCAACTTTCAGGTTGCGGAGCTTTATGGGAGGACCATCCTAATAATCTTCGTTTGATCTGCCTTGAACTTGGCGGGGGTTAATATGCTGGCGGGTACGGCATACATCGCATTCTATCATGGACCGGTCCGTTCCGTTTTCGCCGCCGATCAAAATGGTATTCCCGCATATGGAACATTTGACGGAATTTTCCGCATTATCCGCCGTCTCCGGTTTGCTGATCAAATCCATATCTGTTTCCTCCACTTTATAATACTCTTTTCTATTTTCCCCGCTCCCGCATTTAAAATACAAATAAACCAAAGAAAGAAATCTATGATATAACATCCATTTCCGGAAATACTGTGAACGGGAGGTGGGATTTACGGACGGTAAAAAGGCGAGGGAAATCATGAAATCAAACAAGGCGGGCATCGTCAACTGCCAGGGTGCCCCGGTGCGGATCCTGGATGTCAACGACCTTACCGGCATCGCCGAGGTGGAAGACTTCAAGACCAACGCCACCATGACCGTGCCGCTGTCGCAATTGACGGAAGGGAATGCCGGAGATGACAAAAGAACCTTTGTATGATCCGACTTTAAAACCGGCTGAAGCGTATCGCCCATACAAAAAAGGCGGTCACCCGCCCTTGCTCATTTTTTCTTTTTACCCTTGCCTTTGTTTTTAATGTGATCCGTATGATTGCGGGCCTTCCCCTTCAGCGAGTGGAACGCCTTGGAGCCCGGTTTGATCCCCAATTGCTTGGCTATATAGCCCCAGCCCTGGGGTTTATTGACCCTGTAAAGCGCATAGACTCTGTCGATGGAAACGCCCGCAAGCGTGGCTAAAACACAAATCATGAAGACATCCGCGGGCTGAACCCCCATCTTCAGGTAAAAAAAATCGATTTTCCCCGCGGTAATATTATAACTGAGCACCATCTCGGACTTAAACGTTCCGTAATCGGACCGCCCTGAAGTATTAAGTATGGAAAGGGCTACATCCAGTTCTCCGTCACCGGAACGGGTAAAAGCGAAAGCAGGAAAAGCCAGGACCAGAATAAGCAATAATACTATGGCTGCCTTGTTCTTCATCAGAATCACCCCTCATCGATATTATATTCCCGATCATAAGGAAATTCTTCATTGTTGATGATTTTCCTTTCATCCCGCCGGTTTTTTCCGGCAAAATTATGCCCGCCTGAAAAACAAATATTCAACCCTGCAATGCCGCGCCGCTATCTGCCGATAAACTTCCGCAAGTCGTCCATGGACTGAACGTCCTTCTCTGTGGCCACTTTTTGCCCGGGCAGTAATAAATCCGCTATCCGAGGGTATAGGCCGCTATCTACCCAGGCCACGTTCCCGATCCCGCCGTCGCCCTTGAGGAAATTCCTTGATCTGATATAAGCGTTGGAAACGCCGGTAATCCCGTCGCACTGTTTGCCGCCGGCGCGGTTTGCCAGCATGTCCCAGGTCAGGCCGCCGGGGACGACGGCCGGAGAATTGCGGGACATGATGCCGATTCCCCGCGCCTCCCCGATCCAGAAGGCCAGGTTCTGGAAGCATCCGCAGGAAGTATGGGGAAAGGAACGCAAGGAATGCAGAAAAACCCTTTGCAGTTTTCCGCGGGTCATTTCCCTGTATATCGCATTGCAACCTTCATATTCCCCTTTTTCCCCGTCCAGGATCCGGCCTTTTTCAAAAACCGCCTTTAGCGGCAAATCCGTTTCGGAGCGCCGTTGATATGGAAAGACAATATTGCCCAGGCAAACGTCGGCTTTAACCGTATAATATGTCCTGGAAGCGCACGTGGGAACGCGTTCCGGAGTAAGGATGCAAGTATGTTCCACTGAGAACGGGCGGCACTCGGTGCAAACGCAGAAATCGTCCGTATTCTCTTCGGTCATTCCCTTGATGAACCTGCCGCGCCTCTTTTTATATTCTTTTACTTCCCGCGCTTTTTGCTTCAGCGTCCCCTCAGGGCGATTTCCATGGAGAAAGCGCCGTTTTTCTCGGACGCCTTGATCCCGGAGAGGTAATTCAACGCCTTCAGGGCGGTCTGTTCCACCATGGCAGCCAGATCACCGCTTAATTTCTTATCGTCTATTTCAATGACAAAACCGATGTCATCCCCGGGCTACCGCTGACAACGGTTTCCCTGCGCGCGCCCTTGACGGGCATGACGCAGAAAAACGAATTTACGCCGCCGCCCAGGACTTTGACCGGCGCGAATTCTTATTGGCGTAAGCGGTATTGCAGTATTCGGGAAGCCGGATAGCCTCATTGCCGATATAGCGTACGCGTAAATTTGAAAACCGCATCCCTTTGGCGACGATTTCCTCCGGATCCTCCGCAACCACTCGCCTGCCGTAGGGAAATGGAAAATTTCCGGGCACTGTCGCGGGGGCGCCGAAAAGCATCAATCCCAGGGCAATCAGATATTTTAAATCAGTCAGCGATTTATGAATGATGATCAATCCGGGCAGATCCTCTTCCAGGAAATGGCCCATCCGGTGGTCATCCCCGGGCGCAATTCTTCCCCAGATCAGCCCGTACCGCACCATCATCTGCAGGAAATAAATGGGAGAAGTGTCCCTGGCGCCGATGAAGCGAGTATCAGGGATGCCCGGGAGGTCCGTGAAAATCATAAAGCCTTTTTCCTTTAGCTTTTCAACCAGCGGTTTCTTCGATAGTCTAACGGTAGCCATACACTATATTTAATGGCAAGACCTGGCATTAAGGCAACAACGCAATACAAATATAAGAATATGCGGAATTACCAATAACAACTTGGAAGGCTCATACATATTTTAAGTCGTAAAACGGATTTTAGGGAGTTGGGCCATGTTATATCCGGATGCGCCTTTTTATATGGATAAACGTGAATGGATATTGCACTACGCCATGAATTACCTGTACCCCAGCTTTTGCAATTACAAGGATCCCGTTCAATTGTTGTCCGTGATCACCCCGACAAACAAAAGCATTTATCTGGATAATATTCTGGAAAATTATGCGAACCAGAGTTATTTAAATAAGGAACTGATCCTCGTCCTCCATAACAATGGTCTGCAATACGGGGAATGGGCCGCCGCCTGCAGCAGACTCAAGAATATCCGCATTTATCAGCTGGATGATGACTTATCTTTGGGAGACTGTCTGAATTATGCCGTCGAACAGGCGAATGGCGATATCGTGGCCAAATTTGACGACGACGATTATTACGGTCCCGGATATCTGCAAGAGGCCGTAAATTGTTTCCAATACACCGAAGCGGCGATTGTCGGGAAAGTATCCCATTTCGTCTATTTTGAGAACTCGATGAAACTGGGGCTAATCAACAAAGGACAAGGCTTTCAGTACCTCGACTATCTCTTTGGCGGGACTCACGTGGTGAAGAGGGAGGTTTTCGAAAAAATAAAATTCCGGCCCATAAGCCTTGGGGAGGATTGCGATTTCAACTTTGATTGTAGACAAAACGGTTACCTGCTTTATGCCTGCGGTCCCATGAATTATGTACGCGTGCGCCGCTATGACAAGATACACCATGCCTGGAAACTGGAGGATGACGATTTCGAAGGCGGGTGCTCATTTATCGCATCAACCCCGGACTTCCGTGCTTACGCAAACGGCTAATCATTAAACATCGTTTACGCAAAATGGAGGTCAATATTTGGACATCCATCGTTTTATCACTGAATTGCCGGATCATTACCCCGATTTCCTTTATCCCCTGGAATTTGCCAGGTCTGATTATCATATCGACGATAGTGATTTCCCCGCGGGACCCGTGACCGAATATATCGGTCACATGTTAAACTTTGCCGTTTCTTTGCTTGCCTCCGGCGAGGCCTACCTGCAGCTTGGCAGTGATTCTCTTGCGGCGCTGGGTTACGCCATGACAGGGAACCTCGACAAATATTATTATCTGATCGCTCATTTTTCCATCGCTGATATGTGGGAGACGCACTTGAACGCCTGGATTAAGCGGCGGCCGGAATATGCTTCCTTACTGAAAGTGATTAAAAGGGATTTTTTCCGCAACCTGCAGACCGAACCATTGCCGCTGGCGCATAAAATCGGGGTTTGTTTTTATAACTCCTTCACATCCTATAAAATCCTTTATAAAACCTTGAAATGGCTGGAGCCTTATCTCGCGGAGCAAGCCCTGGTGATAGTCGCCGATGCCAACTGGGAGGATGTCCGGGACGCCGTCAAAGATTGGACAATTGATGACACCGGTGCTTTTCTTATCTTCGATCTGCCGACCCCCACAAACAGTTTTCCAACCTGGTGGAACGGGATTTTGGTCCTGGGACATTCAAAGCCGGGTTGATTAAAAAAGAAGCAACAAAAACAAAAAGCCGGGTTCCCCCGGCCCGCTGTTTGTTAAATTGACGGCCGCTACTCTAAAATCCGCATCGGATAGGTATCATTGTCCAATTCGTCATATTCTCTGGTGGAGATAGCCAGCATAATAAGCGGCTCTTCCGCCTCGTTCTTAAATGAATGTATGGTACGGACCGGTACTTTTAAGACCGCATTGTCCCCGGATGTTATTTCCACCTTTTCGGTGACGCCGGTCTCCAGATCTTTCAGGACAATACTTGCAGTACCGGATACGACGGTAAAATACTCCAGGGCCTTTTCATGATAATGATTCCCCCGCACAGCGCCTTGATTGGTATATAATAGATATACCTCCTCAATATGCGTGTCTTTTGGGAGCCGGCTTTCGGTGATTATTTTTTTTAAAATCCCGCGTGCGTCGGAATAAGGTTTGATCCGGATGAACTCGTATTCCCGCTTCAAGTCAACCGCCTTCCTTCCCCCCGGTATTGTTATATTCGGATAGGCCGACGCCCAAATATTTAAATCCGGCATCTTCCCAAGTGTTTCTTTGATATACCCTGCGGCCGTCCACTATCAGCGGCAGCTTCATCAGCTTCCGGCATTCATCCGGCTCAAGCCGCATAAATTGCGGCCATGCCGTTACCAGGATTGCCGCTTCCGCATCTTGTAACACCGCCTTGTAGTCCTCAGTAAAGACAAGTCTGCCGTACTCCCCGGGCAATACCTGTTTCGCATTTTCCAGGGCGACCGGATCAGCGGCGTATACCACCGCATTTTTCTCCAGCAAATATTTGATCATGACAAGGGCCGGAGATTCCCTGACGTCGTCGGTATCCGGCTTGAACGCCACTCCCAGCAAGGCGATTTTTTTGCCCGAAAGGTCCCCAAGCGCCCTTTCCAGCCGATTAATTAACCTGACCGGCTGTGCTTCGTTTATTTCCATGACGGACTGCATCAAGCGGGGAACATAACCTTTTTCCCGCGCAAAAGCAACCAGGGCTTTTACGTCTTTGGGGAAACAGCTTCCGCCGAAACCGCACCCCGCCCGAAGATATTTGTTCATTTCAGGGCGGATCAAGCGGCCATCCACTTTCGGGCTGAAACGCTTATCCAGGGATACGCCCTCCAGTACTTCCGTGACGTCAACCCCGCCCATCTGCTCGCAGACGGAGGCGATCTCGTTTGAATACGAGATTAGATCCGCTAGAAGTATATTTGACGCATATTTAATCATCTCCGCCGTGCGCAGATTGACTCCGAGGATCGGCGCATCAAATAAACCGTCATAAACTTTCCGCATGGTTTCAAAGCTCCGGGCGTCATATGCCCCTATCACAATCCGATCCGGATGCATGAAATCCTCCACGGCTTTCCCTTCCCTTAAAAATTCCGGGTTCATGGCAAGACCGAAATCCGCGATTTTTTTCCCGGAGACGCTCTCAAGGGTATTTTTTACCAGGGTATCTGTGGTAGTGGGGACGACCGTGCTTTTTACGCAAACGACATGATAACTCTCTTTATACGTCAATAGCCGCCCTATTTCCCGCGCGGCTGCTTCAAGATAACTCAAATCTATTTTCCCGCCCTTGCAGGGAGTGCCTACGGTAATGAGGGAAATATCGGAATTCATCACGGCCGTCCTTAAATCGCAATCAGCAATCAGTTTGCCGTTTTGCAGCGTCTGCTTCAGCAGCCCATCAAGGCCGGGTTCGTAAATAGGCGTCTCCGTCCGATTAATCCGGTTTATGACTTCCCTACGCTTGTCGACGGCGATGACATCATGGCCCTTCGCCGCAAGACACACGCCGCTCACCAGGCCTACATAACCCGTTCCGATTACCGAGATTCTCATCCGTCCAACTCCTTCTTACAAGTTGTAAATCCTTCTGTACCATTCCAGCGTCTTTCTTAAACCTGCCTCCAGAGAGACTTGGGGAGCATAATTCAGCAGGGTCCTGGCCTTTGTCAAATCCGGACGCCTCCTCTGCGGGTTGTCAGTCAGGTAATCGGTCTCGCCGCTTTGTTCAAAGCGGATTTCAACATCGCCCGTAATTTCCGCAATTAATTCGGCCAAGTCTTGCATGGAAATCTCCCTTTCATCGTTTCCGATATTAAAGGCTTCACCGTTGAAATCCGACAGCAGGGCCAGAAAAAAACCGCAAACCGCATCGCTTATATAGCAAAAACTCCGGGTGGGGGCACCGCTGCTCAACAGTTTTATCTCTTTACGGTATAAGGCGTCGCCGAAAAAGTCGGGGATCACCCTTTTATCGTCTATTTTAAGGCCGGGGCCGAATACATTAAACGGCCTGACCGTTTTCACGGGGATGCCATGCTCCCTGTAATAATTGGCGCAAAGAGTCTCCCCCAGCCTTTTGGATTCATCGTAGCAGGCCCTTGGACCCACGCAGGAAACATTGCCCTTATAATGCTCCGGTGTGGGTATCCATTCCGGAGGAGGATCTCCGTATATCTCGCTGGTGGAAAACTGCAGGAAACTTCGAATTTTCATTTCTTTCCCCAGATCCAGCAGATTTTTTAATCCCCACACATTGGTTTCAATAGTTTCAATGGGATGCCGCCGGTAATAGGCGGGCGAAGCGATGCTCGCCGCATGGACAATATAGTCGATTCTTTCATTAAAATGCAGCGGCCGTGTAATATCACCATGGATTATTTTAAAAAACTCATTTTTAACCAGATGCCGGATACGATCCGGAGTGCCCGAAATAAAATTGTCGATGCAAATCACCCGGCAGGGCGCATCAAACAAATTCCGGTTGCAATCGTCTAAAACATCCAAAAGATACCCCCCGATAAACCCTCCGCCGCCGCTGATCAGCCATGTGCTTCCCTGCGCCTTTTTCAACGGTCCCTTTAAGCGTTCAGTGATGTCCTTAATGTCCCCTTCAATAACATGGTTGAAGCCCAACTTTTTCATCTCCCTGTCGGATATTTCCCTCTGTTTTCCCGATACCATGCGATGGTCCGTTCAAGGCCCTCCTCCAAAGATATTTTCGCCTCCCAATGCAGGGTGTTTCGGATTTTGGCCACATCCGGCTGTTGCTTCCACATCTCGTTGTTGCGATACGGGACGGCTCCGTATTGAGGTTCTCCCTCAGCCTTCATTATTTTATAAACCAGATTCACATAGTATTTCAATTTATACGCTTTTCCGCCGGCGATGTTGAATATCTCGTTATCTAATGTCTGATCCCTGGCGGCAAGGAGGAACCCATCGATAATATTGTCAATAAAACAATAATCCCGATACTGCTCGCAAGAGGTCAAACGCACCTCTCTCCCGTCTAATATGGACAAAATAAGATGCGGAAAGAACTTGTGGCTGCCTTCCCTCCCGCCGAACACACCGAAGGGTCTCAGGGTAATCAGCTTTATGCTCTTTTCGGCTGCAATTCGATGCGCAATCATGGTCGCCCAAAGTTTGGTGATTCCGTATATTTCAAGAGGTCTGGCTTCACAATCCTCGGTGATGAGTTCTTTTTTGTCACCATACTCCATGCAGGTGCCGGTATTGACGATTTTGTAGCATCCAGCCTCCGCTGCTGCGTTAAAAAGATTTATGGCACCGATGACGTTCACTCTGACGGCCGTCGCGTAATCCTGCTGCCTGGAATCGACTCCATAGGCGCCGCAATGGAAAACCATCTCAGGCCTGACGTCATTCAATGCATTATGGACCGCCGACGCATCCTCAAGATCAGCATAACAGAGGTCCAATTCAGGCAGTATTTCCTCCAGCCTCCAAAGGTCGGATGATCTGCGCACCAAGACCGCTGTTGAGGCTTGTTCCCCGACCAGCCGGTGTACGAGGTTGGAGCCGATGAATCCGCTTGCCCCCGTCACCAGCACCTTTTTATTCCGAAAGAATCCGGCCGTTTCCAACCTAAAACTCCTTATTTCTAAAATTCACGCTTCTATAAATCGTCATTAAGTCCACGGTTTTTCACCTTTTTCCCACATCCTGTTGATTGCCTCCGCATCCTTGACCGTATCCAAGGCAAACCAAAATCCTTCGTGCTCATAAACCGCAAGTTCCTTATCGGCGATGAGACGCCTGATGGGTTCCTCCTCCCAGACGCACTGATCCGAATCATCGATATAATCAAATACCCGCCGGTTGAGTACGAAAAAACCTCCGTTCACCCATCCCTCCAAAAGCGGCTTTTCCTGAAATTCAGCGGCGATCCCGTTTTCTACCTTCATCAATCCATATCCTGATCTGGGGTGCACTCCCGTCACTGTCGCAATTTTACCTTTTTCCCCATGGAACTTGAGAAGCCGAGCCAAATCGATGTCGGAAACGCCGTCTGCGTATGTCAACATGAATTCCGCGTCATCCACGAATTTTTGTATTTTTTTAATCCTGCCCCCGGTCATGGTGTTAAGGCCAGTATCCGCGAAAATAATGTCCCATTCCGCGGTTGCATCCAAAAGGGTGATGCGTTTTGAATCCTTATCCAGATATAACCGCAGATTATGGGTTCTCCAATCAAGGTTGACGAAGTAATCCTTGATGATCTCGCCGTTATAACCCAGACACAGGATGAACTCATGAATCCCGTGCTTCCTATAAATGTTCATGACATGCTGGAGGACCGGAATCTCGCCAATCCTGACCATGGGTTTGCAGGTGAAGCCGGCATCCCCTCTCATGCGCAATCCCTTTCCTCCGCATAGTATCACTGCTTTCAATCATGCCACCTTCCCCGCCGTCCTCATGAAATCAATATACATTTATCAGTTCTTAAACAACTGTTTCCCATCATTTTGCGTATACCGGCAAACTTTTTAACAGCACCGCGAAATAGGATGCACGCCGCGGGAACGGCCGGTTTGATAGCCCGCCGGAACCGGTTGGCGGCTTTTTTGATAACATTTGGATACCGGGTGAACTCCGCGGTAAATCAAGAGATCCGATCCGCAAGTACTATCGGCCGGGCGGTTCCATTCCGGACCGTACGACCATTGGTCCGCGGCATAATACCTCACCAGGCACTCTTTCGCCCATGACAAAAGACGTTCCATGCCATGGGGATTCCTCTTGAACCCGATTAAGCCCGCGGCATTATAGATGTTTGGCTTTTGACCTTCTTGAAGCGCATCCTGACGGAAACAATAAAGGATTGCAGGTTTTTTTCCCCAGCCCGCCAGAACCCTCTCCATATTTTTCAAGTATGTCATATCCGGAGCAAGATAGACAAGGGAATCCATCTGAAAATTGTTATTTAACAAGAAATGCATAAACCAGACTTTTATGTCGTTAAAATAGCGGCACGGATCGGGTTTATCCCTGACCAGGTTTCTCAAGTGGAATAGTACGGCATCCTTCAATTTCATCGGCGCGAACAGGTCATAGCTCATGTCATCCGCACAGCAAACCCAAAGGCGGCAGTTTTTAATCCGCCTCTTTAAGGATCGATACATTTCCCACCCTTGCGCTGCGCATCGATGGTCCAGAACCGTACAAAAATTTGCCGTCGTCCGGCTTCCCAAAATACCGGGCTCAAGATGGAAATAATTCCCGATGTATAAATATTTTTTTTCCGCCTCGCGATAAAGGCCGCGCTCCCACAATTTAAACTGCTCCATGACATCCCGGCAGGCGTAAATATACGGCAAATATAACCATTTAATCGCGTCATCGCTGAGTTCATTGTTGTAGTAGCACAAATCATATTCGTTCCTATTGCAGTACCTGAACCCGTAATAATGGTAATTGACCAGCCTTTGGCCATCAACATATATGGAACCGCCCTTTTTGGCGACCGAACAGCCTTGGATAATATACGGCGTGGCGTTGACCCCTATATTCCTCATTACCCCGACGTTTTCAAATCTGGATGGCCAATCGTTCACATAGACCTGGTCGCTCCACAAACCGTTTTCCTGCCTGTCGTAACACCATTCCAGCAGCTTATCCCTGAACCATTTCAAACATCGCAGGGCGTTGGCGTCCCTTCTGTATCCCATAAAACCGGTATTATAAATCCCATTTGTCGACCCCAGGCGCTTATCCTGTTCCCTCCATCTTTCCGGCGTCAGCATAATGGAATATTTTCCCCATTCGTCGAAAATCGGCCCGGGATTTGAATAAAACCGGGTATCACCGTCCAGCCACGCTATCCGATTGACTTCCGGGTAGCGCTCAAACAAATATAAACACGCGGAAGCTTTGGCCGTCCAGATATATTCCTTGTCGTTGCGCAGCTCTTTTACCGCCTTCAAGCCCCGTTCATACGCCTCAACCTCCGCCATGCCCATCACTGCCGCATATCTTAAATTCATTTTCTCAAAGAAACTTTTTACATTATCGTGCAAACAAATCATATAAAAACAAAAATCCGGATCCCACCTTTCCAGCGATTTATATAAAAGCAGGCCCTTATAAGCGTAATCTTTGCTAAAAATTGAGTAATAGTAGTGTTTCATACGCCCATCCCCTTTCCGCCAATGAACAGCCACCGATTATTTGAACCCGGCATGGTGATCACTATAAGTGTGATAGGCTATCATATTTAAAAAACCGTAAATTGGCATAAGTACATATTACTGATTTTTACTGCAAAAGAATCAAATCATTCGCCATATGCCGACGGGTAAATCGCCGGAAAACGGCCATTAGGCTTTGTAAATGTCATTTATGGAACCGGTGATGGAATCAGGTATTTATAATAATGCGTGATATTTTCGGCTTTTTTTTCATTGGTCAATCCATAAGAAAAAGTGTTATCAACCTTATAAACATTTTTCATCGCCTCCCCTATCGCCGCCATATATGGAACATAAACCGGGCTTATAACGGCTTCATTCACCTTCCACCAGTTGCACAAATCGAATTCAAACCAATTTAAAATGACAAATCCGGTAAAATGATATACAACCAACATATGGCCATCAATATATAACTCATTATTCCAGACATTGATCTTTGGGGCGGTTTGATTATGTCCAACATTCCACGGACCCACATTCACTCCCGAGTCTTTTGATACAGTCACGCTGGAGAATAATTCCGGCCATTTATCCAAATACTTTTGATCCGTCCACCGATCTCCGTCATGCCAGTGATAACACCATTCCAAGCATTTAGACCTCCACCATTCCAGGCATCGAGAAGCATTCAAATCTTTCTTGAAACCTATCAGCCCTGCCTGGTAGATGCCTGTGTCGATCCGCTTGTCGGCAAGCTTTTGTTCGCAGATAAAAATGGATCCCTCTCCCCATTGCTTAAAAATCGTTACAGGATCTGCAAAAAAATATAAGTCCCCATCGATATAGATTATTGATTTTAAAAAATCGTAGTTTTTTAAAATATGCAGTACAAGCGGTGCCTTTAAAGTCCAACTATATTCGCTTGCTGTCCGAAACCCTTTTATGGCAAGAAGTTCATCATCTTCCATGCTTTCCAGGGATATAAGCGTGACAGCGTCCAGCCCCATCCCGTCCAGCAATCTTTTGGAAATATCATCCATACAGCATATCCAGAGGTGAAAATCGGCCGAGTGTTTTTTTAACGAATAATACAACGCCAAGCCTTTATATAAATATTCTTTGTCGATAATTGTACAAAAATGGTAACATTCTTTATCCATTGTTTTCTCCGCGATAAACGCAATCGATGGAATCCATTACCTCATTGCACGCATGAATATATGGAAGATATATCAATCGCACATCCTGATCCGTGAAACATGTGGAATACGAGCATAAATCAAACTCGCGTTCATTATAGTATTTGAATCCATAGTAGTGAAATAATATCAATCTGCTATCGCCAATATATATTCCATCATTTTTCCGATTGACGGAATAACCCAATTCCGTTCTTAAATAATAAAGGATAAACGGCGTGACATTGATCCCTAAATTTCGCGCCACCCCCACGTTATTAAATCTTGATCTCCAGCCATTAACGTACATTTGATCGCTCCACAATCCTTCTTCATGCCTGTCAAAACACCATTCGATCAATTTTTCCCTGAACCAGCGAAGGCACTCAAGCGCGTCCCTATCCCTTCTGAACCCCATAAAACCCGTATTATAGAACCCGTTCATTCTGCCAAGCCATTCATACTTGCCGTTAAATTTTTCCTCCGTAAGAAATATGGAATAATTGCTCCATTCATCGAATATCGGCCGGGGATCCGAAAAAAACGCAGTATCACCGTCCAGCCAGATAATATGGTCTATCGCGGGAAAGCTATCCAGCAAATATCTAAGCGTCGATGCTTTCGCGGTCCAAATAAATTCCTTGTCGCTGCGCGAATTTGCACTTCTTATATCTGCCAATTCAAAATCCTCATTTTCTATATCCCTTATGCTTATCAACGTTAAATCTTCCAGCCGCATCTTTTCGAGCAGGTATTTTACTTCATCATGCAGGTATATAAGAAAGAAATGAAAATCCGGATCATATTTTTTTAATGAGTTATACAAGATCAATCCCTTATAAATATAATCCTTGCTATTGATGGAACAATAATTGTGACGCATTTGATTAAACTCCCCGCTAAAGTTCGTTATATGCCGGTGATTAAATCGTGATAATCTTCACACCCGAAAACATGTGCGGCCAATCGTCAATATATTTCCCTTCCTCCCATCCATCCTGTTCGACCCCGTCACAGTGCCATTCCAGACATTTTCCCCTCCACCACCACAAGAATTTAAATGCATTTTCATCACGCCTGAATCCTATTAAGCCAACCCGATTCATATCGTTTGTTGATTCCGTTTTATCACCGGATCCCCGCTGATATACAAAGATTGATCCATTTTCCCCATCGCCAGGCATCTTTGGGGGATCGGCGGCGGAAAAAACATCTGCATCCGCATAAGCAAGATAATCTACGTAATAGTTACACCTCAGAATATGCAAAACCAGCGGCGCTTTCAATGCGCGGCAATATTCATATGGTTTCCGGGTATCTTTTATGTTTAACAGTTCACCGTCTTCAATGTTTTGGGCATCTATCACTATTATACTCTCCAGTCCCATATCCGCCAGCATATCGTAAGTTACGTCATCCATGCAGCAGATCCAAAGGCGGAAATTTCTTGCATGTTTTCTTAATGAACAATATAATGCCAGCCCTTTTATCAGACGCTCGCTGTTGATAATCGCACAAATATTATATTTCCCTTTTTCCCTGTCTGGATTGTTTTCCAATCTAAAGTAATTCATGATGAATCCGCCTTTTGTACTTCGGCGGCGGTTGAATCCTTTATTAAATCGATATATCAAATCAATTGCCTCATTGCATGCCTTAACATACGGAAGATATATCCATTGTAAAACATGATCGGCAATGTCATTGCCATGTGCGCACAAATCATAATCAATTCCATTATAATATTTGAATCCGTAAAAATGGAATAATATCAATCTGTCGGCCCCGATGTAGATATCATCTTCCGCTCTGGCAACTGTTTTGTTTTGTATAATAAACAAGTTGGCGTTGATTCCAATGCTCCGTACAACGCCGACATTATCAAACCTGGCCGGCCAGTCGTTGACATACATCTGATCGCTCCATTTGCCGCCTTCGGGTTTTTCAAAACACCATTCGATCAGTCTTTCCCTGAACCAATGAAGACAATTAAACGAATTTTCCCCTCTTTTAAACCCCATGAAGCCCGTATTATAAACTCCGTATATCTTGCTTAACCAATCATATTCCCCCGTATATTTCTCTTCTGTCAGAAGAATGGAATAATCACCCCACTCATCGAAGATGGGTTGAGTATCCGAAAAAAAAGCCGTATCGCCGTCCAGCCATATGATATGATCCATTTCAGGAAAATGATCGAACAGATATAACAAGGCGGATGCCTTGCTGGTCCACACATATTCCTTATCGTTGCGCGCGGCCTTAATGCCTGCCAATTCCCGATCTTCATCTTCAACATCCTTCATACTTATTAATGTGGCATTGTTCAAATTCAATCTTTCCAACACGTTTTTCACTTCATCATGCAAACATATAAAGAAGAAATGAAAATTACGGTCATATTTCTTTAATGTATCATATAAGACCAATCCCTTGTAAATATAATCCTTACTGTAGGTTGAGCAGTAATAATGCGCCATGATATTAATTCTCCTTAATCAATAAACGCAATGATCATCAACGCATCAGCGTCATTTGCTTCTTAAAATATTCAATTGTTTTGCTTAAACCTTGCTCCAGTTTAATTTTTGGTTCCCAACACAGAAATTCTTTTGCCTTTTTGATGCAAGGCCTTCTCTTAACCGGATCATCTTGCGGAAGGGGTTTATAAACAACAGGCGACGTACTTCGAGTCAGAACCAGTATTTTTTGCGCCAGCTCAAACACGGGGCATTCTTCATCATTGCCCAGATTCACGGGGCCGGTAAGGGAGTCCTGTTCCATCATTTTTACCAGCCCTTCAACCAGATCATCGATATAGCAAAAACTTCTTGTCTGGGCTCCATCTCCATATATTTCAAGAGGTTCCCCTTTCAGCGCCCTTGTAATAAAATTGCTGACAACTCTTCCGTCATCCTGATCCATGTAGGGTCCATAAGTATTAAAGATTCTGACTATTCGGACAGGGGTATGGTATAACCTGTGATAATCCATGAAGAGCGTCTCAGCGGCTCTTTTGCCCTCGTCATAGCATGATCTGATCCCCGTGCAATTCACATTGCCCCTGTATTCTTCCGTTTGCGGGTGTATTTCCGGGTCCCCGTAAACTTCAGAAGTTGATGCCTGCAGTATGCGGGCGTTTGATCCTTTTGCCAGATTCAATAGTTTTAACGAACCAAGTATGTTTGTCTTAAGGGTATAAACCGGATCTTTCTGATATTGCTTGGGTGACGCAGGACAGGCAAGATTATAAATTCTCTCGACGCCGATTTCTTTATCCAGTTGAGTTATATCTTCCTTAAAAAATGTAAACTTTTGTTGAGCCAACAATTGCTTGATATTTTCTAAATTTCCGGTATATAGATTATCAACACAAAATACCGAGTGCCCTTCACCAATCAGCTTCATGCACAGGTTTGTTCCTATAAAGCCTGCCCCCCCCGCGACGAGAATTCTCATGGCTTTCCTCGCTATTTTATATGCCGGGCCGGTGATTGGACCTCTCGATTTGCCGTCCAATCCGACCCCTGCCCACCGAGATATATTTAAAACCTAACCGTATCATGTCTTCAGCATCGAATATATTTCTGCCGTCAATAATAATGGGCGTTTTCATGCGGCGCTTCAGTACGCTCAAATCCATATGAATGAATTCATCCCATTCCGTGACGATTACCGATGCATCAACCCCATTGCAGGTTTCGTATAAATCATCACAATACTCGATATCAGGCTGAATTTCTCTGGCGTTATTAATAGCCTTGGGATCATAAGCTTTAAGGCGTATCCCTTTCGCCATCAACTTTTCAATGATATACAAAGACGGCGCTTGCCTGACATCATCGGTGTTGGGTTTAAATGCTAATCCCAGTACCGCTATAAGCGGAGCCTCCACTCCGTGAACGCTGTTTGCAATTTTTTCCACCATCAGTTCCTTCTGATTTTCATTTACCCGTATCACTGCGTCGAGCAATATAAGGTCATGGCCCGCATCTTTGGCCGTGATTGTCAAGGATTTTACATCCTTTGGCAGACAGGAGCCGCCATAACCCAAGCCGGCCTTTAAAAAATTCATGCCGATTCTTTTATCAGCTCCCATACCCCTGGCGACTTCATCGATATCCGCGCCGACTTTTTCGCATAAATTGGCTATTTCATTAATAAAAGATATTTTTGTGGCTAAAAAAGCATTGGAGGCATATTTAATCATTTCCGCGCTGGCGATATCGGTAATATAAACGGGTATATCAAACGGCGCATATACGGTTTTCATAATCGCTGCAGCCTTTTTATCCTCAACGCCCAGTATAATCCTGTCGCCTTCGAAGATATCCTGGATCGCCGACCCTTCTTTCAAAAACTCAGGATTTGACACTACCGAAAACGGGACATCCTTTTTTTTATTTTGTTGAATAATCTCCTTTACTTTCATACCGGCGCCTACCGGAACCGTACTTTTATTTACAACGACCTTATATCCGTTCAGCGCATCCGCAATATCATGCGCCGCTTGAAAAACGAAAGAAAGATCGGTTCCGCCGTCTTCATGCGGCGGCGTGCCAACCGCAATAAAAATAACAGAGGAATCTTGTATCGCCTGTTTTGCGCCGCATGTAAACTTCAGTCTTTTTTTCTCCATATTTTCCCTGATTAATTCTTCCAGCCCCGGTTCATATATTGCGACTTCTCCCCGATTAAGCTGTTCGATCTTAACCGGATCAATATCTATACATATTACATCATGACCGGCGGCCGCAAGGGCGGTTCCCGTAACTAGCCCGACATAGCCCGTACCAATCATGCATATATTCATCCGTAGCCCTCGCATATCAATAATTTCAATAATATACGATATGTTTGTCATGGCAGATTGCTATTGCCGGTTGCATAAAATACATTAGGCATTTTATAAGAAGGCAATTGCGTTGTTACCTTAATTCAAGGTCTTGCCGCTAAATATCATGTACGGTTACCATTAGGCTATCGATATTTAGCGGCAAGATGTAAAATCATCATAACAACGCAAATTGCTCTCGCGCCATTTTTCTTGACATACCCCTTGATTATATGTTATTATTTTCTTTGCTGATCATTGATAAAAAGCAAGTGATCCGGGTAACCGCGGAAGCGATTCCGAGGAAAGTCCGAGCTCCGCAGGGCAGGATGCTGGGTAACGCCCAGTGAGGGTGACCTTAAGGAAAGTGCCACAGAAAAGGAAACGCTGAAGCCGTGTCGCCTTGCAGCGCATGGCATTGCAAAGCTGAAAAGGTGCGGTAAGAGCGCACCAGCGGGCGGAGAACCGCCCGGCTTGGTAAACCCCATCCGGAGCAAGACCAAATAGGGGAGATATGGAGTTGCCCGCTCTTCTCCCGGGTAAGGTCGCTGGAGGCTGCAGGCAACCGCAGTCCAAGAGAAATGGTTACCGCCCCTTAAAGGGGGTACAGAACTCGGCTTACAGGATCACTTGCTAAAATCAGTTATCAGTAAACACTCAACTTTCGCACTTTGATTTTACTGATCGCTGTTCACTGAAAAAGTGGGGTTGTAGCTCAGCTGGGAGAGCGCTTGAATGGCATTCAAGAGGTCAGGGGTTCGATCCCCCTCAGCTCCACCATTAGAAAACATTGGCTCGCCAGAGGCGAGCTTTTTGTTTTCTTAAGTGTGAAGGTGAAGTATGAAATTGTTAGCGGGGTATGAAAGATGCAAACGATTGGCCGGAAATTTCAATTTGCTTTGGGAATTGTGAATCTGCGCCGATCACTGGATGAGAAACCGGGCGTTTCCCGGATGCTTGCAAACCAGTTCAACATTATTCCAATCGAGATTCCGATAACGTATGTTCTAAAAGCCTGAACCCATTCGCAAGCAGGTACGACCCTCTCTATTCCCCCGGATATCCGGGAGAAACATCGGATTTAAAGGCGGGATAAAATCAGTACCCTTTATGCGGTTTTTTGCTTGTGAGAGACATAAGACTCAAAGCCCGCAAGTAAAATTGCAGGCTTTGATTTTAAGGCCGGCGCGAAAAAGCCGACCCTACTTTTATGAAATCGGCTGCGCGTCTGGCGGTGAAGAGGAACGGGGCTGCTTTTTTCAGAATTTAAAAATAAAATCTTCTCCTGCGCAGTAATTCATTTAGAATGATAATCCCTATCAGATCTCTCCGGAATCTTCTCCGGCGTTCGCGACGGTCGTGACGGCGGTCGCGCTCCCGATCCCGGTCCCGATCGTGGTCATCATAATAACCGACTGGGCCTTGCGCCGCCATATCCGCTGAGACCCCAGCAGCGGTTTCATCCTCTTCCTCCATATCCGGGATCATTCCGCCTAAATCAGTGTATACCCTGTCTAGCATCATTTCATACATCTGCTGGGTGGGATAGGAAACGGACATGTCGTCCATTTCCGCGATAATCCGCTCTACCAGCGGCCGTACTTGATAGTAATAGCTGTCGGGATACCGGGCGGGTTTCATCAGATTGGGATTTACTGACAACATTGTTACCTCCATAAATTCTTTACCAGTATTCTATGAATAAATTGCGGTTTAGTGCATTAATCACGGATGTATTCTCCACTTTTATGATTGATGTGACTTTGCTGCCGGGCTAAATTGACATGCCAAAGTCGAGTAAATATAATATGGGTTCTCTTTTTAAACATAAAAAAAGCATATATCCTATTAGACCTGGGCCAGTCTTCTACATGAATATATGCCGGCTTTTAGATAGAGCAATTTGCGTTGTTATGATAATTTTACGTCTTGCCACTAAAAATCGATAGCCTAATGGTTGCCATACACTATATTTAGTGGCAGGCCTTAGCATTTAGGAAACAATGCAATTGCCTCAGATTAAAATGCATATAGCGTTCCCGCTATAAGAAAATCAACTTAATGTAACATATGAAAGATTATACAACGGCAACCAACACTTCATCCTTCACTTTTCAAACTTTATCTCACCAGCAGCCTCCCGCAGTTCTCGCAGTAAATCATCTCCCTGTCCTTTATCCCGTTCATGAACCGCGTCGACACTTCCACACGACATCCGGTGCAAAGGTTATTCTCAAGGCGCACCACGCCTTTGCCCCCGAATTGTTTGTACAGGTTTTGAAACAGCTTTTGCTGCTCCTCCGGCAGCGTAAGCCAGAGCGCGTTGAACTCGTCCTCCGCTTTTTCCAATTCCGGCTCCAGCGCTTTCAATTCTTTCTGCAATTTGCCTCTGAACGAATCGATCTCCGCTTCCTCCCTGGCGATATCCCGCCCGAGCGCTTCGATTTTTCCGCTTATTTCCTCCGTTCCCTCCATGAGCGCCAACATCTCATCCTCAAGCCGGACTTGCCGGTGCTTATACTCCTGTAATTTTTGCTCCATCTGCGACAACTCTTTGGCCTGCCCTATGGAACCGCCGTAAATCTTTTTTTCGAGTTCCTTCTGATGCAGACGGTTCAACTCCAACTCCGCTTCCAACTGCCGGCGCCGTTTGAGATTTTCCGCAAGACGCCCGGAAAGCTCCGCGTATTCTTTCCGGGAAGAAGCCGCGGGTTCCAACGCCGCCAATTTCTTCCGGCGGTTTTTAATATCCTGGCGATGGCGGGCCAGCCGTTCATAGATATGCTGTATATCCCACAAAATACGGGCGTAGTCCATCAGCTCCTGGTTGCCCCCAGCAAATCCTTATACGTATCTATATCCATGCCAACTTCCGTCCGCTTGGTGGCGAGATCCGATCCTTTATTGCGCGCACATTCCACACACCGCTTGGTTTCGGGCAGTACTTTCAACCGTTCTTCCGCGATCGGCTTTTGACAAATCTCACACAACCTCATAACCATGCCCCCTTGTAAGCGGTTATAAGCCGCTTTATTCTACCGTACTAAAGAACCGGTGGATGAACTCCATAAAGGCTCCACCGCCGCTTCGAAAACCCGCAGGCCCTGGAATCTTTCCCGCAGTAAAGACGCAACCTGCGGAACAAACCACTTTTCCAGCCCGCCGTGGCCCGCATCGATGAGCGATAATCCCAGGGCTTCGGCCTTCAACCAATCGTGATGGGTAACATCGCCGGTAATCAGAACATCCGCACCGGCTTTAACAGTCCTAAGGATCAGGCCTCCTCCTTTTCCGCCGCATACGGCGACTTTTTTTATATGCGAACCGCACTGCTTCCATCTTAACTCGGAAAGCTGAAGCTTTGTGCGGCAAAAATCCAGAAAACTACTCCAAGCCATTCTTTTTTCCAGTTCCCCCACCCGTCCGAGACCGTGCTGAATCCCCGGATTCGCCAAAGGATAAAGATCGTACGCCACCTCCTCATAGGGGTGGGCGGCGCGCATCGCATTTAAGGCCGGGCTTATCTGCGCCTCCTTTAAAATCGTCTCCAGACGGTATTCCCGGGCCTTTTCCAATCTGCCCTCCCGCCCGATGAAAGGTTTTGTCCCTGCAAGCGGCAAGAATGTTCCCGTACCTTCGGTTTGGAAGGTGCAAAAAGAATAGTTTCCTATCCATCCCGCTCCCGCCCGGCACAAAGACTCGCGCACCTTGTCCTCGTACCCCCGCGGCACAAAGACAACAAGCTTGAAAAGCTTTTCCTCCTTCAGGTCCAGCGCCTGAACATTCCGCAGGGATAAAAGCTCGGCCAGATGCCCGTTTAAACCCCTTTGCGCGCAATCCCAGTTGGTATGAAGGCAAATAAGGTTAAGGTCGCGTTTGCAGATATCGGCCACCAGGCGCCCCTCGGGTTCGGTGCCTATTATGGCGGACATCGGTTGATAAATCAAGGGATGATGCGTGACAATCAACCGGCATTCCAGCCTCACCGCCTCGGTAATGATCCGCCCGGTCAGGTCAAGCGCTACTATCACGCCCGGAACATCTCCGCCGGATAAGGCGATTTGCAGACCGGGTTTTTCAGGTCCATCCGCGCACCACCCTGGGGCAATGCTGAGAAGATAAGACTCTATTTCCTGCGGATTCGGCAAAACATTATCCCCCCGGAGGAATTAACTGCCGATATTTTATATCAAGCCCAGGCATCTCCGCTGATAATTCTGCACAGGCATGATTTTTCCTGCAGAGAGCCGGCCCGCAAAAATAAAGGGACGTCCGGGGAAAAACCGTTTTTACCTGGGAGACTATACGAAAAAATTTTCAGAGAATTGTCGGATCCGATATGGGGGAGGATTAAAATAATAAAACCGGCTTTGTCGCCGGGTAAAAACATGGTGGGCCCACCTGGGATTGAACCAGGGACCGATCGGTTATGAGCCGACTGCTCTACCGCTGAGCTATGGGCCCGAAACATAAATATAAGTGTAAATTGAAAAATTTTTTAAAACGCGAATTCTGATAAGAGCAATTTGCGTTGTTGTGACAATTTTACGTCTTGCTAAATATCGATAGCCTAATGGCAACCATACACTATATTAAGCGGCAAGACCGTAAATTAAGGTAACAACGCAATTGCTTCGATAAAAAGAAAAGTATATTGCCCCTGACTCCTTTTCTCTTTACCCTTTTATGCAATAAATGGCTCCCCGAGCTGGATTCGAACCAGCAACCTACCGGTTAACAGCCGGTTGCTCTACCGTTGAGCTATCGAGGAGCATCAAGGACACTAAATATTATACACAAAATAAATTGCGCGGTCAATGGGCATGCGTTTATTTTTTTTATGCTTTGCAAACGGAATGCATTTTATTGTCTCCATTTGGGCGATTATTATTTATGACGATGATCATGGCTATAAACCGCTCTTTATTTCATTTTCCAGCACTTCCAAAAAATTCTCCATAAAAGCATGCCTACCCAAAGCCATATCCCGCGCGGTTTTTGTAAAAAGCCTTTCCTTGATGTATCGGTATTTGATTGCCCATTCCCGCTGCAGGGAATCGTATTCCGGTTTTTTCAACCCGGGATCGAACTTGCCCCACATCTCAGGATCACCGTAAACCGGGCCGCCGTGTTCACCCAGCCACAAGTATGAACGCGCGATGCCGATCGCCCCCAGGCTGTCCAACTTATCCGCATCAAAAAGGCACCGGGCTTCCAGGGACAAAGGCTTTTTCCCGCCCCGATAACGGTGAGAATCGATGCAATGGATGATTCTTTTAATGGCGATTAGGGGCGTCCCCTTCTGCAGCAACAAACCCTTTGCCATGGCGGCGCTTACCTCCGCGTGACAAAGCTCTCCCTCCGATTCCTCCTCCTTGGGCCTCCCCATATCATGCAGCAACGCCGCCAGGCCGAGGATGTAAAGGTCCGCCCCCTCACCCGCGCCAATGCGCATGGCGCTATGAAAAACCCTTTGAATGTGGGAAAAATCGTGACTGGGAGGAAATGACCGGTAATATGGTTCCACGTCGGCGAACCACTTTTCCCATTTTATCTGGGGCATTGATGCGTACCTCTTTCGACTTCTATTCATCTCCATCCCGGGGCGGAGCGGATGATTTTTTCCGATATTCCCTGGGTGAGGCGCCTTTGATCTTCTTGAACATCTTTGAAAGCTCCAGCGGATCCTTATAACCTACGGAACGCGCAATGGCTCCGACGGAAAGCGAGGTTCCCCGCATCAACTCACAAGCCTTGTCCATGCGGTACCGGATGAGATATTGCTGGGGTGAAATATTCAGATACGCCTTGAAAACGGCGCAGAAATAACTCCGGTCCAGCCCCAGATAGTTTGAAATATCGGCAACGGCAATATCCCTGGAGTAATTTTTCGCGATAAACTCCATGGCTTTTACCACATAATATTCCTTGCGATCTCCGGCCTGTTTCGGCGTATAATGGGAAGCCTCCGTCAGATGCGACAGAAAAAGGTAGAGGAATCCCAAAAGACGGATTTCCCTGCCTTTTTGTATTTTTTGCGCCTCCACCATCTGGGCGAGACAAAAGTCAAGCGCATTATCCCTGTCATAAGTAAATATCGGATTGTCCCGGGTGAGGTTGATTTGATCCAGGTACAGTTTGGCCTTCAACCCGTGAAAGCCGACCCAGGAATAGCTCCATGGCTCGGAGGCGTCGGCCTGATAATAAGTAATCACCCCGGGGCAGATCAGAAAACCCTGCGTCTTATGCAGACGATAGGAACGGCCGTCCACTTCATAGATCCCGGCGCCGCTCCGGATATAATGGATCAAATAATGATCCCTCAGCCCGGGACCATAAGAATGACCGGACTCACAATCCTGCGTACCACATTGATACATATTCAGTTCGGGTGAAAACGGGCCCGAACCGTGATAATTTTCAAACATATATTTTACCGTTTCTTCGTAATATTTAATTTACACCCAACATTATACCATATTTATAACACATGATGCCATTTACATCAATGATAATCCAATTAAAATAATAAGGAGATGGTTTCATCGCCGCATGAGCAACTCATCATGAAAGGAGCGATCTTTATGAGAAAAATCGCCTTTATCGGGGCCGGCAGTTTCGGCTTCACCCGGGAGCTGGTGAAGGATTTGATGACCTATCCCGCCATGGCGGACAGCCATATTGCCCTGATGGATATCAATACGGAGCGCCTTTCTTACATTAAAAAGGCAGTGGATAAGATTGTGGCGGCCGGAAATTATCCCGCCAGGGTTACCGCCACCACCGACAGGATAGAGGCGCTGGAAAACGCCGACGGCGTCGTGTCCACCATTCTTGTGGGAGAAGTGGATGTCTGGCGGCATGATATCGAGATCCCCAAGAAATACGGCGTGGATATCAACATCGGGGATACCCGGGGACCGTCGGGAATTTTCCGGGCGTTGCGCACCATACCCGTAATGCTGGACATCTGCAGGGACATCGAACGATGCTGCCCGCAAGCGGTCTTCCTCAACTATACCAATCCCATGGCCATGCTGTGCCGGGCCATGCAGGGAGAGACCAAAGTGAACGTAACCGGGTTGTGCCACAGCGTCCAGGGGACCGCCGAAATGCTGGCAAAATGGATCGGCGCCCCTATGAATGAAATAACATACCTTTGCGCCGGCATCAACCATCAGGCGTGGTACCTGAATTATAGATGGAACGGCAGGGACGCCTACCCTCTGATCCGTGAAGCGTTGAAAAAACCGGAGATCTACAATGAAGAAATAGTCCGCAATGAAATGTTCCTCCACCTGGATTATTACATCACGGAATCCAGCGGGCACAACTCCGAATATAACGCCTGGTTCAGGAAAAGGCCGGATTTGATCGAAAAATATTGCACCCACGGCACCGGTTGGAATCCGGGAGTATACGGCTATATCCTGGACGCCTACCTAAAGCGGGAGAATACCTGGAAAAAGGATATCGAGGACTGGTTGGCAAAACCCGACGTGAATTTAAAATGCGGACATGAATATGCCGCCAATATTTTTAACGCTACTATCGGTGACGGCTCCATGTATGAATTCAACGGCAACGTACGCAACTTCGGGCTCATCGACAACCTCCCGGAAGGATGCTGCGTGGAAGTGCCGGTCATCGCGTCCAAACGCGGCATCAGCCCCATGCATGTCGGACCGCTTCCCGCGCAACTCGCCATCCTGAACAACATCAGCGCCCGCTGCGAGGAACTGGCCGTGGAAGGCTCGATAACCGGCGATCCCAGGAAAATCTACCATGCAATCTGTTATGATCCGCTCACATCGGCCGTTTTAAGCCTCGCGGAAATCCGGGAAATGGTGAACGAGATGTTCGAGGCCAACCGGGAATGGCTGCCGCAGTTCAAGCATAAGACCTGATTCTTACGATTTCGGCACTACGATGCCGGTCATCTCGAATCTTACCACCGGTGTCACCGATTGTTGGAGAAAGAAATTTCATAAACAGTAATGTGACGTTTTCCGATAAAACTTCATCGTTATCACTTCGGTTAAGTTTACTCAAGTCTTCGACTGAAGTCGAGGGGTTTCCTCCCAGATATGGACACTAAAATAAGCCGGGTGGGACTAAAGTTACAGAACATCCATGTGCCGTTCAAACTAATCATGGGGATGCAAGGGGCCTTGCCCCTGCTCGCGGCGCAGCCGCGAAACCAAAAAAGGCCCCTCCGCGGGTTGAGGTGGGGGCATCAAACCAAACCCACCTTTTAAACTCTATTTTCTGAGTAGCCACCCACCCCGGCATTTTTTGCCGGGACAATCGAAAGGATGAAAATAGGTGAATGTCTAACTATCCATTCTAATACCGGATGCAAAAGATGGGCTTCTACTTGATGCCAAGAAGCCTGTTGAGCAGTCTGGTCTTGACGAATTAAGGCACAATAAATTGTCGCACCGTTTATCGGAGTATATTTTCTAGGTAGTTACAAGTATTTTAAAATACAAATACAGATTATCGCTATGCTTTATAGGTGAAATTGTGGTAAAATAAAAGAAAGGAGTAGGAAGAATTACATATATATCTGGTTTGGCAAAAAAACATGAGGTAGAGAAGGAATATGGATAGTTTGTCAGGTTACTGTTCCGCATCAAACAGGCTGATTATCATCTGCGGGCTGTCTTTCGCAGGAAAATCCGTCCTGGCGGAGGCGATTTGCAGTAGGTTTAAGTACCTGCAGGTGGACGTGAACGAAGTTAAAACCGGCTTGTTTGGCGTGGACGTCAGGGATGAGGACCTGAGCAAGAAACAATGGGACTTGGTTTACGGCGAAGCGGACAATATGATTGTAAATTACCTGCAGCTCGATGCCGGCGTGGTGGATGCCTCCCGCCATTTCCGGAAGGCCGAACGCAGTAGAATCAAGAGGATTGCCCACGGGATCGGAGTCAAAACAATCACGGTCCATGTAAATACTCCCGAAGCCGAAGCCCGCAGGCGGTGGATGGAAAACCGCGTCAACCCCACCAGGCGGGACATCGCCGGGAAACACTTTGAGGAGATTGTCAAAGCGATGGAACCGCCGGACGCCAATGAGGATGCCATCGTTTTTCATTGGGAAGACGATATCGGCGATTGGCTTTCAAAGCATGCCGACATATTGGCCGGAGGGTAAAAGCAAAGCGCAGATGAGGAATTTTTTGTTTATGAATTTAATTGATTTTCACTCGGCCTCGCAACCTCAAAGGCTCCGTCCTTAACCCACCGTACTTCCGTAAATCCCAGCTTCCAATAATCCCGTTTCCCAATGACGCCGGAGCGGTACCATTTGCCCCGCCATTCCAACATTTCCCCGGCGAAACCGATGTCCGCCGCGGCGCCATTGTATTCCACCGCATGCGGCTTCACCTCGCCGTCCATGAAGTTCAACGGATCATCCGAGATCACATACTGCCAGTTACCTATCATGATCCACCTGCCGTTAAGCGGGTGCTTCATCACCGTAAGGCTTTCGGTCAGGTTCGCATGCGTGAAGTCTCCGTGGTTCATATCCAGCGTGGTCTTCCCAAAACGTTTCCCATTTTCGGAAAGGATTCTGGGGAATTTGGCGCATACGCCGATAAACTCCCAGTTGAGAAGGTCAGCCGACCGGGAGACATAAGCTTCATTATTGCCGCCCGTGCTATAGAGCAGCCACCGGTTGTTTGCTTCATCCCTGACCACGTGTGAATCCCGCCCCGGGATCCCTAAACCGGCGGCCGTATCGGCCACTTTCACCCAGTCCGTAAGGTCTTCGGATACAGCCAAACCCTGGGTTTCCCGGTGACCTTCATGAATCCACGGATGATCATGGCCCAGCTTACGGTATTCCATGGGACGGGACGGATGGACGACTCCGGTATAAAAGAAGTAGAACCGGCCGTTTGCCTTAAGGCAAAACGGCGCCCACACCTCATGCTGGTCAAAAGCGCCTTTCCGCTGCGAAGCATGGAGCACGTGCCCGCGCATCTCCCAATTGACCAGGTCTTTACTTATGCTCCAAGAGACTGTCTCTTCGTTTCCGTTGTATCCGTGATAATACCCTTCCGTTCCGCTGATGGAGAAAAGATGCCACCACCCGTCGTGGAAAACGAAACTGTGGTCCTTTATATACTCTCCCGGCGGCGCGTACCGGCATTCGACAGGCTGCGTCATGGATGGATGCCTCCTTTGTCGTTTGTAGGCAATTGCGTTGTTACCTTAATCCAAGGTCTTGCCGCTAAATATAGTGTATGGCTGCCATTAGGCCATCGATAAGTTGCGCCTCAATCCTGCCACCTTGCCCTTGGGTTTGCGCAGTCGACGATTCTTTTCCCGCAGCAAATCGACCATTTGTCCGAATCATAGACAATATCGGATTTTTTCATCGCATCTCAAACCTCCGGGCAATCGATACTCGATCTACTAATTAATATCATTTGAGAGGGCAAAAAGTCAATTGAATTCAAGGAAGAGCCATCTGCTTTGTTACCTTAATCCAAGGTCTTGCCGCTAAATATAATGTATGGCTGCCATTAGGCTATCGATATTTAGTGGCAAGACGTAAAATTATCAAAACAACGCAAATTGCTCAGGAATGCTCTCCGGCTTAAACCCCGTGGATTTCTTCCGAGCATTTAAAAAGCCTGTTGAAGACAACAGGCTTTTGGAAAATAAATCATCAATTTTTTAATATAATGCGAAATTTCAATGGGTACTAAGCCACTGCATTACCCCGCGCCATTTATGAGCTTCTGCATCGGGCTGTCCGGTATATGCTTTAAGACCGCCGTACCATGAGCCATCCCTGCCGGTGTGAGTATAATAACAGAATACCCCCTGCAGCTTGGAAGCGAAAGCATTGAGCCCGTCAATATGAAGCTGGTATTGGCCGGGATCCGAATTTACCGCTACGGAATTTTCAAATCCGCCGCCCTCATAGGCAATGAGTTTGATATTGGTTCCCGTTAATGCGTTTCGGTGATACTGTAATTCGTTCACCTTGTTGGTCAAATCCGCCCTGCATTCGTCCACTGAACTGCCGTGCCAATATGGAGCAACCGCATAGGCATTGCAGGCAACACCCCATGGGTTGATGGTGCTGTTATTCAGGGCTGCGATATGATAATCACACATCGGAGCGTACCATGGTTCCTGCCAGGGGAGATAGCCGCATTGTCCGGCAATTACCCTTACCACTCTTGTGTTTGATGCGCCAAATACCCGGTCAAACTGGTGGATGGCGCGGCATGCGTAATAAACATAATTATTCCAAATGTGCGGGCTGCCAAGAGTACCGTCCACATATACAGTCCTGCCATCGCGGGTAAGATTCTCCGGCAACCCGGGGATCTGGTGGGTGAGAACCCATTCGGCCTGCGGGAAGCCCCAACCGATTCCGCCATTCCAAACCTCATTGGACCATTCCACGTATATTTTCAAGTCCTCTCTCAGCGTGTCTCTTAACAGGAGCGCCAGTTGATAGGAATAATTCTCATCCGCCTGGTGCGGAACATTAACCCATATATCCGCGCCAATCCTATTGCATAAATCAATCTGCCATTCGTATGCCACGGCCTCTCCGCTATAATGGTTATCAGTCTTAGCTCTCCTTTGACTCCAGCTTGTCACATTGGAACCATTAGTCGGAACCCAATCCATGAAGCGTAAACATTTATATCCGATAGCCTGCATTTCGCTGATAAAGGTGGGATTCCACGGATTGGTGGTGGTACTCCAGTCTACTCCGGAGGCGAAATAATCGCTCCAGCCATATCCCCATTCAATATTCCAGAAGTTTGCGCCAATAGTCATTTGATTTGATCCGGGCGTGGAAGTTGGAGTTGCAGTCGGGGTTGCAACAATTGATACTGTTGCGGTCGGCGTGGGCGTGGGAGTGGCCACCGCGGGATCATAATAAGCGTAAAAACTCTGCCTTGCATCGGCATATCCCTGCGGGGCGGGCAAAGTACCCGGCCAATTCCCGTAGGTTAACGCCGCCCAGCCGT
>JBLNCG010000056.1:0-114233 GCA_050260475.1 Bacillota bacterium
GGCTAATTCCAGCACGCTTAATCTTTGCCTTGCAATTTTCTCTTTCGGATCCATTTTATCAAGCCTCCCTTAAGTTAATTTTACCAATAAAAGTGTAATTTGGGAAGCTTAGTTATACAAAAAAGCGTCAATGCCAGCTCGCTGCCGGCCGGCTGGGAAAGCAAAAGCATCGGCATGCCGGATGCATCGGGTACCGCCAATTTTTATAACGGATTGTTCGTATTGAAAAACTCAGGGCTCGATATATGGGGAAAACGCGACCAGTTTCAGTTTGCCTATATGCCCATGTCCGGCAACCATACCATCATCGCCCGGGTCATTTCCATACAATACACCGATTACTGGGCAAAAGCCGGCATCATGATAAGGGAATCGCTTGACGATGATTCCACGTGCATTGCCCTGGTGATGTCGGTCATGCAAAACTTGCTATTTCAATTCAGACCTGCCGGTGAAGAAACCGATGCGATCATTAAGAATAATCTCGCCTTCCCAATATATATTAAGCTGATCAGGCAAGGCAATATCTTTTTCGGGTGTTACTCCGAAAAAGGTAAAACCTGGCATGAGATCGGACAGCAAACTCTGCCCATGAAATCGAATGTTTATATCGGGTTGGCGTCTACCTCGCATAATAATGCGGAAACCGGTACGGCAATGCTGGATAAAGTAACGGTAATTTAAAAATTAATGACCTCAACAGCCTACTAAGGCCCCCATTGGCGCCGCATTGAATAATACATTTGGGGCTTGACCAATCTTTTAGGCACAGAAGACCACGTTTTTGAGATTAAATGGGATGGCTTCCGCTGTATCACTTACCTCTTTTGACACAGATGTTAAGGTTAAAATCCAGGTAATGGGGCTATCAAATGATTTCTGCCAGCAGTTTTTTCAGTTCCCCAAATTCTACCGGCTTGAATAGATGCCGGTCATACCCGCAATAAGGCATAACGGATATCGCGGTTACGCCAGCCCAATGCTTTCATAGTCCCGAGTTCCCCGATCTTTTCCATTGTGCTAGCTGTTAAGGTGCGGTGAACAAAGAGCAGGCAGATACCGATAATGATTAATGCCGCAGGCCAAATTATTTTATACAGCAAGGCCAACAGGCTATCCGACATCACCAGAGCGGAATCAACCGATGCGGTTGTCAAATCCGGGTAAGTATGATGAATTTCGTCGATAGCCTGCCGCCACCGGTTGGCATCTTTCAGTTGGGCGTAAATCATGTTTACGGTATTCGATCCCACCCCTGCCAGTGCCTGGGCGTCAGCCAGCGGCAGATAAACGTTGACCGCCGCCAGTTGCACTCCTTCCCGGACCTCATAGATACCGGCGATTTTAAACTGACGGTTCCCAATGGTTAGCATTTCCCCGGCTTTTAGCTTATAAAAACGGGCAAAATGACTTTCTAATACCACAACCCCCGTTTCACCGGGTTTAAAAAACCTCCCGCTCTTCATCCATTCCCGCGCTTTCAACGGGCCTAATGCGGGGGCGCCGGGATCGACGCCCATAATTACTTTAAACCGCCGGGATTTCGCTTATCCTTTACCCAGGACAAAAGCAAGACAATAAGGCAAAGTATATAAGGCCAAAGTAAACATAATTGCATCACTCCCTTCGAACATGTGATGTAATAACCAATAAAATATCCTTTTCAAAAAGAAAAAACACCAAAGATACATTGATCTTTGGTGATATCTGCTTAATGACAGCAGTTGCCTGAACCATGGCCGCCGCAAGCACCTTCCATGGTAAGTTCTTTTAACTTGCCCTGTTTATATTGTTCAATAATAGTTTTAACTGTGTTCCCATTTCCCAGATATACCTTGATTCCATCCGAGTTTAAAAGTTCAACCGCCCTGCGCCCCATGCCCCCGCAGACGACACCATCTATTCCCTTGCCAGTCAAGGACTGCATGGGATGGCATTGGCCGTGGCTATGGTGTTCGTTTTGATTGTCGATGACCTCGATGCCGTTGGAATCCAGATCCACGACGGTAAAATACGGAGCGCTGCCAAAATGCTCGCTTACTGTTTCATCCAAACCTTTGTTACCGATAGTCGGAACACAAATTTTCATCTTGTATCTCTCCTTGTTTATTTGTTTTTAATACGAATTGCCGCCGAAACCAGGATTGCCCCTAACAGTTTTTTTCTACCGCTATCCAATAGCCTCTGCACTGTTCCCCGGGATATACCCATTTTTTCGCCGGCTTCCTCCTGCCCCATACCCTCCAAATCGCAAAGGCGCATGACCTCGAATTCATCCAGTTCGATAAAATACTCTTGCAGATCCTTCATAGGTACAGCTATCGGTTTATAAACCACTTCACCTTCCAAACAGCGGCAGCATCGGTGTTTTTTACAACGCGGCAGAAAAATCACTCCTTTTATATTCTGTGCATATGCACATAATAATCTTAATTCAGTTTTATCTTTTTGTCAATCGAATTATCGCCAAAAGTTCAACTCTCTTTATTTGGAGGATCTTTTCTCGCGCTTTCTTTTAATTCTTTCTTATCATCCGTATAAACCTTCACCTCTTGCCTCGCCCTGGAAATATCCACATAATAAGCATTCCTAGAATTCAGTGATTTTTGAGCCGTATCGATATGTACAAAGGCTTTATTCTCTGTAATACCTTGCGCTTTATATGTGGTCATGGCATACCCGTAATCAATATACTTATATTCATCTAGCTTCACGCTATATTTTTTCTTCCCGCTTTTAATAACCATGGATTCCGTACTGGCAGCTTGGATATACCCGGTTTGGCCGTTCTTTACCCCAAGCTTGCTATCATTTTTCAAAAACATGATTTTATCTCCGGAAGAAAACTGTTTTATCCCGGTCCTGCCTTGCCGATCCGCAACGCTGTATTTTATCCCTTCGGTAAGGGCTTTGTTTTCTTTCAAGATTTCTCGGACCCGTGTGTTCAACTCCTGCCGATCCCGGTTGCTGCCGGTGATGATGACGGAATTTTCCCGGCCGTGTTTAGTTTGTTGGGCGAAATCCCTGGCGATAAAGTTCAGCCGTTTCTCGCGATCTTTTATATTGACGGTGTGGGTCCCCAGTTTTACTAGGGATTTTTCAATGTCACCTTTAACTGATTCATAAACGGCTTCTTTCAGGTTTCTGTCCTTCTGCCGGCAGATGTCGGTCATTTCCAAGCTGGGACAAGGAATTATAATTGAAAAGTTCAGTTGAACTGAAAAGCCGTCCGGTTTTTGGGACCAAGAATCAAAACAACTCGGCTGGGATATCCGGCGCAACCTGACCAAAATCAATTACCGGATTCATACTGATCCGGAAAACTTAAACGCCCATTTCATCCATGACGGCCTGCCCCAGGAGGAGCGGCTGCTAAAATTGAACAAGATCGCCATCCACCAGATGAAATTATTGACGGAAGACAAACAAGCCGGTAAATTGGGAGAAAAAGAAATCGCCAGCGGGCGTGGATTAGAGACTGGGGAAATCTTAGCGATTATTCGCGCAATTCGCGGTTAATAAAAAGGCATAACGGGAACCGCTAATGAACGCTAATGGCCGCAAACACTTGAACCTGAGGCGCCTGTAACTTTTATTTCAATTTTCCTTCCACAAAATCGATGATTTTTCCAGCCCGTTCCAGCGCTGAAGCGGCGTCTTCCTTTTGGTAGGCGTCGGCGGGTATGCCGCCCGGGAGGCCGTCGGGGTAACGCGTGGGGATATAGTATTTATCCAAAGTTGCAGCGTCCGTTTTGAGTCGGGCAAACTCGGCGTCAAAACCGGTGGCGTCATGGCATAACTCCGCCACTGAATGCCCCCAAACCAATTCCGCTCCCCGGCTGTATAAAAAGGCCTTTATCGATTTCTCCGCAGCCTGCTGGGCAAGGAAACACGCCAGGTTAAACCGTCCGCCGTCCCGCGAAAAAACCGCATCGTCAAAATCCCTCTTTGCCTGGGCAAACCATCTTTCCCCTTCATGGCGGGAATCATTTTTCATATAAAACCCTTCCCTCTTTTAAGGCTGTATGAATAAACGGGTTTGTACGGGATAAACGGTTGATCTCATCAGGCGTATACACCAAAATATCTACGGCGACATCCGGCGCCGCCGCCTGGTAAAACTTTTGAAGCCGTTCCAGAAACGGAAGCTCGGTCTCCCATACGATCAGCAGATCTATATCGCTTTTTGTGGCGATATCTCCCCTGCAAAGCGAACCGAACAAAACCACCTTCTCAGGAGAGAGCGGTTTAATCGCTTCAAGAATTTTGTTCAATGCTTCGCTTAGCTGTTTCTCTCTCTGTTTGGCGCGCGGCATAAAGTAAGTCATTTCGCTGTCCTTTATTCCCGTTAATGGGCCGGGGCGGTCATCGGTCTTGCCCTTGTCTATCGGCCATCAGTCAGTCAGACTTTTGATTTGGACTGTCCACTGACGACGGTATAACAAAACAGCCGATAATCATCAGTATTAAAAGCAACAGCCTTAGTCAAGTCCAAGTCATGCTTAATGACTGCCGACCGACGACTTTATAGACTTAAAGATTGACTGTTAACCGATGACTTCCGACTGTCGACTGTTTAAGAATGGTGCGCCCGACAGGATTTGAACCTGTGACCCCTTGATTCGTAGTCAAGTACTCTATCCACTGAGCTACGAGCGCGTATGGCGGAGAAGGAGGGATTCGAACCCTCGCTGGGCGTTAACCCACTAACGGTTTAGCAAACCGTCCCCTTCGGCCGACTTGGGTACTTCTCCGTTCTGGCGGCTGGAGACTGGAAGCTTGAGGCTGGATGAAAAAATCGCCTTCGGCTTCCGGTTTCCGTTATTTTTAATTCCAGACACTGGAGGTACAATCCGCTCCTTGAAAATCACCCGTCCAGCCTCCAGCCTCTAGTTTCAAGCCTCTAGCTGGCGGAGGAGGTAGGATTCGAACCCACGGTGGCTATTCACCACAACGGTTTTCAAGACCGCCTCCTTAAACCACTCGGACACTCCTCCCGGTCTGTCAAGTATAAATATTTTAGCATGTTCCGGGTAAATAGTCAACTTGGCTTTTTGCAGGCTGTGGCTTTTTGCAGGCAAATGAAAAAGGGCGCTTATTCGCCCTTCCTTTTAAATAGGTGATTGCTTTTTACCGGCCGCCAAATGGATTTTTAAACAACACCCCTTCCAGCGCCATTCCGTCCTGAAAATCCTCGCTGTAAACCAATGGGATCTGATTTAATTTCGCGGTCGCCCAAATTTGCGCGTCCCAGTAAGGCAACCGGTAGGCCTGCTTTCCCCGCGCGGCCTCCAAAACGATTTGCGGCGTGAGATCCACAATCAGCCACGAGTTCAAATAATTTTGCAGGCTGCGGTATACTGTTTCGGGATTAAGCGGGACGGCGATTTTCTGCGTGCATGCCACGAAAAACTCCGCCAGGATCTGGGGGCTTAAAACGCCCCTCCGCGCGGAAGCCAGGCCATCCAGCACTAAAAAGGCTTTCGCCTGCTTCTCCGGCTCGGATATATCGTAGGCGTAAACCAGGATATTGGTATCCACCAGGACTTTATCTTTCATGAAGTTCATCCCGGGTCCAGGTTGTCCTGGTTTTAACGGCGGCCTTTTTACTTTTTTCAGCCAATTCCAAAAGGAACGCCTTTTCTTTTTCCCAAGACTCGGGTAAAAGAGCGGATTGCGCGCCCCGGACCTGGTAAACGCCAAGCGCCTCCCGGAGGATCTCCGCTTCAGATTTGCCGGATTCCGCCGCCATATTTTTCAGATAACGGTCCTGCTCTTCCTCCATATAAATTTGCTTGCGGATTTTTCTGGATATCGATCCTCATCCCCTGTCAATTTCGGAAAACTTTCCGTTGATATACATTATATTATACATTATAAGCCATTGTCAATAGATAGATTTCTCAAGGTAATTGCGTTGTTGCATTAATTCAAGGTCTTGCCGCTAAATATGGCGTATGGCTGCCATTAGGCTATCGATATTTAGCGGCAAGACGTGAAATTATCATAACAACGCAAATGGCTGAAAATATAAGGCTTATAAATCTTATTGACGGTTTATGCGGTTCATTCCGTCTCCAGCCATTCCAGATCCCCCAGCGGCCTGGAGTATTTCCGGATTTTTTCCATAATCGAAAGCGCCGCATTGCCCTCAGCGGGCACCGGTTGTCCGGTCCGGATGAGCATCGGGAAAATTTGAATGCGCGGTTTTCCGGCAAAGGTGATCCTGACGATCATCGTCTCCCGGCAGGCTGTTTTCGCCTGGTCGAAAACAAAATTCCCCAGGCTGTAAAATATTAAGCCCCGGTGGTAATACTCCACGCCTTGCAGAACATGGGGGTGGTGGCCGGCGATGATATCCGCCCCGGCATCAATCAACTGATGAGCGGTTTTGCGCTGCCATAAAGCGGGGTAATGCCTGTATTCCGTGCCCCAGTGCAGGGAAACGACAATTAAATCCGCGTGTTTGCGGATTTTCCTGATTGCCCTTACGATTTCTTTTGCTTTAATGGGAAGAATTCCCGGCCGCACGTCCGTGGCCAGAAAAGACCGAGGATTTGCGGGATCCCAGTATATTTCCGCCAGTTCACTGTAGGCGAAAAATGCGATCTTTTTTTCACGGAAAGCAAGGATCAGCGGCGCTCCGGCCTCGGCGGCATTCCGCCCGCCACCCACATGACGGATCCCGTTTCCCTCAAGAATCCGCATGGTCTGCTGAAAAACGGAGACGCCGTAATCGAGGATGTGGTTATTGGCCAGGCTGACCACGTTAATCCCGGATCCGCGGAGTTTCGGCGCCATATCGGGGGATGCGCAGAACCAGAGTTCCTTTTTCTCGAGCGGCCTGCCTCCCATGCCTATGGGGGATTCCAGGTTGGCAAAGACCGCGTCCGCCGTTTTCAAGATGCACACGGTATCCGGGTGGAAAGGATATTCCCCGCCGACCTTCCCCGACCATTTCCTGATACGCCGGTCCAACATCACATCCCCCAAAAGAATAAGAGAAAGAGGTTTGCGTGAAACGGTTTCCCGGGCGCAAACCGGCTTGCAGGAGGCGTTCATCCCTAAAATCGCCGCAAATAATATAAACGACATCCCTCTCGCCGCTTTACACATAAACCCTCCTCCCTTCTTAATTCTATGTGTGCCCAACTTTCTCTTGCCGTTTTTTTGCAATACCCGCGGTTGAATAGATTCTACCGAGAGATCTCCATTAACGCCGAAACATTGCCGGCGTCAAAAATAAAATTTTATTCTGCCGTACATAATTAAAGACAAAAAAATGGACAACTTAAAAAGGATCTTAGTCCTCTTGCCCGAATAAAATATTGACACACCTGCTAAACTATCAAAGACAAAATGAGCGACAAAGGGGAGAAATAACAAATGCGATGGGAAATTAACTTTAACCATCAGCTTGGGGATTTGGATAATGATATATGGGCCTTGATAATAGAGATAGAGGCTTATAAAAGATCAGTCCTTAAAATCCCCTTACCTCCCGGTTTAAGCAAAAAGATAAATAAGATAAATATCATCAGGCAAATTAAAGGGACAACAGGAATAGAGGGTAATACACTCTCCGAAGATGAAATTGCCCAAATAATCGATAAAAAACATACCGATCAAGAACGTGGGGAAAGTGTATCCTTAGAAGCGCAAGAGGCTTTAAATTCCGAGAAGGTCATAGAATATATTAAAGCTGTCGTTAAACAAAATACCGATACAATTTTAACTGAAAAAATTATTAAGGATATTCATTACTTAACAACCGATGGATGCGCATATCCAAACAATGTTCCAGGCGAATATAGAAATTTCCAAAATAGGGTAGGGGAATACCTACCTCCTGATTCCGATCAGGTTAATGCATTAATGGAAAATTTTATCAAATTCATTAATAGCAGATATATTAAGGAAAAATATGGACAAATAATAAGAGCGGTCCTTGCCCATTTTTACTTGGTATCCATCCATCCCTTTGGTGACGGTAATGGCCGAACCTCAAGGGGTATCGAAGCTTTTATATTATATACTGGAGGTTACAACATCAGGGGCTTTTTTTCTCTTGCCAATTTTTATTATAAAAACCGTACCCAATATATAGACGAACTGCAAAAAGCCCGTTTTATTTATAATGGTGGTTTACAAAGTTTTGTAAAATTTTCACTCAAGGGATTTATTACAGAATTGGAACATGTTCAGGAGAACATTTTAAACTTTGTTAGAATAGTATTATTTAAGGATTATATTGAAGAATTAAGGCGGAAAGAAATTGTTAGCTGGCGTGTTTACTCCTTGATGATATATTTATTGGAAGAAAATCAAAAAATTCCGCTGCATGAATTTAAATCGAAAAATCATTACATAGTAAATACTATTTATGAAAAATACAAGGGTCAAAAAACTCTAGATCGCGACTTCCGACAAATGCTTTTAAATGATCTTATCATTGTTAATGAAGGAATTATCGAGCCAAATATCAGTTTGCTGCAAAAATTTTTAGATAATTAATTAACTTTGTGTTTTGTGTTTTATTAATCCTCACATCCTAATCACGTTCGCTCCCGGCAGGCGCCCGCAAAGGCTTTCGTCCTTGGAAAGCCAGATGATCTGGAAGACCCTGGACAGGCTTACCAGCATATGGATGGTGCGTCTCAGCCGGTCGTCGTCGAAATGCACGAAAGGATCGTCCAGAAAAATGGGGAATTTCGCCCCGCCCAAAATCGAGAGCGCCAGGGCAATGCGCACTGAAAGGTAAATCTGATCCTTGGTCCCCGTGCTGAGATCGTCCGGGCCGGCCAAAGCCTCCCGCTCCGGCGCTTTAACATACAGATCCAGCCCTTCCCTGGTAACCCGGAGCTTCATCGCCTTATATTTGCCGCTGGTCATATGGGAAAGGAGGCTTACGGCATTCTTTTCAAGCTCCGGTCCGACCTTGTTCGTCACCTCGTCCGAAGCTTCCTGTAAAATCCTCAGGGCCAGTTCAAGGGCTTGCGCCGTAAAGCGGTTTTTCGCGGTCCTGGCCCTTGCTTCAGCCAGTTCATCCTGTATCCCCTGGCTGTCTTTGGGCAGCACCAGCTCATGATAATTTTTAATGTCGTTGTGATATTCCGTAATTTTTTCCCGGAGCGCGCGGATTTCCTCTTGAAGGTTCCGGTATTCCTGATCAAGAGTAAACACTTCATCCAGGCTCATTTCAATTCGTACCTCATCCAGAAGAGCCTCGACTCTGGCGCTTTCCGCGGCCAGGCTTATTTTTTCCCCCTGGCAGGCATCAAGGCTTTTCCCCGCAAGGAGAAGTTCCATTTTTTCCTGCAGGACCCGCTTCTCCCGAATCAATTCCTTATACCGATCTACTTTGCCCCGGTATTCCCCCTCGTCGGCGCAGGCCAGTTCGGCGAGGATCTTGTCCCTTTTGTCTTTGAGATTTTGTTCTTCCCGGACGAGCCCGGAAAATTCCCCGTCCCATCCTTCGGCATTCTTAAGCGCCAGCGTATGCTCCAGGTGCCAGAGATCGTTTTGCAGCAAGCGAACTTTTTCCATGTTTTGCATATAGTTTTCCGGATCTTCCCCGCCGGTTATCCCGATCAACTCCCGGTTGCGTTCCTCTATATCCCCGGTCAAAGCGGCGATTTTCCTTTCAAGGAGCCTGTGCCCGGCGCGCACCTTCATGGTCCGGACGACGCCCCACAGGGTCATGATGTCCACCAATGCCAAAATCCCCGCCGCTCCCGGGAGCAAGCGCGATGGCAGGCGTAAATCGATATATTCTGAAGCGGCCAGGCAATAAAAAACGGCCGGCATCACGTTGAGCGCCAAAACGGCCATATATTTCATCATCCTTCCCGGGCCGCCGTCGATTAATTCCAGCCCGGCAATCTCCCTTTGTCTCTCCTCCTGTACAAGCAGCACCCTTTTTTCCCGTATGGACTGCTCCAGATAGGAAACCCGGACGGCTTTTTCCGGGTTGTATTTTTCCTTGTCATATGCAGCCAGCTTCTGACGCGTCTGTTCCAGTTCTTTTTGCAAGTCATCCATCTCGGCGGAGAATGACTCTCTTTGTTCCTGCTTGACCCGCCTTTCCAGATCGATTTCGTGCAGACGCACATGGACTTCATCCAGGGATCCGCCTTGCTTCCGCAAGTGATCCGCCACCTTCCCCAGCGTCTTGAGTTCTTCCTCCAGGACCGCCTGTTTTTTTTGCAGGTTGTCGATTTGCACCACTTTTTCCACAGCTTCCGCAAGCTTCCGGTCCAAATCCCTTTTTTGCCCCAGGAGCGCCTGCCGCTTCCGATACTGCTCCAATAACGGCGCAATTATAGCCAGGCGGCTCTCTTTTTGCGCCGCCTCAAACTCGGCGGCTGTTTTTTCCCGCACCTTCCGGTCGTATTGCATATAATGCTCCTTAAGCTTGAGGTATTGCCGGTTCAACCCCTCCTCCAACCGCTCCGCTTCCGTCAGGATTCCCGGGTTGACCTGCCCCTTTCTGGTATAATCCTTCAGGGCGTTCTCAATCCGGCGCAGCGCCTCCCGGGCGGATACCTCATCGGCGCTGGCGGTGATCTTTTTGTTGATGGCCTCGCTGATCTTATCCTGGGACAGGTTGGCCATTTCCGCCTGGCGGATGAAAAGCGTGCTTTCAAAAAGATTGGGATTCGCCAGCCCCGCTTCCGCTAAAATGCGGTTCTGCAAGATATCTTCGTCTTCCAGGAACAAACCTTTGCTCTCACTACGGTATACCTTCACCCTGTCGAGGTAAAAATCCCTGCCGACGATATACTCCCTGCCCTTATCGTCCGCCAGGGTGAGAGCGGCCTGGTATTCGCCGCCGCCCCAGGGGATATACCGCTCCTGAAGCCTTTTTTGCCTCCTGAATCCATAGAGCACGCCAATTATGCAATTGATCAAAGTGGTTTTTCCGGCCTCATTGGCCCCCACCACCAGGTTGAGCTGCGCGGGGAAGTCGAACAGTCTTCCGTTCAGCTTACCGAAGCCGGCGATTTGCAGGCGTCTTATTTTCAAGGCAGGCGCCCTCCTCTCAAAGCGGTGAGGCCGATGCGCAAAGCCTCCTGATACAGGCGCCTTTGTTCAGGGGAAAGTCCCTGGTCCTGCAGGAGGGCATTAATTTTTTTGATAAACAGCCCTTTCACCGTATCCGGTTCGGGTTCCAGAGGCACCACGGTGATTTCATCGCCGATCTCCGCGTAAAAGAAATATTGCTGAAGCCCCGCTTCGATCTCGCCGATGGAGAAAAGCTGATCCTCAGGGATGGTCCCTTTCAGCACCAGGCGCATGCACGCTTCGGCATCCGCCTGCCGGGCGATCCCGGCCAAAACCTGGGCCATGTTTTGACAGCTCAAATCGCATACTATTTCCCTGTACGGGCGGGACTCCAGCATAAACTGCTGCCAGGAAGTTTTCTCCCCGGTCCTGGCCTCCCCGATAAGAACCACGCGCTCTTCCAGGTTATGAAAGGTCAGCCGCGCCGGGCATCCTGAATAACAGGCTGTCGTTTTCGACTGGGAGCAGTCCTTGAAATTATGATAATGCCCCAGCGCAAGATGGGTAAGCCCGCTTTTATTGATATCCCCGGGAAAGATCGGGGCGTAAGCCTCCTCTCCCAGTGATACGCCTTTGTATGTCCCGTGCGCGAGCCCGATATGAACGCCCTGGCCGGGTTCGGCTTTCAACATGAGCAGCGCTCTCTCCTGCGCCAGTTGTTCCCTGTAGGGGATCCCGTATATGGTGACCCCGTCCCTGAATTTCAGGACGCCAAACGGTTCCTCCTTGAAAATAAAGACATTGTCGGGAAAGGAGTGGTAATTGTAGCATGAACCTTCCCGGCACGGATCGTGGTTGCCTGGTATGATCACCGCCCTGATGCCGGCCTCTTTCAGACGGGTAAACCCCTGTTCAACCTGGAGCAGGGTTGCCTGGCCCGGCGTGGGGGTATGGAAAAGATCCCCGGCGATAAGCACGGCTTCCACCTGGTTTTTTAAAGCCGCTTCGATAATCTGGTTGAAAGCCTTGAGCAATTCCTTGCGCCGCTCCTGCCGCTTAACCGGCGGGTATTTTTCAAACAGCCAGTCCAGATGAAGATCCGACGTCTGCAGGAACCTGAACGGTTCCATAGATCCCGCTCCTTTCGATTGTGAATTACCAATAATCGATTACCAGTTATCAGCATAGGATTGTCGAAGCCTGAAAGAGAGAGGGCGGGCATTCCCTTTCCATCTTCCTGTCGGTCAATCTCCGGTCCGGCCCGGACCGATAAGCCTTTGCCTAAGGCCGGCCATACCCGGAAAGGGCATTCAGGCATTCCAGTTCCTTTTGGGAAATCCCGCAGGCCTCGTTGACGGTTTCCGCCAGTTCAAGATCGACCTTTTCCCATGACGGGCCGCACTGTTCTGTAGACAGATACCGGGCCGCAGCTTCGATCTTTTTTCTTTTATCCGGTCCCAATTTCCAGGGGATATCCAGCATTTTCAGGGAGTGGGGATAAAATTCCCGCAGCCTTCCCATCCTTTTGCTTTGCAGGGCAAAGAGCGCGGACAAAAGCGGCGAATTTAAAATTCCCGCCAGATACCACAAATCCTGCTCACTTTCAGGGAAAACCAGCGTCACATCCAGGGAACAGCATTTACCGGAAAAATCCGGGGCAAAAACATTATGGGGAGCCCGATACGGAGAAACGAGTTTGGGCCGATCCCACGGCAGTTCCTCTTTTGGCCGGGCCAGCGCCCACCATTGCGCATAACCGCATTTACGCCCGCGGAGAGCCGCTTCCCTTTCCCGGAGATAAGCGGATAATTTCGGATACCGCGCCAGATCAAGGTGCGGGGTCGCATATAAAAGGCGCCGGCCTGAATCAGCTGTTCTGAACCTTTTGATATCCCCTCCCTTAAGCCATTTGCGCCACAAGTCCGCCTCCAGGTCATGGGCCAGCGCCTCCTGCTCCATAAAAACAAAACCCGGCCCGGACGCCAAACGATCCAATCCGGTCAGGATCCCGTTGGCGATGTGCGCCAGATCCTTCAACTTCAGGCTTATTGCGTTTATCCTCTCCAGGATTTTTTCCGCCTCGGGAGTGACAAATTTCCACCCCTCAGGCTTCAAATAAGATCCAAGAATATATATGTCGCTGAAATTCCCGGATGCGGCGGACAAGTCCCGCGGAACCCTGAGCAACACCCGCGATTCACGGGTTTTACGTTGCTTTTGGCGCAGGAAAAGCAGCCCGCAATGATTCCTCGCCCCTTCGAAGGACAAGAAGCCGTTCCCTTCCACAATCTCCAGTATATCCGCCTTTTCATGCAGGAATTCCCGCAGCCCGCGGCCGTGGTTCGCCCGGCGGAAATAGTCCGGCAGAACGAATCCGGCCACGCCCATGGGTTCCAGGGCGCAGACGGATTTTTCCAAAAAATAATACCAGAGATCCGCCTTGCCTTCATAACTGGCGAAGTTTTGGGCAAAGTAGCGCTTCTCCTCAGGTCCGTACCGGCGGAATCCTACAAACGGGGGATTGGCGATAATCAGGTTGAAGCGCCGCGCCGGTTTTTCATGAAGAAAATTACCCTTTATAAGGCGGCTTTCCGGACTGGCAAGCCACCGGTAAAACTCCTCCGGGGATTCGCATAGCCGCATTTCAGCGAGCGCCAGCCTGTAACGGCAAATCCGGAGCGCGGTTTCATCCAAATCATACCCGTAAACGCCGCCTTTAATCCGCCGGCGCTCCCCGGCGGAGGCCCCTCTGGCGGCCGCCAGGTATAATGCGCTCAACAATACCCCGCTGCCGCAGGAAGGATCGAGAATCAGCCCCGGCCGCCCGGTCGGGGTCCCCGGCGGATAATGAAGCAGCCTCTCCGCCAGATAACGGGCTGCCGAAGGAGGCGTATAGTAGACTCCCCTTTTTTTTCGATCAGCGCGGCCGTACAGCCTTGTAAATACCGTTTCATAATCGGTAAAGGGGTCGTAAAGCTCCTTGTCATGCCGGCCCTTTAAAAGGTCCACCCCCTTTTCCTGCGCTTTTTCCGGTAAAAAGTCCTCTTTATCCCGCTGCGCAAGAAAAGGCCATTTTCTGCTTAGCTTGTTTAAATACCCCAGGCGGAGCGCCGCGATAACTTCCGGCGCCGCATCGCCATGTTTTGGGGGAAGCGGTTCCGCATTCTTATCGACCAACGGCCCTCCCCCTTTCAAGATGCCCCGCAGTCGTCCGCTTCATCAACGCCGACATCATCGCCGCGCCTGCCAGCATGAATCCCAGGGAAATTGCCAGCGCAGCCTGCAATCCCCACAGCCGGTGCAGGAGTGAACCGATAAACGGGCAGACTGTCCCGCGAATCCCCATGGCTACCATATTTAAGGACATATACGGAGCGGCGTTCCTATCCCCCGCGAATTCCAAAATCAACAAAAATCCGATGAGGTCGAACCCCGCGGCGCCTGCTCCGCCCATGGCCGCGGCTGCGGCCATCAATGCCGCGCCTGGGCTGAATATGTAAATAAAACCGGCCGCAGACATGAGGATCAAGATCAAGATCATGAGCGGCAAGGCGTTTTTTCGTTCCGAAAGCCGCCCCCACAAATAATAAAAGATCAGGGAGAAAAACGCGCCGATCGCAGCCAGACGACTCAGCAAGGCCCCCGAAATCCGGAACACATCCACCTGGTAATATACATACAGCGGCCCGGCCACCATGCTCCCGACGCCGAAAATCATCATGGAAAAAAGGAAATATGCGTATTTACGGTCCTTCCGGAGAATATAGCGCACATCCGCGCCGGCTTTTTCCTCCCCCCCGGCATCGGGGGCGTCCTTAATCCGCATTCCGCCGAAGGCTTGGGCGGAAAGAACCCCGAACAGGGAAAACAAGGCGAAAATCTGTGCGGGTTTTAAATAAGCGGTCAGCCAGCCCATGGCCCAAGAGGAAAACAGGTTGCAGATCATCACCGCCAGCCGGACCATACCCATGCACCTGCCGCGGAGCGCGGCCGGATAAACGACCTGCATGGCCGTGCTGTAAACCGGGGCCGAAAAGGTGGAGGAAATGAAGTAAACAAAAGTCAGCCAAACCATGCCGTGCACGTCGGGGAACAGGGGGAGAAAAAGCAGGACGGCCCTGGAGAGGCTGTCCGCCCAGCGGATGACGCGGACAGGATGCTTTTTCTTGCAGATATGCGCCCAGGCGGGACAAAAAAGCATGCCGATGCACGGCGCCGCAAAAATCAGGGAGATCTCCAGGTTGCCTGCGCCGCATTGCCGGAAAAAAGGCGCCAAAAATGGGAAGAACCCGCCGGCGAACAGGCCGAACAAACTTCCGGCCAGCATGTCCCGGTAGAAATTATGCCGGACGCAGTCGGGCATGTCTTCCCATCCCAAATACCGCGCGATGTTCATCTCTCACGCCTTATATGTCATATTTCCTCTTCGGTTTTTTCCGGTTCATCCTCTTTGGTCACCACATTGGCAAGGGCTACGATTTTGTCCCCTTCGTCCAACTTCATCACGCGGACGCCCTGGGTGGCCCGTCCCTGCACCGAAATATCGGAGACTTTCATCCGGATGATTACCCCCTGGGCGGTGATTACCATCAACTCGCTCTCGGGCATGACGATCTTTGCCGCCGCGATAGGGCCGTTCTTCACGGTGATCTTGGCGGTCTTCAACCCCTTCCCCCCCCTGGACTGGCGGCGGTATTCCTCCACCGGGGTAAACTTGCCGTATCCCAGTTCCGTAAGAATGAGAAGGTTCTTGCCGTCCTTGATCTTGTCCATGGCCACCACCTCGTCCCCGAACACCAGGGCTATCCCCTTGACGCCCCGGGCGGTCCTCCCCATGGAGCGGACCATCTCCTCCGGGAATCTGATGGCCAGACCGAGTTTGGTTACAAGGAAAACATCCCTTTTGCCGTTGGTAAGAAGCGCACCGATCAACTCGTCGTCGTCATCCAGGGAAATCCCGATCAATCCGCCCTTGCGCTGGGTCTGATATTCGGAAAGCGCTGTTTTTTTAACGACTCCGTGGCGGGTTGCCATGAAGATGAACTTGTCAGGTTCGTAATCCTTGATCTTGATGAAAGCGGTTACCCTTTCGCCGGGTTCGATCTGCAGGAGATTGATAATGGCCGTGCCCCGCGCCTGGCGGCCCGCCTCCGGGATCTCGAAGCCCTTGAGATGGTAGACCTGTCCCTTGTTGGTAAAAAACAATATGACGTCATGGGTGGAGCAGGTGAACAGGTGCTCCAGAAAATCCTCTTCCCTTGTGCTCATACCCGCGATCCCCCTTCCGCCGCGGCGCTGGCTCTTATAGGTGCTGAGCGGCAGCCTTTTGATGTATCCAGCGTGGGTGATCGTCACCACGATTTCGGACTCGACGATGAGATCCTCCGCCTCGATCTGGCTGTCGTCGGCTTTGGTTATCTCCGTGCGCCTGCCATCCTTGAACCCGTCCTTGATATGGAGCAGTTCTTCCTTGATGATACCCATGAGTTTGGCCTCGCTGGCCAGGATATCCCGGTAACATGCGATGAGCTTCAGGGTTTCCCCGTATTCCTCCTCGATCTTCTCCCGCTCCAGACCTGTCAGGCGCTGCAGCCTCATATCCAGGATGGCCTGGGCCTGCTTCTCGGATAGTCCGAATTTGCCCATCAGTCCGTCCCGGGCTGCTTCCACGGTCCGGGATGCGCGGATCAGGCTGATGACCTCGTCGATATGGTCCAGGGCGATGCGCAAGCCCTCCAGAATATGTGCTTTGGCTTCCGCCTTGCCCAGGTCGAATTTCGTGCGCCTGGTCACGACCTCTTTCTGATGCGCCAGGTAATGGATAAGAACCTCTTTTATATTCAGGATCCTGGGCTGGTTGTTGACCAGCACCAGCATAATCACGCCGAATGTATCCTGCAGGGGGGTGTGCTTGTAAAGTTGGTTCAATACCACGTGAGGGTTTACATCCCTGCGCAGATCAATGACCACGCGCATCCCCTTGCGGTCCGATTCATCCCGCAGATCGGTGATGCCGTCCACCACCTTCTCCCGGGTCAGGTTCGCGATCTGCTCCACCAATTTGGCTTTATTCACCAGATAAGGGAGCTCCGTAACCACCAACCGGCTTTTTCCCCCGCTTATGGATTCTATCTCTACCTTGGCGCGGATCCTGATGCTTCCCCGCCCGGTCTCATAAGCGTTTCTGATGCCGTCCCTGCCCAGGATCACGGCTCCGGTTGGAAAATCCGGCCCTTTGATCACCTGCATGAGTTCCTTGATGGTGATATCGGGTTTATCGATAAGCTGCACCACTCCGTCGATGACCTCCCCCAAGTTGTGCGGGGGAATGTTGGTGGCCATGCCAACGGCAATCCCCGACGAGCCGTTGACCAGCAGATTGGGAAACCGGCCGGGCAGGACCTTCGGCTCTTCCAGACTCTCATCGAAATTGGGCATGAAATCCACGGTTTCCTTGTCTATATCGGAAAGAAGTTCCATGGCCAGCTTGGAAAGGCGGACTTCCGTATACCGCATGGCTGCCGGCGGATCTCCGTCCACGGATCCGAAGTTGCCGTGCCCGTCCACCAGCAGGCAGCGGATGGAAAAGTCCTGGGCCATCCGCACCATGGAGTCGTAAATGGCCGCATCCCCGTGCGGATGATACCGGCCCATCACATCGCCCACGATGCGGGCGGACTTTTTGTAAGGCTTGTCCGGGGTTGTTCCGGATTCGTACATGCCGTATAAAATCCGCCTGTGAACGGGCTTCAGGCCGTCCCTCACGTCGGGCAGCGCCCTGCTCACGATGACGCTCATGGCGTAATCCAGAAAGGATTTCTTCATCTCATCAGCGATGTTTACCGGTATAATTTTTTCTTCCATTATTTCGCTCATCGTTCACATCCCCGTCGCGGGCGTCCTTATTTAACCCGGATGTATTTAATCGCCGGTTCTATAGGTTTGCGCACCGGAATAATCTTACCACTTTTTAGGGAAATGTTCAATCGCTAATTGCTATTGAAGCAATTTGCGTTGTTGCCTTCATGCCAGGTCTTGCGCATTTAATTGAAAACCCGATAATAATATGATTTTGCCGCATTAAAATCAGGGTATGAAAGTTGAGTAAAAAAAGTAGGAACATTTTATTTTTTGTAGAATATTAAAATAGACCGCCGATCTTTGCATAAATTTATGGGAGGGAAGCTTTTGCGATACTATTTTGAGGTGTTGAACGGCAAGCCCGTGGGCATAGTTTGCCAGGATGAGACAGGATTATATTTCGGCGGCATGGTGGATGATCAGTTTGTTTTTAATAAGACAAGCGATGTCGGAGAAAAGATTCAAGTGAATCTTCCCGGCAAGGGATCGCTCAGCGTGAAAATAACCGATCCCGATTACCTCGAGTATATCCGGTTGAATGAACGCGGATCCGATTCCAATAGCAAAGCCACAAATGTTTTCGAGGATCCCGGTCCGGTGGAAGCGAAAATAGAACAGCTCTTCACCGGCTTCAAGGGTTGAAAGGATCCCGCTGCCTGCGAAAAAGGCCTGAAAAATGAAAATTCCCCGCGGCAAACCGCGGGGAGTTTCGTTTCTTCAAAGGGCGCCCGCATTTTCAAAACAACATGGCAAAACCGGTTTCCACGAACTTCAATTGCGTAAAGTCGTCGTAACAGCCGGGCTCATATACAAGGTACCGCACGTATACGCCGTTGCCTTGCGTAAAATCGAAATCCGTTTTGATGCCCCAGGTATGAAGCTCAAAAGCGTCCCTGTCGATGAGGAGTATATTGTGGCTGACGGTGACGGAGCTTTTATAAAACCCCGAAAACGAAAACCGGCTAGAAAGGTTAAAATGAAATTCGATTCCTGGTAAAAAAGCTTTGAGCCTCAGACAAAAGGGCGTCCCTGTTCCGAATGTAAATGGATTATCCACTTCCAGATAGGTATATGTGCCTGATAAATAAATGCCTTTCAGAAACTCTATTCCGCTTTTAACGCTGAATGTGGATAAATCCGTTACGCCGTAATTATCGCCGCCGAAGCCGATATTTCCTCCCAGCGCTATTCCCCGGCTCAAATATTCCGCGTCAAGCATGCTCAGGTAAATGTCGCCCTTTTCGACATTGCCGTAAATCGTGGTTCCATAGGAGATCCTGACGGCCGCGGAAGACCGGCCCCCCCCTGCCAGCAGCAGGCTGATGACAAATACCGCCGTCCATATTCTTTTCACCGGCAGCCATCCTTTCGGCAAAGCTTTTCGGCATACGCCGTTATGGCAAGGATACCGCAACAAATTGGCGCCCTTATTCAAAAACTTCCTGATTCTAATATCGGGGTGTTGGCGGCTTAGCTTTAGAATGACTTGGGTTCTTAGGAATCTGAGCGTCGTAACCTGAAGACGATAAAAATATCGCCGGCCGGAGGCTGTTACCGGTTTCTACATAAAAGGAAAACAGATTCCGACGTCTATCAGATTATATAGAACCGGTGATTAAATACATCTAACCGATTTCGGAAAATCGCGTCTAGGCCGTACCGATTAAGGTACGCTCTACCGTGCCTAAGTTGAGGCACGCTCCTTGCTTCCATCAAAAAGAAAGGACCACGCCGATCTCTGTAAATGCATATGTGCCCACAATAAATCCTGCGAAGTCTACGGAATACGCAAGATATTCCGCATAAGCGCCGAAAGAATCCCCCAGCACCAGTTCAGCCTTAACGCCGTAACTGTTGAAACTGTCCATGTCGCCGCTGCCACTTCCTTCCACATCCAGTGTGGGGTTTATGACATAATCATAAAATCCGGACAGGATGAACTGATCGGTGAGATCAAATACCGCCTTGCCGCCTACCGTCAATCCGTTGTATGTCCAGGCAGTTCCGTCCGGTATATCCGCGAAGGCAAGATATCCGCCCGTCACGTAGATGCCCTCTCCGACAGGAAATCCGCCTTTCACGCTCAATAAAGACAATTTATCTGCGGCATCATCATCATACCCGCCAAAACCAACGGATCCTTCTAATAACATGGTATCATCGGAAAACTCTACGGTGGCCATGGTCATGGAAATGCCCAATCCTTCTACGTCGCCGCTTATGGAAGTACCCGCATAAACTTTCAGAGCCGCGGAAGTCTGAAGGCCCATCGCCAAAAGGAGTCCGGCCGCACAAACCACTGCCAATAATCTCTTCACGTCAACCACCCTTTCCTAATCATTTACGACAATCATACCACAGCAGGAAAATATTGTCAATCAAAGCCGGAATCAGCGATCTTAATCGGCAATCAGTAACAGTGTTTACCGGCGTAAAATTATCGAGGCAATTGCGTTGTTACCTTAATTCAAGGTCTTGCCACTACCATTAGGCTATCGATATTTAGTGGCAGGACGTAAAATTATCATAACAACGCAAATTGCTCTACTTTGGACATCCCCCGCCTTTATCGCTGATTGCTGCTCACTGTCCACCGAAATCGTGCCTTCCGCCTGTGACCGCAGGGCGGAGTCCATAATATTATATGCCGTAAGCAATATGACAATCGCCATATTGAATACAGATCAACGCGGTTGCCAAATTTCAAATAAGAGGTGAATGAGATGTCCATTAATTGCCCCAACGGCCAACTATATGTGATCCAGGCCGGAGATACCTATTTTTCACTGGCGCGCAGGTTTGGGATCGCCGTGGATGAACTGCTCGAAGCCAATCCGGGGGTCGATCCGGATGCGCTTTTTATCGGCCAGACCATTTGCATCCCCGTCCCCGTAACACCGCCGGAATGCCCGGGAGGGTTCGTATACGAAGTCCAGGCCGGCGACACTTATTTCTCCCTGGCCAGAAGGTTCGGGACCACCGTCAGCGCCCTTTTGGCAGCCAATCCCGGGGTAGATCCCAACCGCCTGGCCATCGGGCAGGAGATATGCATCCCTGTGGCGCCTCCGCCGCAGCCGGAATGCCCGGGTTTCCTTTATACCATCAGGGCCGGTGATACCTTTTTCGCCCTTGCGCGAAGGTATGGGACTACGGTTGCCGCCATTACCGCGGCTAATCCCGGAGTAAACCCCAGCAACCTGCAAATCGGCCAGCAGATTTGCATCCCGACGCCGGCGCCCGTACAGTGTCCCAACGGTTTTCTATACACCATCGCCGCAGGCGACACATACTTTTCATTGGCGCAAAGATATGGAACCTCTATCGCCGCCATCACCGCGGCTAATCCCGGAGTAAACCCCAACAACCTGCAAATCGGCCAGCAAATTTGCATCCCTGTGGCGCCTCCTTCTCCGGTTTGCGCCGGCGGCTTTTTCTATACCATCCAAGCGGGAGATACCTATTTCTCCATCGCCCAAAGATTCAACACGACCGTTCAGGCGCTCATCACGGCAAATCCGGGCGTGGATCCCAACAGGCTGGTCATCGGAGATCAAATATGCATACCCGTGCCCCCTCCGGCGGGCATGATGGAAGAGCAACCGATGTCATAATCACTAATTGTAACCTGAGCCATACTTTGTTTTGTTCAAAAAAACACCCCGGCAGCAACCGGGGTGTTTCGCGTAAAAAAGACCTCGGAAGGACATCCTGGCAAGGATGAAAAACTTTTTTGGGCCTTGATACCCGCTTCCATATCAGGGGGCGGCGTAGGGGTAACTATTATAGCTTAACGGATGTCTTTTGTCTCCGACTAAATATCCAGATTTCTTACCTCCAGCGCATGGTCCTGAATAAACTCCCTGCGGGGCTCCACCTTGTCGCCCATCAGGGTGGTGAAGATCTCATCCGCCTCCACCGCATCCTCCAGTTTCACCTGGAGCACCGTGCGGGTTTCAGGATTCATGGTGGTGTCCCAGAGCTGTTCGGCGTTCATCTCCCCAAGGCCTTTATACCGCTGTATCACGGTTCCCTGTTTCCCGATCTCTTCCATCCTGTCCGCCAGTTCCGCATCGGAGTAAGCATAGTACTCCTCTTTCCCCTTTTTTATCTGGAAAAGAGGCGGCTGGGCGATGAAGATGTTGCCGTTTTCCAGGAGGGGGGTCATATAACGGTAAAAGAAAGTGAGCAGCAGGGTCCGGATATGGGAACCGTCGACATCCGCGTCCGTCATGGTAATCACCTTGAAATAACGCAGCCTGGCCAGTTCGAAATCCTCGCCCACCCCGGTGCCCAGGGCGGTGATCATCGCCTTGATCTCTTCATTCTCGAATACTTTGTCCAGGCGGGCCTTTTCCACATTCAAAATCTTGCCGCGCAAGGGAAGCACCGCCTGAAACCTCGGGTCCCTGCCCTGCTTGGCGGAGCCGCCCGCGGAATCCCCCTCCACCAGGTACAGTTCGCAGAGTTCCGGTTCCCGGTATGAGCAGTCCGCGAGTTTTCCCGGAAGGGAGCTCACCTCCAGGGCGTTTTTGCGCCTGGTCAGCTCCTTGGCTTTACGCGCCGCCTCCCTGGCCCTAGCGGCAAGCAGGCATTTATCCACGATCTTTTTGGCCGTCTGCGGGTTCTGTTCAAGAAATCCGGTCAATTCCTCATAAACGACGGATTGTACGATGCCCTGCATCTCGCTGTTCCCGAGCTTGGTTTTGGTCTGCCCTTCGAACTGGGGAAAACGGAGTTTCACGCTGATCACCGCAGTCAGCCCTTCCCGCACGTCTTCGCCGGTAAGGCTGGCCTCGCTTTCTTTAAGCCAGTTGTTTTTGCGGGCGTACTCGTTGATGGCCCTGGTCAACGCCGAGCGAAAGCCGGACAGGTGGGTCCCCCCTTCATGGGTATTGATATTGTTGGCGAAGGAAAAGACGCTCTCCACGAAACTGTCGGTGTACTGCATGGCGGTTTCCACCGAGGTTTCCCCCACCTGGCGGGAGAAGTATACAGTGTCGTCATGAATCTTGTCCTTGTTTTTATTCAAATGCTGGACAAAGGCTACCAGTCCCCCGCTGTATTCAAAGACAGCCTCCCTATCCGCGCGCTCATCCCTGAGGATGATCTTCAAGCCGCTGTTTAAAAAAGCCAGTTCCCGCAGGCGGTGCGCCAACATGTCGAAATTGAACTCCGTAGTTTCGAAGATGGTGGAGTCCGGCAAAAAGGAAGTCTTGGTACCGGTGCCCCCGGCAGGTCCGATTACCTTGACCGGTTCTTCCGGAATGCCCCTGCGGTATCTTTGAAAATACTTCTTCCCATCGTTCCATCCGACCTCCACCTCGCATACCTCGGAGAGGGCGTTGACCACGGAAACTCCTACGCCGTGAAGCCCGCCTGAGACTTTATACCCTTCCCCGCCGAATTTCCCCCCCGCGTGCAGCATGGTCATAACCACCTGCAGGGCGGAGACACCCTGCTTGGGATGAATATCCACCGGGATGCCCCGACCGTTATCCATGGTGGTGACCCAGCCGTCCCTGCGGATAATTACCTCGATCCTGTTGCAAACCCCGGCCAGCGCCTCATCTACGCTGTTATCCACAACTTCGTACACAAGATGGTGCAGCCCTCGCACGCAGGTGCTGCCTATATACATGCTGGGCCGCCTGCGGACCGCTTCCAGACCTTCCAGCACCTGGATCTGTGTTGCATCATACGGATTGTTCCGGGTATGATTGTTTTTTCCATCATTCATGTCAAATCCTCCCCGCCCTTATCCCTTTCGCTTTGAGCAATTTGCGTTGTTAATGATAATTTTACGTCTTGATACAAAATATCGATGGCCTAATGGTAGCTATACACTGTATTTAGCGGCAAGACCTTGCATTAAGGTAAACGCAATTTCCTTTAGAAAGGACCGCGGACGCAGATGTAATGTTATTTTATAAAACGCCGGTTATTCCAGCTTCGGATCCGGCGCTGGCGCGGCTTGAAACGTATTACCCGCGCAGATCTCCCGCCTTTCAACCCTTTTACACAATGTCTGCGGGGAAATGCAGGAAAAATAAATCTTATGAGTGGTTAAAACGGCGGATTTGGGAGCCTGCCCCTGACAAGCCTCATCGTCAAAAACGCGCTTCTCCCCCAGCCTTTTAATAATAAGCTTCTTCTCTTCCCTTTGCTCCAGGTTTATAATGCCGATTATCACCCTCAATGGTATCATAACCTCATTGCCCAGATGAAGATACATCCTTGATCACCTCGCTAGAAAAACACTGTTCAAAAAGCCCCCGTCCCAGGAGGTGCTGCACCTTCTCCCTCGGCCAGGCCACGATGGGCCCTCCTTCCGCAAGCATGAGATATTTCATCAGCGTTTCCCTCAATTTTTTCATCTCTTCTTCAGAGGAAGGAACTCTTTTTTTATAACAATGGATCTCTTCTCGCCATCGATCCAGCAAAATTTTTCGGCTCAGGTTATATGCTTCCCTCGTCCAGCCGGTTTCCTTGCGCCATTCCTCCCATCCCACCCAGGGAGCCTGCGCAATTTTACCCAGGATCTCGCGCATCTTTTCCTCTTCCCTTTTCGCCCTGCAAAAATAACATGCCCCGGCACCCCCGGGCGGATAAAGAAAGCCGCACCCGGGGCAGGAGAGCCATCCCTTTTTTTTACGGCGCTCGTTCAACCTGCGCCATGCCTCTTTCAACCGTTCCACCGGATTTTTCTTTTCGCTTTTAGGCTCATCGTTTGTGCCGTAATCTTCCGCTTCAACAAAAGAGGGACTATCCTTTTCCAGAGAGCCGATGGAGATCCGGATCTCCCGGATTACGCCTTTGCCGAGCTTTTTCTGCAGGGCGCTCAAATGATGGGTTCTCCAGAGGACCATCTCCTGGGCCAATACAGGATTTTCCGTCTTTACATAAAGAACGCCGTTCCGTACCGCCACCGCCTTTATTTGATCAGACAAGGGTCTGCCGATAATCCGCGGCCAGTAATACAGGGCCATGGTTGCCCTCATTCTGGTCCCTTGCCGGGAATGGTCCAGATATTCGCGAAAAATGTCGCCTATTATTTGCGGTCTCATGTTTCCTCCTGAAAAATCTCGCCTGCGGAGATCCTGAAGGTCTTCCATTCTTTTCCCGTCAGTTGCGGCCTTTTTTCCGAAGCGTAAGTCAGGAAGGTTTGCACGTTCTGAAGGCTTTCCTGTAAAAAAAATCTTTGCCTTTCATCGTCGAATTCGGAAAGGATGTCGTCCAGCAAAAGCAGCGGCTTTTTACCGGTCTCTTCCTGTAAAAGCTCCACTAGGGCCATTTTTAAGGCAAGTACCGCCGCTCTTTGCTGTCCCTGGGAACCGAAGGTTCGCAACTCCCCTTGTCCGCGCAGGGCGGCGCTTAATTCATCCCGGTGCGGTCCAAACAAGGTCAATCCCCTTTTCCTTTCTTCTTTCTCCGCTTTTTTTCCTTCTTTCTGCAAAAAAACCAATGTCTCTTCCAAGGACATGCTTTCCCGCGCTTGATCTCCCGACAAATAAGCGAGTTCCAAGCATTCCCGGCGTCCAGAGATTTTTTGCAGGATCCCTCCGGCCAGTTCCTGCAGGCGGGGAATTTTGTGCAGTCTCATCCAAAGCAGGAAAGCTCCTGTGTGGGTCATTTGCTCCGTATAAACCTCCAACAGGCTTTCATCTATTTTTCTCACGCATTGCTCCCGGAGAAGCCGGTTGCGCTGCTTCAATATTTCCTGATATCTGGCATGCTCCTGCTTGTATTTTACGGAGATCTGGGAAAGGTGAAAATCCAGCAGCCTTCGCCGCATGAACGGACCCGCCTTGATCACCTGCAGATCGTCGGGATTGAATAGAACGAGCGGCAGATTCCCAAAAAAATCCGCGGTTTTACGGACTATCAACCTATTTTGCCTGAACTGTTTTTTTTGATCCCGCGCATACCCCACTTCCAACTGCAGATCTTCTTCTCCTGAAATCTCTCCTTTTACATAAAAAACCTCTTCCCCGTGCCTGATCAATTCCTCATCATGCAAGGTCCGAAAGGATTTTCCCACCCCGAGCAGGTATATGGCCTCAAGCAGATTTGTCTTCCCCTGGGCATTCAAACCGTATATCAGATTCAGCCTTGGATGCGCATCCAGTTGAGCCAGGCCGTAATTGCGGAAATTTCTCATGGTTATCCTGCTCAAAAACAACCGGCTACCCCCCAAATTTATATTATCTTCATGGGCATCACTACATACATATAGTTTTCCAAACCCACCGCTTCCATCACCGCCGGTTTTTCCTCCCCGGTAAACTTCATTAATACTTCCTCACTGTCCACGGCATTTAAAAATTCCAGCAAAAACCGGGAATTGAAACCGATATTTAGATCCGTCCCCTCGATCCGGTCCGATTCGATTTCCTCTACCGCCTTTCCGATTTCCGGTTCATTGGTGGCCAGCACTATTTTATCCCGCGTTATGTTCATTTTCACGGAAGGAACCATCAGTGAAACCCTTTCCAAAGCTTGAATTATATCAATTCTGCTTATCACAACCTTTGTCTGGAAATTTTTCGGAAGCACCTTTTCGTATTCCGGGAACTGCGCCTCCACCAGCCTCGAGATAAAAACCAGGTTTTCCGTTTTAAATCTGATCTGCCGCGGAGCAATATCCACTTCGATTTTCCTGTTTTCATTCAGCGCAATCCGGTTGATTTCCTGCAGCGCCCTTGTAGGAACCAGAAATTTCCCCCCTTTTTCAATCCCCTCTAAAGGAAACGTCTCCAGCGCCAGCCGGTTGATATCAGTTGCCGCAAGCTTTATGAACCCCGGAGTCAGTTCAAATAGAACCGCCGTTAAATACGGCCGGATATCATCAGGCAGGGTGGCGTATATCATTTTTCTGATACCTTCCTTCAAGGTCCCCGCCGCGATCTTGAAGCTGATCTCGCTTTTTATGTCGGGCAGCGCAGGAAATTCCTGTACAGGAAGCACCGGAAGCTGAAAAGAGGATCGCCTGGTCCGTAGGAAAACCTGATTCTGTTCCTGATCGAAGGAAAAAGCGACTTGCTCCTGGGGCAAAAAACGCACGATATCCGCCAGCCGCTTTCCGGAAACCACCACCGCTCCCTCCTGCTCTCCTTCGATGTCGGAAAGAGTAATTTCCATGCCTATTTCCAAGTCCGTAGTGCGCAACAGTAAAGCACCTTCTTGATATTCAAGATAAATACCGCTTAAAATCGGCAGGGTGGATCGGTTGGGTATGCCTCTGGAGACTATTTGCAAAGCTTGTCCCAATTTTTCCTGTGCACAATAAAATTTCATCATGATTCCTCCTTATCGTGTCTTTTATAAAGACAATTGCGTTGTTACCTTAATTCAAGTCTTGCCACTAAATATAGTGTAGGGCTACCATTAGGCTATCGATATTTAGTGGCAAAACGTAAGCTTATCATAACAACGCAAATTGCTCTTATAAGGGAGCAATTGGCAAGGAAAAACATATTTATTGACAGCAAAGAATATTATTAATTAATTTTTAAATATAATAAAGATAGTAGTTGTAGTAGTATAGAAAAAATAGTGGATAAGCGTCATTTTTTCAACGGGATAGAAGAAAAGAATTTTGTATAATTTTGGGGATAAAAATAAGATTTCCACATAATTCACAAAACCAACATTCGGCAATGGAATGTGGAGAAATATACTCCACACAAAATGCACAAAAAAAACACAAGAAATAAACAGCCGGAAAAGCCGGAACGCCGGCTTATAAAATTAATTTTTTTTGTTTTGTAATTTGGTGACGAGGCCTTTGATGGTTTCTTCCACATCGCGGTCGGTTTTGCACAGGGCTGATATTTTTTCGCAGGCATGTATGACGGTGGTATGATCGCGGCCGCCGAAAAATTCTCCGATTTTCGGAAAGGAATGCTCCGTAAGTTCCCTGGCGAGATACATGGCGACTTGCCTTGGGAAACTGATGAGTTTGTGTCTTCTTTTCGCGAGAAGTTCCTGCGGCTCCAGGGAATAAAACTCCGCCACCATAACTTGTATGTCGTTAAGATTCAAAGGCTTGTTTTGATTGGAGGAGAAAAGATCCTTTAAGGCTACTTTCGCCAGATCCAGGGTGATGGGTTTGTTCTGATGGGAGGAATATGCGATTATCCGGGTAAGGGCTCCTTCCAGTTCTCTGATGTTGGTTTGAATCTGGTTGGCAATGTTTGATAAGACTTCATCCGGGATCACCCAGTTCTCCGCCTGGGCCTTTTTCTTTAAAATAGCGATGCGGGTTTCCAGATCCGGGGCCTGTATATCGGTGATTAGGCCCCATTCAAATCTGGAGCGCAACCGGTCTTGTAAGGTGGGGATTTCCTTTGGCGGCCTGTCGCTGGAGATGATGATCTGGCGATTGGCGTCGTATAAGGAATTAAATGTATGGAAAAATTCCTCTTGGGTGCTTTCCTTGCCGGCGAGAAATTGGATGTCATCCACCAGCAGGACATCCACGGTGCGGTATTTTTCCCGGAAATGCTGGGTCTTGTGATCGCGAATAGCGTTGATAAGTTCGTTTGTGAACTTCTCGGAGGAAACGTATACCGCCTTCAACTCTTTGTGATGCTCCTGGACATATTGTCCGATCGCATGCATGAGGTGGGTTTTTCCTAGACCCACTCCGCCGTAAATAAAAAGCGGATTGTATGCCCGGTAGGGCGCTTCCGCCACAGCCAGAGCCGCGGCCTGGGCGAAACGGTTTCCGTCTCCGATCACGAAATTTTCAAAGGAATATTTCGGATTAAAGACCGATGCCTGAGGGGAGCTCTCTTTGGCTAGAGGCATATTTTGCGGAATAGGGGAAGGAAGGTGCCGGTTTTCGCTGTTTACCGAAATAAACAAAAGCTGGATTTCTTCCCGGGAGAGGTTCGAGACTATGGTTTGGATCAAGGGGGAATACCTGTTCTCAAGCCAGTCCCGGGTAAATTCATTGGGTACCTCTATGGTTAAAATACTGTTTTCCAGGGCTACGGCCCTGGCGGATTTAAGCCAGGTTTCAAAACTCGGTTTGCTGACTTTTTCCTTAAGGACATCCAGAACATTTTGCCAAAGATGTGACACGGCTGTATCCATTTTAAAAACCTCCCGGCGGCGATGAACAGTTATCAGCGAAGCAAACTGAAAAAAAGACTTGTGGATAAAATTAGGCTTTTCGTAAAAAAATAGTTTTAAAACCACAGGCAAATCAGGGGGAAAAAAAAATATCCACAAATGCTGTATCAAGCAAATCAAGGTTTTTTTTACAAAAAGCGGAAGAAAAGGCGGTTAAAATTATCCACATTTATATCCACAACCTGTGGAAAACTATCCGCCTTGAAAAAACGCCGCCAGGAACGGGAAAAAGGAAAAGCAGATGTATAGCGATTCACGGCGGTATGGACAGAAGAATCCTGTTTGTTTTACCCGATGCTTGAACATGACTCTACAAAATAAAAATGGAATGTCTGTTTATTGACTATAAAATTCTCTTATATAATATCAGACGGAAAAAAATTTGGCAACAACGGCATTGAGGAAAAACTGTATGTTTTACCAACGTCGGACTTAAAAAGAAGAAGGTTCTTTAATCGTGCGTCAAAATCCCCGTGAAAGAAACAGCTTGACACCCAAATGGGACATGATTATAATTTAAAGGTAATATTTTACCTTTCGCCCCATACCGATCCTGGAGCAAGGGAATCTCCGGGGTAAAAAAGTACGGCGTGGGATAGATACGCATTTCTTCATAATTGGGAGGAAAAAAATGAAGCAGACTTTTCAGCCGAACAACCGGAAAAGAAAAAAAGATCACGGTTTTTTACAGAGAATGAGTACGAAAAACGGGCGTAAAGTGCTGGCGCGGCGTCGGGCAAAGGGAAGGCACGTCCTTTCTGCTTGATTATGACACAGGTACCGACCATCAAAAAGAACGCGGAATTCAATGCGCTCTTCTCTTCCGGCCGTAAATATGCGTACAAGGGACTTGTGATGATAATTCTACCGGGCCAGGAGGGAAAAACCAGGTTCGGATGGTGTATCAGCAAAAGACAGGGAAACGCGGTGGAAAGAAACAGGATGCGCAGGCGCTTGAAGGAGGCCGTCCGCCTTATTTTACCGGATATAAAAGAAGGAATCGATATAGTGATCTTGGGTAACAGGACGATAAAGAAGTTGAAATTCGAGGAGTTGCTTTTGAGGGTCAGGTGCTTATTCAAGAATGCCGGGATTTACAAAGAAGGTAGATGTCGCGCATAACCAGGAGGAACCATTGCAGGTTCTAATATTTTTTTTGATCAGAATATATCAAAAAATAATTTCACCGATGAAAGGCAGTACCTGCCGGTTTATACCCTCCTGTTCGGAATATGCCTTTCTCGCCGTCAAAAAATACGGGACCGTGAAGGGAGTCCGGCTCTCGTTAAAAAGGATAGCGAGATGCCATCCGTGGCATCGGGGTGGATATGATCCGGTTCCTTAAAAAGAAAGGGTGTGAAGGTTATCGGCCTTATAACCGACTTTATCGCAGATATCTTCCGTTACATTTTCAACCTTACCGGCAGTTTTGGTTGGAGCATCATTATTTTTTCCGTGCTGATCAAGCTGGTTCTTTATCCCCTCACTGCCAAACAGAACAAATTCGCTGAAGAGATCAAGAAGATCGAGCCGAAAAGGCAGGAAATCGAAAAAAAATATGCGGACCGCCCGGAGGAGAAGCAGCGTAAACTGCTTGAATTATACTCCGAGCATAAAATCAATCCTTTTATCGGCTGCCTCCCCATGCTTTTACAACTGCCGATTTTATACGGCATCTTCGCCATACTTCGCGATCCCAAAAAGTATCTGGGGCTCAAAGCGGCGATCTTTTACGGCGTCAACCTGATGAACAATGATTACGGGGGGCTTAAAATCCTGCTTCCGGTCCTCTCCGCAGCCACCACATACTGGCAGCAAAAGATCATCATGCCGGAGGAGGGTTCAAAGCAAAACACATTTCTTTTGATTTTCTTTCCGGTATTTATCGGCATCTTCACCTTGAAATTGCCTGCAGGTTTGGGGCTGTACTGGGTGATCAGCAATCTGCTGACCATCGGGCAGACGTATCTTACGAAAAAAAGAACGAAGGCTTAATGCTTAAGAAGGTGAACGCATGGTCCAATTGGAAAAAACAGGTAAAACCGTGGATGAGGCTCTGGCGGAGGCGGCCAAGGAACTGCATCTGGAGCCGGAAAGCATTCCTTATGAGGTTGTGGAGGAGGGCGGCAAGGGATTCCTGGGTTTTCTCAACGCCAGACATTATAAGGTGCGGGTGGAGATGACTGAAAGCAAACTGGCGGAAAAAAGAGGCCTTTCCCTTATAACGCGCATCCTGGAAGAGGTCAGGATCACCGCGGCGGTGGATACAAGCGTCGAGGAAAATTTGGTGAGGATGAACATAAAGGGTAAAACGCTGGGATTGATCATCGGGCGGCGCGGGCAGGTGCTGGATGCGTTGCAATACCTGGTCAACCTGGCCGCCAATCGGGGCCTGGAACAGAAAGTGCGGATCCTGGTCGACGTGGAAGGATACCGGGCCAAGAGGGAGGAGATTCTTACCAAACTAGCGCTGCGCCTGGCGGACAAGGTCCGGCGGAACCACCGGAAAACCGTACTGGAACCCATGCCTCCCCACGAAAGAAGAATAATCCATTGCACGCTGCAGAACGCGAAAGGCATTTTCACGTACAGCGAGGGAGAGGATCCTTACCGCAGGGTGATTATTTCACCGGAAAACGAATAACCGTTTCCTGCCGTATTTTAATTAAAACGTAATAATATTCTTGCCAGCGCAACAAACTCCGAAAATCAGCCAGGCTGATTTTCTTTTTATTACATGGGCGTTAAAGTCTGTCGAAGCGGTCGTGGTCCGGGAGAAATCGCCCGCCGGGAGGATGAGTTATGGAGAAAGATACAATCGCCGCTATAGCCACCCCTCTTGGGGAGGGTGGCATAGGCATTGTAAGAACCAGCGGACCTGCAAGCAGGGAAATCGGAACAAAACTCCTGAGAACAGGAGGCAAAATCCCCATATTCAAGCCGCACATCTTTCAATACGGCCGGTTTGTCGGAAGAAGCGGAGAGGTCATCGATGAAGTGATGTTTGTCTGGATGGAATCCCCCCGGTCTTTCACCAAAGAGGATGTGCTGGAAATCCATGCTCACGGAGGCATCCTCGTCATGAAAAAAATCCTGGGGGAGGTGCTTTCCTGCGGAGCCCGCCTGGCCCTGCCGGGGGAGTTTACGAAAAGGGCTTTTTTAAACGGGCGGATCGACCTCTCCCAGGCTGAGGCCGTGATCGATCTCATCCGGGCCAAATGCGACGCTGCGGCCGGGAGCGCAATCAAGCAGCTTGATGGGGCACTGAGTAAAAAACTTGCGGCCTGCGAAGAGCGCTTATACGCTTATATGGCCCAGCTTGAAGCGGCCATCGATTTTCCGGAGGACGAAATCCCGGGGGTGATGTACGGGGAGATGGAAAAGGATTTGATCCGGATTATGGATGAATTGGATAGACTGCTTGAGACTTCCGGTCATGGAAGGATTTTAAGAGAAGGTCTTGGTATGGTGATAATCGGCAGGCCGAATGTGGGGAAGTCTTCTCTGCTCAACTATTTCCTTCAGGAAGAAAGGGCCATTGTCACGCCGGCGCCGGGAACCACCCGGGATACTATCGAAGAAACCGTCAATCTGGAAGGAATACCTCTAAGGATAACCGATACCGCCGGTTTACGGGAGACAGACGAACCGGCGGAAAGGATGGGCGTGGAAAAAGCGAGGAGGTGTCTGGCCCAGGCGGAACTGGTTCTTTTTGTACTGGATTCCTCGGAGGAGTTGACCGAGGAGGACAGGGACATCGGCGCTTTGTTGAAAGGACGGCGGGTGGTGGCGGTGCTGAATAAGACGGATCTACCCCGAAGACTGGGGGAGGATGAGGTCAGGGCGCTGCTCCCGGGGATCCCGGTGGCGGCCGTTTCCCTGTTGAAAGGCCAAGGCCTTGAGTGTTTAAAGTCCGCCATATTGAAGGAAATCGGAACGATGAAGGCAAGCGGCGCCGCAGACCTCATTCTTACCAATACAAGGCACGCCGCATTGCTGGAACAGGCCAGGCAACACCTGGGGGAAGCCCTGTCCTCCATAAAGCAGCGGTTGCCCGAAGACTTGGTGGCGGTGGATTTGAAGGCCTCCCTGTTGAGTCTGGGCGAAGTGACGGGCAAAACCTTCACCTCTGAATTGCTGGATCAGATCTTCAGCAGGTTTTGCATAGGAAAGTGATATTCAATAAGCAGTGAAGAGTAATCGATCATCAACAACCATAAAAGGAACAGGGATCGGTGATACTGATTACGGATCACTGTTTACTGCAAAGGAGGTTTATCTTGCCGGATTTTGATGTGATCGTGGTGGGGGGAGGGCATGCCGGCTGCGAGGCCGCGCTGGCGGCCGCAGGTTTGGGATGTAAAACCTGCCTGCTGACGATAAACGTGGATTCCATTGCGGCGATGTCCTGCAATCCGGCCATAGGAGGACCTGCCGCCAAAAGCCATTTGGTAAGGGAGATCGACGCGCTGGGCGGGAGGATGGGAATGGCCATCGACCGTTCATATCTTAACATCAGGCTGCTTAATGAAAGCAGGGGACCGGCGGTGCAGGCCCTGCGCGCTCAGGCGGATAAGAAGCTTTACCAGCGCATAATGCTCTCCTATCTGTTCGGCTCCGGAAACATCTTCATCCGGCAGGGTATGGTTACCGAATTATTATTTAACGGGGGAAAGATTCGGGGCGTTCTTCTGCAAACAGGCGTAAAAATCGACGCCGAAGCGGTAATCCTGGCAACCGGCACTTTTCTCGGCGGCCAGATCGTGATCGGAGACAAGACCTGGCCGGGTGGGCGGCAGGGAGAACCATGCTCCGCAGAACTGGCGGCACATCTCAAGGATCTGGGCCTGGAGGTCAGGCGTTTTCAGACGGCAACACCGCCGCGGCTGGACGGGCGTACGGTGGATTTTGGCAAATTAAACAGCCAGGCTCCTGATCCGCGGCCATGGCAGTTTTCCTTCCGCGCCCCTCGGGAGGAGTTGACACAGAAGCCTTGCTGGTGGACTGCAACGACCCCGGAAACCGTTAGGCTGATCCGGGACAAGCTGGCTTATTCGCCAATCAAGAGCGGGATGATCCGCACCCATGGTCCCAGTTTCTGCCCTTCCATAGACCGCAAGGTCTTGAGGTTTCCGGAAAAGACGGATCACCTGGTTTTTTTGGAGCCGGAAGGCCGGCATACAGAGGAGTTGTATGCCCTGGGGCTTACCACCGCCATGCCCGAAGAGATCCAGGGGGAGATAGTACGGACCGTCAGGGGCCTGGAGCACGCCGAACTGCTCCGGCCCGGTTATGCCGTGGAATATGACTACCTGCCGGGTTGGCAGATGCATCCCTGGATGGAAAACAAAAAATACCCCGGATTATTTACCGCAGGGCAGATTAACGGCACTTCAGGTTATGAGGAAGCGGCGGCGCAGGGATTATGGGCCGGAATAAATGCAGCCAGAAAATTAAAAGGGGTTCCGCCTGCGATCCTGTCCCCCACGGAGGCGTATCTGGGAGTAATGATCGATGACCTGACCCTGCGCGATCACGAGGAGCCCTACCGGATGATGACATCCTTTGCCGATTTCCGTCTGCATTTACGGCATGATACTGCGGATGAAAGGCTGCTGCCCCTGGGGAAGGCGATTGGGCTCATCAGCCCGGAGGAATTCGATGCTTTTGAACTTAAAGCGCGGGAAATAAAAAGCGAATTCACGCGACTCGCAAAACGAAATGCAGGGGGGGAAGAGACACGGATTTTAGCGGACCAGGGAATCGCAATCAACCGTCCTGTTTCCTTCAGGGCGCTGTTGATGCGTCCGGAAATCTCACAGGAAGCCGTGGCCGCCCTCGACCCCAAATTCGCTGCATTGTCTTTCGAAATAAGGCGTAAAATAGAAACGGAGTTAAAATTTGAAGGATACCGCCAACGTGAAGACAGCCTCCGCAGGAGAGAAGAGGAACTGGAAAAGGTGGCCATACCTGATCTCGCAAGATGGGACGGGCTTAATAGCCTGTCCCCTGCGGGCAGGCAGCTTCTGGAGAAATTCTCCCCACGCACCCTGGCCAAAGCGCTGAGGATCCAGGGGCTTTCCGAACAAGACAGGCAGGTGTTGCCGGTTTTATTAAAACAGGAGATATAAATTCCTGACCTTATTTTCTAGGAGGTATGGCATGGATCATTATGATGTGGCCGTAATCGGGGCCGGGCATGCCGGCTGCGAGGCCGCGCTGGCTGCCGCCAGGCTGGGCTGCCGTACCCTGCTTTTAACCCTCAACCTTGATAATATAGCCTTCATGCCGTGCAATCCCTCCATCGGAGGCCCTGCCAAAGGGCACCTGGTCAGGGAGATCGATGCCTTGGGCGGAGAGATGGGAAAAAACATTGACCGCAGTTATCTTCAGATGCGAATGCTCAATACGGGCAAGGGCCCGGCCGTGCAGGCGCTGCGCGCGCAAGCAGACAAGCATCTATATCATATCAACATGCGAAAAGCCTTGGACGCCATTGAAAATTTGCGTACGCTCCAAGGCGAGGCCTGTGAAATTCATACGGAAAACGGCAGGATTGCGGGGATCAAAATACGATCCGGAATCTCTTTCCGAACCGGCGCGGTTGTTCTGGCCGCCGGCACATTCTTAAGGGGCAGGATTTATCAGGGAGAACTGCGATACGATTCTGGACCGCAGGGATTTGCCCCCGCAAGCCTGCTGCCTCCTTACCTGGAATGTCTCGGTTTCCGCCTGAAAAGGCTAAAGACGGGCACCCCGCCCCGGATTCACGCTAACAGCGTTGACTACCGGCGGTTGATTTTGCAGGAGGGAGACCAACGAACCGGCGGTTTCTCTTATTATCAGGAGTTTCCTGTTTTCGCAGCACAGCCGTGCTGGCTCACCTATACCACCGAAAAAACCCATGCCGTCATCAGGGAAAACATGCACAGGGCCGCCCTATTTTCCGGAGCCATTACCGGGATAGGCCCCCGCTATTGTCCTTCCATTGAAGGCAAGCTGGTACAGTTTCCCGATCGAACCCGGCATCAGGTTTTTATAGAACCGGAAGGGAGAAATTCTGCGGAAATATATCTGGCGGGCTTATCCACCAGCCTTCCTGAAGATGTGCAATGGGAAATGGTCCGAAGCATTCCGGGCCTGGAGAACGCCTGGATCTTAAGAGCAGGATATGCCATTGAATACGATGCCCTAGAGTCCACCCAATTGGATTTCACATTGATGGCAAAGCACCTGCCTGGTTTTTTCTCCGCCGGCCAGGTTAACGGGACTTCGGGTTACGAGGAAGCCGCCGCCCAGGGGCTGATCGCCGGGATCAACGCCGCCTCTTACGTAAAAGGAAAAGAGCCCTTGAAAATCCGGAGGGATGAAGGATATCTGGGAGTTATGATCGATGATCTGGTTACCAAGGGGGTGGATGAACCTTACCGGATGCTCACATCCCGCTCGGAATTCCGCCTGCTTTTGCGGCACGACAACGCGGACTTCCGGCTTAGCGAAAAAGGCCACCGGTGGGGTTTGCTCCCGGACCGGGATTATAAATCCTTTATTGATAAAGGGAAGCGCATTGAGCGGGAACTCGCCCGCTGGGAAAGAACCTCGCTCTCCCTGCCCCCGGATGCCGGGGCGGATGACGAACCGCTGCGCAACCTCTCTATCGAAGCCGCCCTGAAAAGGGGAACCCACACCTACCGGGATCTGGGGAAATATGATCCCTGTCCTTCCCTATTGAATGAAGCGGATTTGCTCGAGGCCGAACAGCGGATCAAATATGCCGGATACCTGAAAAAACAGCAGGATCTCGCCGCGCGCCTGCGAAAAATGGAGGAAAGGGGCATTCCTGAGGATTTCGATTATACAGTCTGTACAAATCTCGCCAGAGAAGCCCGGGAAAAGCTGGCCTGCGTCAAACCCGCAACGCTGGGGCAGGCCGCCCGAATCCCGGGTGTTAATCCCAACGACCTTAATATGCTGCTCCTTTACCTGGCGCGGCGAAAGGGAGAAAAAGGCGGTGATCCGTGTCGTGACGGCTGATAAACATCCGCTTTTTAAGCCGGCGTTTTCCGGGGAACAGGAGGAAAAACTGCGGATTATCGCAGCCTGGCTTCAGGAAGCCAATAAAAAAACCAACCTGACCTCCATCTGCGCCCCTGAGGCAATATGGGGCAAGCATATTTTGGACTGCGCCAGCCTGGCCTTGATCTGGCGGCCGGATTTTTTGAAGGCGGTGGATCTTGGCACTGGAGGCGGATTCCCCGGCCTGCCCCTGGCGGTGCTTTATCCGGAAACCCGCTTTTTTCTGGTGGATTCCCGCCGTAAAAAAGTGGAAGAGGTTCGTAAAGCCGTTGAAACTCTGGGGATTATCAATGCCGCTTGCTTGGCGGTGCGGGGAGAGGAGCTGGCCCGCATGGACGAATTCCGGGAACGGATGGACCTGGTGGTAAGCCGGGCGGTCGGCTGTTTATCCATCCTGGTGGAACTTGGAGTTCCCTTATTAAAAATCGGGGGGCGCCTGGCGGCTATGAAAACTCCTCAGCAGGCAGAAGAGATCGCAGCCGCGGCCGGCGCTATGCAGGAACTGCATTGTTGTTTGGAAAAAACTGTCGGTTATACACTGCCGGGCGAAGGAAGAAGGGAACTTTGGCTGCTCCGCAAGGACGGCCCTTCCCCGGAAAAATACCCCAGGCGCCCGGGAATTCCGGAGAAACGGCCGTTGTAACTTTAAATGAAGGAAGAATAAATTTGATCGCGAACTAAAATGCGAAGGATGAAAGAGAGGTAATGGGCATGGGTAAAACGATCGCCATAGCCAATCAAAAAGGCGGCGTGGGGAAAAGCACTACCGCCGTAAACCTTGGAGCATATATCGCCGGCGAGGACAAAAAGGTGCTTATCGTGGATTGCGACCCCCAGGGAAACGCCACCAGCGGATTCGGCATCAAGAAAAACGATCTCAAACAGTGCATCTATGAAGTGATGATCAATGACGTCAAAGCGGAGGAGGTCCTGATCAATACCCACGTCAAAAATCTGTCGATTTTGCCTGCCACCATCCGGCTGGCCGGGGCGGAAAACGAACTGGTGGGAATGATGGCCAGGGAGCAGATTTTAAAAAGGGCGCTGGAGCCCGTAAAGGAATTTTACGATTATCTGCTGATCGATTGTCCGCCGTCCCTTGGTAATTTAACCCTGAACGCCCTTACTGCCGCTGATTCCGTAATCATCCCGATCCAGTGTGAATTTTATGCCCTGGAGGGCCTTACTCAACTGCTGAAAACCATTCAACTGGTGCAAAAATATTCCAACCCCGCGCTGACTATCGAGGGTGTGGTTTTAACAATGTACGACAGTCGCACCAATTTAAGCCAGCAAGTTATCGACGAGGTGCAGAAATATTTCCCGGACAAGGTCTATAAAAGCATTATTCCCAGAAACATCCGTTTAAGCGAAGCACCGAGTTACGGCTTGCCCATCAACCTCTACGATATAAAATCCAAGGGTGCGGAAGCATACCACTTGTTGGCAAAGGAAGTGATCAGGTGTGGATAAACCCCGTGGACTCGGCAAGGGACTAGGCGCCCTTTTACCCCAGATCAACGAGGAGGCGGAAGGGAAACCCCAGGAAATCGACGTCGAACAGATCGTCTCCAATCCATACCAGCCTCGCAAAGAATTCGACGCAGAAAAATTGGAGGAATTGAAAAATTCCATTATTGAGCATGGGGTGTTGCAGCCGCTCCTGGTCAGGCAACAGGGGCTTCGCTATGAATTGATCGCAGGAGAAAGACGCCTGCGGGCGGCAAAAATGGCCGGCCTCAGCAAGGTGCCGGCGATGATCAAAGATCTTTCCAATCAGGAAATGATGGAAGTCGCCCTAATCGAGAATCTTCAAAGAGAGGATCTCAACCCCTTGGAAGCCGCCGGAGCCTATCAGAGGTTAATAGACGATTTTCATCTCACCCAGGAGGAGATCGCCAAAAGGGTGGGCAAAAGCCGTTCGGCGGTAACAAATTTCTTGCGGTTGCTCAACCTGCCCCAACAGGTCAAAAATCTGGTCCTGCAAAGCGGACTCTCCATGGGCCATGCCCGCGCGGTGTTGGCCATTCCCACGGCGGAACAGCAAGTGGAGGCCAGCAACCTGATCGTCCAAAAAAATCTTTCCGTACGCCAGGCGGAGGAATTGGCCCGGAAATATGCAGATGCAAATGTTTCACGTGAAACAAAAGTAAAAAAGGAAAAGCCGGCGGATCTATTGTTGCCTATCGAATGGCAGGAGATTGAAGAGAGTTTGCGTAATAAATTCGGGACAAAGGTGGCTCTCAGGGCGAAAAACGCAAAAGAAAAGTCCGGATTTATTGAAATAGAGTTCTATTCTGAAGAGGATCTGCAAAGGATCGTGGAATTGGTTTTATAATCACTCAACTTTCGCGTGTCAATTTAGCCCGGCGGCAAAGTCATGCCAATCTTAGGAAAGGCGATTTGTTGTTGCCTTAATTCAAGGTCTTGCCACTAAAATAGTGTATATCTTCCATTAGGATCGATGTTCAGTAGCAAGACGTAAAATTATCATAACAACGCAAATTGCTCTAGGAGAAAACTTGGATACGCAAAAGATAGAGATTTTATTAGAGCAGGTAAAAAAAGGCGAAATCAGTGTGGAAGGCGCGCTGACGAAATTGCGTACCCTGCCGTATGAAGATTTGGGTTTTGCCAAGTTGGATCATCACCGGTCCCTGCGGCAGGGAGCGGCGGAGGTTGTTTATTGCCCGGGCAAAACTCCGGAACAGGTGGGGGAAATTTTCCGGCGTTTATCCGCTTTAAATCGCAGCGTTATGGCTACGCGCGCCACCTTGGATTTATATGAGCATGTCAAAAAAGAATGTCCCCAGGCACAATATCATATGTTGGCGCGCATGATCGTTTTCCAGCACCGGGCGCCGGATTTAAGCGGCGATGTGTTGGTGATCTCCGCCGGCACCGCGGATTTGGCCGTGGCTGAAGAAGCCGTGGTTACGGCTTCCGTATTGGGAAGCAAAGTGACAAAGCTTTACGATGTGGGCGTAGCGGGATTGCACCGCCTTCTGGATCACCTGGAACACATTACCCGGGCCAGGGTGATTGTGGTGGTGGCCGGCATGGAGGGTGCATTGGCCAGCGTAATCGGGGGATTGGCTAAGTCTCCGGTGATAGCCGTCCCCACCAGTGTGGGTTATGGAGCCAGTTTCAATGGGCTGGCCGCATTGTTGAGCATGTTGAATTCCTGCGCTGCGGGTGTAAGCGTGGTAAATATAGATAATGGTTTCGGCGCCGGATATTTAGCACATATTATCAACAGAATCGGAGAAAAACCATGAAAAAAGCTTTTTTGCAGTGCACGGCCGGAGCCAGCGGAGACATGTTCTTGAGCGCGCTGGTAGACGCCGGATGGGATTTCGGAGAACTGGAAAAAATTCTTTCCAAACTTGATCTTCCCTCCGGGTCGTATGCTTTGGAAAAGCAGACAGTGCATGTCCAGGGGGTGCGTACCACCCATCTCAATATTGCGGCGTCACCCGCCGGCCCGGTGCGCACATTGAAGGATATCCAAGCCCTGTTATCTTCCTGCCGGCTGCCGGAGCGGGTGAAAAAAGAAGCTCTTGATGCCTTTGCCATTCTTGCCGAGGCTGAAGCGGAGGTTCATGGAGTATCCGTCGAAGAGGTGCATTTTCACGAAATCGGCGCAGTGGATACCATCATAGATATTGTAGGTACGTTGGCGGGATTTGCCGCGCTGGAAATCGGCAGCGTAACATGCTCCCCTGTCAGGACGGGTAAAGGCATGATCAGGTGCGATCACGGCAGTATGCCGGTGCCTGCTCCTGCCACAGCAAAGCTTGCTGCAGGCATACCATGTTATGCCGGGGATGAGGAGGGGGAATTCCTTACACCGACGGGAGCGGTGTTGATCAGGAAGCTGGCATCCGGTTTCGGGGAACTGCCTTTGGGCCGCTGGGAGAAAATAGGCTATGGTAGCGGATCTCGCAAAACCTTGACACCGAACTATCTACGTCTATTCATCGGGGAAGACGCCCCGCAGGCGCCCGGAGAAAAACTGTTGCTTTTAGAGACCAACCTTGATGATTTGCCCGGACATGCTTGCGGGTATCTGCTGGAAAGAATCTGGGAAGCAGGACCGTTAGATGTTTACCTTACCCCCATACAAATGAAAAAAAATCGGCCTGGGACCATGCTTTCCATTCTGGTTTCCCCGGAGAAACGCCAGGAAATCATCTCCCTGCTTTTCCGGGAAGGGGCGACTCTCGGGATCCGCCTGCAGGAGATCGATCGGGTAAGCCTGGACAGGGAGATCAAGGAAATCCGTACGCCGTATGGGCCGGTGCGGGTGAAATACGCGTATTTCCACGGGAAAGTCTGCCGCCGGGTCCCCGAATATGAGGATTGCAGTAGAATCGCCAAGGAGAGGAACCTGTCGTTCCGGGAAGTGATGGAGTTAATAAGCGGATTTCTGAGCAGGGACAAATAAATCCCGGAACGGCGTGTCCCTTAAGCAGCCCCGCGATGAAAAATTAATATTTCTGGTAAGTTTAAGCAAATTAAACCGGAAAATTTTAAAATTAGAAGGAATTTCGGGATAATTTGGAGAAATATACAAATACGGCAGTTTTCTTTTTATTTATAAAGGATTATATGATCCTGGGCGCGATCGTCCTGGCTTACTACATTGAATTCCGGTATAATGGTCAGGCATCATTTTTACGGGGTATAAAGTTATGGGATTCAAAAAGTTCCTAAAGGAATGGAAAAAGAAGAAAAAAAAGAGCGTTACCTTTATGATCGTCCCGCAGTATCACGGAAATCCGAAGAGTTTTACCTGTACCCTGGGGCTGTTGGCGATTGTATTGTTGATAACGCTTTGTTTATTTGGCTATAATCTTTACATGTTTTGCACATACAATTATGCACTTAAACATGCGCTGGATTTAAAAAACTTGAACGATGACTTGAGAAAACAGAACAATTCTATAGCCCCGGCCATAAAGCAACAGGAGATCGTAAACAAAGATCTGGCTATCCTGAAAGAACAGTATAGGAAACTGTATGATTCCGCAGAGAATCTCAGCAGGAAAACCGGGCGGAAATTCTCGCTTCCCAGCCGCGGATTGAGTTTTGGACTTGGCAGGGAAAGGGCGGTTATCTTAAAAAGTGTCAGAAAAGAACAAAGCAAAATCATCAGGGCCAGTGTAGTCAAAGAAAACGCCCTGGTTTTGCAAGAAGAGCTGGAAAGACAGAAAAAGGAGGCCGGGTTTCTGAAAGAAACCCTGGCCGCCTTAAACATCCAGGTGGATCACACCCCTTCCATCTGGCCTCTTTACGGACGGATAACTTCCCGCTTTTCCTGGAGCAGGCTGGATCCCGTCACAAAACGTACTTACCGGTCCCATATGGGGATAGATATCCATGCTCCGATTGGAACCCTTGTCAGAGCCACGGCACACGGAGTGGTGACTTTTGCCGCCTATAACGGGGGATATGGTTACAAAGTGGAAATCAATCACGGATACGGAGTCAAAACCGTATATGCCCATCTTTCGCGGATCATCGTATATCCAGGGCAGAAGGTGAAAAAAGGCACGGTGGTGGCATATTCCGGCAGTACAGGGCATTCGACCGGTCCGCATCTGCATTATGAGGTGAGAATCGGCGGAAGGGCGGTCAATCCGGCCCCATATCTTTACTGGTAAAATGTTTTTTGATGGAATTAAAGCCGGCGCGTCCGGCTATGATATATAAGCAATTTGCGTACGCAATTGCCTTATATACGACAGCTTTTCCGGTTCATGAAAAGGCGGACGCAGACCCAGCCGCTCAGGAGCTCCGGAATAACGGCTGGTACATATCTCGCTATCAGATCCGGCACTGAAGGAAGATGCGTCCTGATAAGGGGGTTTAACAATGCTCGCAGGCAAAAAAGGCGGAGACGGCGGATCTCTGGGTAATGTGGATACGCTGATCGGGAAAGATACTTTTGTGACGGGAAAAATTGATGCCGGGGGCACGATCCGAATCGACGGTAATTTTGAAGGGGAAATCAACACCAGCGGCGATTTGGTGATTGGCGAAAACGGGAAAGTAACCGGGATTATCAAAGCCAAACACATTACGGTCGCCGGAGAACTGCACGGCAACGTGGAAGCCCAGGGTAAACTGGAGTTGGCTTCTACAGCCAAGCTGATCGGCGATGTCAAGGTGGCCATGTTCGTAGTGGAAGAAAAAGCGGTGTTCAAAGGGCAGTGCGAGATGATCACCGTTACCGAAACTCCTTACAACCGCAAAGGGAAAAACTATTCCGAGAAAACGGAAGCAGAATCCTAAAAAAGCCGCCTAAAGCGGCTTTTTTTATCAATAGGCCGCTGGTACCTAGTTTTATAAATGCCTTTGAGTTGTGATACCATCCAATCGCAATGGACACACGGAAACTTTGGCCAATGCAATTATAGTTATTTTGGAAACTAAGTACTGGATGGGAATGCCGATGTTGATCAAGGACAAACTCCATTACATCTTCGATTTGATGCATTGCCGGCTGGGATCGCAAAATTGGTGGCCGGCCCGGAACAATTTCGAGATGATCGTAGGGGCTATACTGGCTCAGGCCGTTTCCTGGAAAAACGTAGAGAAGGCTCTGGCCAATCTGGAACGGCATAAACTCTTATGTCCGTTGCTGCTGCGAGGGGCGGATCCTCTCATGGTGGAAAAGGCCGTCTACTCAACCCGCTATTACCGGGACAAAACCCGCAGGCTTTTTTCCTTTATGGAATTTTTATGGCAGCGTTACCAGGGGGACTTGGCGATGCTGCTTTCGGCCCCCCTTCCCCGACTGCGGAGAGAATTGCTTTCCATCAAGGGGATTGGGCCGGAGACGGCGGACAGCATCCTGCTATACGCCGGTTGTAAGCCTGTTTTTGTGATCGACGCTTATACCAGGCGCATATTTCATCGTCTGGGACTGACCCGTGCAGATGCGTCCTACCGCGAATTGCAGGATTTTTTTATGCGCCATACGGAAAAGGATACTTACTATTACAGCGAGTATCACGCTTTGATCGTAAAGGTAGGCAGCCAATATTGCGGGACCCGGCCAAAATGCCGGGAGTGCCCGTTGAAGGCAATTTGTAAATTAGGCGGAGGGGAAGAAGAAACATGAAAATCGGACTTGTAGGATTGCCGGGCACGGGAAAGACCACGCTCTTTCAGATGCTTACCGGAAATTTCTCCGGGGGCAGCAGCAAAGGCGATGCGGCAAGCGGTGTCATGTTCGTGCCGGATGAACGCGTCCGCTGGCTTGCCGGTCTATTTAAGCCCAGGAAGACAACCTTCGCTCAGATTGAACTGGTGGATATACCCGGGCTGATTCCCGGCAGGCAAGCGGAAGGCGGCCCCAAATTTTTGCAGGAAATACGGAAAACGGATGCTTTGGCGCAGGTGCTCCGGGTGTATGAAGGGCCGATCCCGCATCCGCTGGAAAGCATCAATCCCGTAAGAGACGTAGACATCCTGCAGGCGGAATTGCTTTGCGCGGATCTGGATCTGGTGGAAAAAAGGCTGTCCCGCCTGGCCGGGCAAAAAAAATCCGGTCCGGATCAGGAAGCGGAGCATGCGCTGCTTAAGCGGCTCGAGCAGCAACTAGAAGAGAAAAACAGCCTGTCCAATTTTGCCGTAAATTCCGCGGAGGAAGCGCTTTTGAAGAATTACGACTTTTTCACGCTGAAGCCTGTTCTTTTAGCGGTGAATATGGATGAAGTCCAGTGGAAAAACGCCGCTTATCCGGGAAAAGATGAGCTGAAAAAATATGCCGGCTCGCGGCAAATTCCCCTGGTGGATCTTTCCGTCCGGCTGGAAAAGGAGATCATGGAGCTTCCCGAAGCGGAATGGCAGGAATTTTTAAAGGATGCGGGGATAGACAGCAGCGGCTTATACCGTCTGGCGCGGGCCATTTACAGCCTGCTTGGTTTTATCTCCTTTTTCACTGTAGGGGAGGATGAAGTCAAGGCCTGGACCATCAAGCGAGGCACTCCCGCAAGGAAGGCCGCGGGAAAAATCCATACGGACATTGAAAAGGGCTTTATCCGCGCCGAGGTTGTCAGTTATGACCATATGAGGGAAAGCGGTTCGGTGGCGGGGGCCCGTGAAAAGGGGCGTTACCGCCTGGAGGGAAAAGAATACGTAGTGGAGGACGGGGACATCATCAATTTCCGGTTCAATATCTAAGACGATGCTGATTACACTTATATGCGTCGGAAAGCTCAAGGAGGATTACTGGCGGGCGGCGCAGCGGGAATATGCGAAGCGCTTGCGAATATATTCCCGCCTTGAGGTGGTGGAAGTTCCGGAAGCGATATGCCGGGATGAAAGAAAACCGCATTTCATACAAATGGCCATCCGGGAGGAAGGGGAGAGAATACTTCCTTTATTAAAAAAAATGGATCTGGCGATCGCCCTGGATAGATGGGGTAAGCTGCTGGATTCCGAAGGATGGGCGCGGTATTTGGCCGGAGAAGCGGCGGCAGGCCGTTCCCGGATCGGGTTGGCCATCGGGGGCAGCTATGGGCTGGCCCCGGAAGTGCTGGCGTCTTCGCGGCTGGTCTGGTCGTTTTCTCCGCTTACTTTTCCCCACCAGTTGATGCGGGTGATGGTTCTGGAGCAGATTTACCGGGGGTTTAAAATCATTAACCGGGAGGCGTATCATAAGTAAAAAATCGAACATAAAGGGCGCATGAAGGCAATTGCGTTGTTACCTTAAACTAAGTTGCCACTAAATATGGTGTATTGCTACCATTAGGCTATCGATATTTAGTGGCAAGGCGTAAAATAATCATAATAACGCAAATTGCTCAATATATGTATCTTGAAGCATGAGAGAACAGCATAGTTCTCTTTTTTTTGCGCAAAATAGCTGAAGGAAAACAACCGGAATATCAAGCCAAAACTTATAAAAAAGGGAATCATCCAAACTGTAAAGGAAGGGTTTAAGATGAGAAGATCATGGATATTTGGGACTCTAAGCATTTTACTGGCGGCGGCGTGCATCTGGGGTTTTACCCAATACAGGGCCAGAAGAAACTGGGAGATCCAGGCGGAAAACCAGTATCAGCGGGCTTTTCAGGATCTCAGCTTCCATGTGGACAGTATTGAGAGTCTGACTGCAAAAGCGCTGGTCATAACCTCGCCGCGCTTGATGGTGAAAACCTTTTCGGATGTCTGGCGCGAAAGTTTCGCATGCCAGCAAAGCCTCGGGCAACTGCCGTTGACCAACATGGATTTGGAAAGGACGGATAAATTTATAAGCCAGATGACCGCGTTTACCTACCGGGTAGTCCAGAAACGGGTGGACGGGCAGATGCTGTCGGAAAAAGACTGGCAGGGGCTCTCCGATCTTTGGAAACGGTGTAAATTCTTAAGCGGCCGGCTGCATGAAATGCAGGCGGAGCTTTTGAACAGCCAGCACCGGTGGCTCGATGTGGGCCAGTTGTCCACAGCGGCGGCAAATTTAAAAGACAGGGATCCGTACCGCCAAAATCCCATGACAAAAAATTTCATGATGATGGAAGACGGAATGAAGCGGTTTCCAAGTCCCACATTGGAAGGAGCCGAATTGAATTACGGGGAGAAGCCCGCCGGATTGAGAGGCAGGGACATTACACTGACGGAGTGCGCCCGCATCACCAGGAACTTTATCGGACTGAACCGTCTGAAAAATATGGAGATCAACATTACTCCGCGGCTGAAGCTGCCGATTCCCATTTATACCGTAGCTATTACTCCTAAAAAAGGCCGTACGGGGGAAACTATATATATGGATGTAAGCCGTAAGGGCGGGCACGTGCTTTGGATGCTCTGCTCCCGCCTGCCCGGGAAGTCCAGGATAACTAAGGACACCGCGGTGCGTGTCGCGCGCAGACTGTTGGCGCGGATCGGTTTCTCTGGAATGAAGCTGCTCGATACGGAAAAAAACAATAATATTTATACCTGCATTTTCGCCCGGCAGGAAAAAAACGTGGTGATTCATCCCGAATCCATAAAGCTCCAGATCGGGGCGGATAACAGCGAATTTCTGGGTTATGAAGCTGAAAACTATTTTACTTTCAGCCAGACAAGGCGCGTCCTTACACCCATTTTGAAACCAGCCGACGCCAGGAGGAAATGCAGCCCTCATTTGAATATACTATCTTCCAATCTCGCGATTATCCTTGGAGATGATTTCAAGCAGAAACTCTGCTATGAGATCAAAGGCGATCTCAACAAGGATAAATTCCTGCTTTATATAAACGCCCTTACCGGCAGGGAGGAGAAAGTCAGCAGAGTCAAGGATAAAGGCATTATGGAGGAATTGTAAGACACAGGAAATCCGCTTCCCGGCAAATCAAGCCGAAACCGGCCGCCAACGGCGGCCGGTTTTTAAATTCCTCCATTCATGAAAGCCTGGTAATTAAACCCTGCTTCACTCATTACTTGCAAAGGATCAATCTGGCTCCCGCCGCGATCAGCAACAGGCCGAATATTTTTGTCCAGTGAATGGGAACCGGCTTAGCCCCGAAAAGGCCGAAACAGTCGATGATGAAAGCCGTGAGGAGCTGGGCTGCAACGATGGAGGTGGTGGCGTTTCCTACCCCGAGCGGCGGAATGCTTGCTACCACACCAAGCAGAATCAGAACCCCCAGAAAGCCGCCGAGAAACGAATACCATGGCGCCTGACCAAGCGCGGCGAATTTGGAATTGCCTTGATAAATCCAAAAAATGCCGAATGCCGCCAGGCCGGCAATAAGTCCGATGGCTTGCACGACAATGGCGGATTCAATCAGGCCGATGGTCTTGCCGAGTTTGCTGTTGATGGCGCCCTGTATGGCCATGGCGGCCCCGGCCCCGGCAGCGAAAAACAAGGTAAGTAAGGTATAACCTGAAAATTTCACGTTTGCCCCCGGCTTTTTAAATCCTGCTAAAATAGGCGGATGATGAATAAAAACAGACAGCTATAGTATAACAAAAGCTGTCTGTTTTATTATCCAATTTAAAATTATTGTCGTCATTGTGTAGGAACGCGTCCTGATCCACTTTGGAATATTTACACCGATTTACCCGGGGCGCAGAACAGACCGTATACAATGCTGTCGGTCAAAGCCTGCCAGCTTGCTTCAATGATATTTTCCGAAACCCCTACGGTGCCCCAGATGGATTTTCCGTCGGTGCTCTGGATGAGAACCCGCACTTTGGCGCGGTGCCCCGGTTTTCTTCCAGTACGCGCACTTTATAATTCACCAGGGAAATATCCTTGAGTCCGGGGTAGAAACGCAGAAGGGCCTTGCGGATGGCGAAGTCCAGCGCATTTACAGGACCGTCTCCCTCGGCGGCAGTCAATTCCTCGACCCCGCCGACCTGGACTTAAATGGTGGCTTCGGAGAATACCGGCTGGTCCCCTCTTTTTTCCACCGTTATGCGGAAAAAAAGGCCGGACCGTAAAGGTCCGGCAAACAAAAGGGGTGTGTGTTGAATTTCAATATAGCAAGGTGAAGTAACAAATATCTTGCGGGAAAGTAAATAAATTGTAAAATAAAAGCAAGTATAAGAATTGTTTATGTGAAATATTCGATCCGGGCCTGGGGGAATAGCGCGGAAATTCGCTCTGTAAAAAAGGTGCGGATTTCATCCATGAGCTTCGGGGGATACACATATTTGACGTAACCGTAATGACCGTATTTGGATCTGCGCTCCGCGTCATTCATGGCGAGTTTGGTGCGGGGAAACCTTTCCAGGATAATATTTTTAGCTCTTTTTGTATAGCGATGAGTGATCAACTCAAAGGTCAAATCATTTTTTGGGGCCGGAAGCGCTTTATGGAGTTCGAAAAGCAGGGACTCGTAATCCGTACGCCAGGTTTCGCCGGCGATAATGGGAGCGATGATAAATCCCAGAGGGTAGCCGGCGCCCTGCATGCGACGGGCGGCGGTGATGCGGTCCTGAAAGGAACTGGTGTTATGTTCGAAGAAACGGATTACCTTGTTGGTATTGATGCTGAAGCGAAAACGGGTATGGCCGTTATGCGCCAGCGGGATCAGGGGATCCACCGCCGCGTATTTAGTCACCGCCCGCAGTCTTCCCCGGCCGTTTGCACCAAAAAACGAGATGATTCGGGCTAAAGAACCGGTAAGATGCTCTACTGCAAGAGGATCAGAGGCACTGGCGGCTTCGAATGTCACCAGGCCGGCTTCCGCTTTCCTGATATGCGCTTCAACAGAGGCCAGGATCTCGTCGATGTTCACATACACCCTGATGTACGGGGCTCTGCCAAGGGTGGCGGCCAGGTAGCAATATTCGCAGCCGCCCGGACAGCTGGTGCCCAACGCCACTTCGTAATCGGCCGATGGGCGGCAGGATTCGAAGCGAAGATCTTTTTTGACTCCGACCACCAGCGTCCGCTTGGCCTCCGCATACTTCTGCCGGGGATTTTGGCCTGGAATACCGGTGACACGGTTATGGGAGGGCGTATAAAAGACCGGCGTGCCGGTCTGCGTGAAAATATCCCGCAGTCTGCGCCCCAGTTCGTACCGGAGGGAATCGGGTTCAAAAAAGGCCCTGCGCGGCCAGAATAAATCCTTATTCTTCATTCAGCTTATTTTTCCCATCGCCGCATAGGATATGTATATCCATATATGTTATGAGCAAATTGATAGATAGCCGCACACTATATTTAGTGGCAAAACCTTGAATCGATGTAACGGCGCAATTGCTTTCCTTTAACAATATATTGACTTGGCTGCTCACAGAAGATAGGGTATAATTATACATAAATTCAACGGTCCGAGATCATTTCCTGGACGGTGAAAAAGTGAACGAAGCGAAATGGTTGGCTGCGATAAAGAAAATTCTTCCAGGGGAGCGCATCCTGACGCACGAACCTCTGGCGCGTCATACCACCATGCAGGTGGGAGGACCGGCGCACTTGCTGGCGCTTCCTGCCTCCTCGGAAGAACTGGCATTGTTGATCCGGACAGCCGGGCAAGAGAAGATCCCTTATTATGTCATGGGTAGGGGTTCGAACCTCATCGTTGCAGATGAAGGCTACCCCGGTATGATCGTCAAGATTGGAGAACATATGAGCGGAATTAAGATAAACGGCCGGGAAGTTTCAACCCGGGCCGGGGAAACTCTTTCCGCCCTGTCAAAGGCATGCGCCGACCGGAGTCTTACCGGCCTTGAATTCGCTTCGGGGATTCCCGGAACCGTGGGGGGGGGTACGGCAATGAATGCTGGCGCATATGGGCATGATATGTCGGAAGTGATCTCCGCAGTGGAATTCGTGGATGACCGGGGCGCAATAAAACGCATGGCCAGGGAAAAACTCCATTTCGGTTATAGGGAAAGCCCGTTTATGCACCATCCCTGGATTGTAACGGAAGTCTGCTTTAAGTTGTCCCCCGGGGATACGGAGCTTATTAAAGAGACCATGAAGGATCTCGCGCTGCGGCGGCGTAAAACCCAGCCCCTGCAATATCCCAGCGCAGGAAGCGTATTCAAGAGACCGGCCGGGGCATATGCGGGACCGCTGATCGAGCAGGCCGGCCTGAAAGGATTCCGCATCGGCAACGCCCAGGTCTCCACTCTTCACGCCGGTTTTATTATAAATCTGGGAGGCGCTACTGCCGGTGATGTAATCGAACTGATCCGCCACATCCAGGAGAAGGTCAGGGAGAGCAGCGGAATCTGGCTGGAACCGGAGGTCAGGATCCTGGGGGCGGAACAATGTCAGTGAATATCAACCGGTTGTTACCGGTAATTAAGCGCAGAGAAGGCCACCACGAAGGGGGAAAAGTATATGTCGAAAATTATGGAGCTGGCCAGGATGCTTGCGGATGCTCTGCAGGCCTCCGATGAGGCGGCGCAGTATAAAAAGGCCCGGGAAACCGTAAAGGCTCATGCTGCGGCTTCCATCATGTACCAGGATTTCCTTCGAAAACAACTGGAGATTCAAAAAAAGCAGATGGCAGGGGAAAAGATCGAGGAAAGCAGCATTCAGGAGATTCAAAAGGTTTTTGATATCATCAAAATAAATCCGTATATCAACAACTTGTTGATGGCGGAGGGAAGGCTTTTGCAACTGGTGATGGAAGTGCAAAAGACCGTCAACAGCGCTGTAAGCGGTTTGTTTCCCAAAGAGGAGGAAGGCGGGACCGGAGAAATGGAAACGGGTAAAACAACATAATCTGTGCCCGCAGGTTTAAAATTGTTTTTTTTGGCATACATTGATCCTGAAACAACTGTTTCAGGAGATGATGGCGCCATGGACAAGCGCAGGAAATGCGGGCCGGACTGTTCACACTACCAGGAGATAAAAGCCAATTTTTCCCGGAAATCCTTCGGTTTTTATTGTATGCATCCAGCCCTTGTAACGGCATTTGTCGGGACCAAGGTGAAAGCGGGCGACCTCTGTCTAAACCGGGGGGTTGAACAGCAAGACGATTTGCGTAGGAAAATCCGGAACGTATATGTGGAAGTGTGAAGCAAAAGGTCTTTACGCCCGCCGGCATTTTCAACCGTTGAAAATCCGGGGGCGTATTGTTTTTCCGCCGGGAATGCCCGGAAAGAAGGATTCTTTTAAGACATCTAGAATATTATCCGTTTAATGCAGGGGCGTTACAATATCATTTATCTCCGCCCCGGCGGTTCGGAAAAAGCGTTCGTTACGTTTTAAAGCACTACTCATGATTGGGAGGGTAAAGGGATGAGGGAAATACTGGAAGTATTGTCCGAGAACTGCCGGGTGACGCCGGCTGAAATCGCTGTCAGGCTTGGGAAAACCGAGGAAGAGGTCCGGGCCAAGATCGCAGATATGGAGAAAAACGGCGTCATCGTTAAATATCAGGCCCTGATCAACTGGGAGAAAACCGGCGAAGAGTCTGTCTGCGCCATGATAGAGGTCAAAGTCTCTCCCCAGCGCGAAGTGGGTTTCGATGAGGTCGCGGAACGCATTTACCGTTACCCGGAGGTCAGGTCGGTGTACCTGATGTCCGGAGATTATGATTTGGCGGTGCTGGTAGAAGGCGCTTCCATGAAGGAAGTGGCGTTTTTTGTGGCGGAGAAGCTATCCACCCTGGAGCATGTGCTTTCCACCGCGTCGCACTTTATTTTAAAGCGCTACAAGCATGAGGGGCAAGTCTTTGAAGGGAAAAGTACCCCGGAAAGGCTGGTGATCAGTCCTTGAGCAACGTAAACAGAAATTTTATCAACCCGGTGGTGGCGGACTTGCCGCCGTCCGGGATCCGCAAGTTTTTCGATCTGGTTTCGGAGATGACCGATGTGATTTCGCTGGGGATCGGAGAGCCGGATTTTGTTACGCCCTGGCGCATGAGGGAGGCTTGCATCTATTCCCTGGAAAAGGGCTATACCATGTATACGGCCAACCTCGGCCTTCCTGATCTGCGCCGGGAAATATCTGTTTATACTTCCCGGCATTTCGGGGTGGAATATGATCCCGCCCGGGAGATACTGGTTACGGTAGGCGGCAGCGAGGCCATGGATCTTGCGGTGAGGGCCGTTTTATCGCCCGGAGACGAAATCATCATCCCGGAACCCTGTTTCGTATCATACGGCCCCTGCGCCATCATTGCCGGAGGTAAGGTGGTTTACATTCCCACGTACGTGGAAGACGGTTTCAAGGTGGAGCCGGAAAAAATTAAAAATGCCATCACGCCTTATACAAAGGCGCTTTTTATCGGATATCCCAATAATCCTACGGGAGCGGTGATGGACAGGGAAACCCTCCTGGCGATCTCCCGCCTCGCAGCGGAGTATGACCTGGCCGTGATCTCCGACGAGATCTATTCCAGGCTTGTCTATGATTGCGAGCATGTTTGTTTTGCGGCGCTGCCGGACATGAAGGAACGCACCATCTTGCTGAACGGGTTTTCCAAGGCTTACGCTATGACCGGATGGAGACTGGGCTATGCTCTGGCCCCTCCTGAGATCATCGAGGCCATGAACAAGATCCACCAGTATACCATCATGTGCGCCCCGATCACAGCCCAGAAGGCGGCCATCGAGGCCTTGAGGAACGGTGAAAAGGACTGCCTGTATATGGTGGAGCAGTACGATCAGCGCCGCCGGGTGTTTATAAGCGGTTTAAACGCCATCGGGCTGGACTGTTTCGAACCGCGGGGGGCGTTTTATGCATTTCCTTCCGTAAAACGCACCGGAATGTCTTCTCAGCAATTTGCCGAAGAACTGCTCCGCGAGGAAAGGGTAGCCGTGGTGCCGGGTACTGCTTTCGGGCCCAGCGGCGAAGGATATGTACGGTGCTCTTACGCCTCTTCCATGGAGAATCTCCAGGAAGCCCTGCGCCGGATGGAAAATTTCGTAAAAAAACACCGGTAAGGCGGGGATTGTCGTGGTAGTGGCGGCATGTTACTGCGAGCTTTTTTTGCCCGGGAGCGGCTCCCTCAAGGATAAACGCCAGGTGCTCAAAAGCCTCTGCCAGAAGCTGCGCCGGGACCTGGGACTGGCCGTGGCGGAGGTTGATTTTCAGGATCTTTGGCAGCGCGGCGGCATCGGGCTGGCAGCGGTGAGTTCGGACAAAGGTCAGGCCGAAAAAGTTGTTAGGCAGGCGCTTAAGATGATGGACCGGGATTGCCGGTTTGATCTAATCCGTTACCATATTTCCTTTTATTAGAGGCAATTGCGTTGTTACTTTAATTCAAGGTCTTGCCACTAAATATAGTGTATGGCTACCATTAGGCTATCGATATTTGGGGGCAAGACCTAAAATTATTCATAACAACGCAAATTGCTCTATTAAAGTATGCCAAAGTACGCATCAAAGGAGATGGAAATCCGGCCGGAAGGCCGGTTTTTCGTTTATGATGCAGATTAAAAGTAGTGCATATCTTCAATTTTGAAAACATAAACTATATTCATCGGATTTTGATAACCGCGTCTTTGCAAATAGGGAGGTCTGATGGGTTTCAACAGAAAAAAAATATTCCTGCAAAATTCCGGCGGCAAATATCCGCCCGTAAAAGGGCTGGTTATCCTGGACATGGATAACAAGTGCCTGCATTTATTTGTCCGTGGCCTTCCGGAACCGGTGCAATTCGGCCGGGATAAACTGACCGGACAGAAATACAACGTATATGAGGCCTGGCTGTTCGACGGCAGAAAAAACCGCTTTATAAGCGCGGGCTGGCTGCGAAAGGTTAACCGCATTTCCCATTTGTTCTACCGGAGTTCAAACCTGGGCAACTATAACGCCATTCTCATCACGGCGCAGGATCGCATGGGTTCCGTTTCCCCCACGCCAGCGGTTGTCCTTCAGGGGGACCTTATCAAGGGATTTCCGGATCTCGATGCGGAAACAACCCGGAAAGGAGAAGCCGGGCCTGTATAGACCTCTTTCTTTATATCGCCGTTTGCTTTTAATTTTTTAAAAAGGGGTTTGCCTCTTTTTTATTTTAATGCGGCCCCGGAACAGACGCCTGAGCCATTCAAGGATGTTTGTTGCGGGCCGGCAAACCTTGCAGGTTTCCTTGGGTATGGTATCCATGGTAAAAAGTTCCGTGGCGACGCGGCAATGCGGGCCCGGCAACAGGCGGGTAACCGTGCAAATCTGCAACTCGAACGGCTGGTGGACCCGGCAGTATTGCCCGGCATACTTTCCTGCCGTAAACAACTCTTTATATGACGGGCAGCCCGGTGTCGCCAACAGGTGGGTTTCCTTGCAGATATCCAACGCGGCCACATCCGGCGGCCGTTGGAAATCCTTATATACTTCCTTCTCCATGATCCGCAGCGCGAAATACTCCCAAACGGGCGCCGCAAGTTTTCCTCCCGAACCTCCGAGACCTGAGGAGGGGCGGTCGTTGCCGATGTAAACTCCCGCCACCATCGAGGGGGTGAAACCGATGAACCAGGCGTCGCGGTTGTGCTGGGTGGTCCCCGTTTTCCCGGCGGCGGGAAAGGGAAGATGCCCTATTGCGGAGGCGGTTCCCCCGGGAGTGAAGACTCCTTTCAGGCAATCGGAGAGCAGATAGGCGGTGGATGCGGAAAAGATCCGCCGCTTTACCGGTTTCGTCCGCCAGATCGTCTCGTTCTGGGAAGTGGTGATTTTCAGGATGGCTTCGGGGGGAATAAAATAGCCTCCATTGGCAAAAGCCGCATAGGCTGCGGTAAGTTCAAGGGGGGTAACCTCCGATGTTCCAAGCGCCAAGGACAGGTTGGCGGAAAGCCGGCTTTTGATGCCCGACGCGCGGGCCAGATCCACCACTTTTTGCGGAGATACCTTTTCGATGAGTTTTACGGCGCAGACATTGCAGGAAGCGACCAGGGCCTGGCGCAGCGTGAGAATCTGATGATGGTATGGGGAACTTCCGTTGTCCACGGGGTGGTAGCGGTATTTTCCGATGTTGAAAAAGGTCTCTTCACAGGAGAGGGTGGAGGCCAGGTTGTAGCCCTTTTCTAAAGCCACAGCATAAACCAATGGTTTAAATGCTGATCCGGGTTGTCGGTTGGCTAGAATTGCCCGGTTATAACCGCTGCTGGCGAAGTTCCTTCCGCCCACCAGAGCCTTTACGTATCCCGTACACGGGTCCATGGCCACCAGAGCAGCTTGGGGCTGCACCACACCGTGCTCATCCATAAATACTGACGGCACCCGGGAGCGGACGGCATCCTCCGCGGCGGCCTGCCAGGCGGGATCAAGCGTGGTATAGATGCGAAGGCCGCCGTTGTAAACAAGCGTTTTTCCGTTCTTTAAACGCAGAGATATCTGTTTTACGATATAGTCAAGGAAATAGGGGGCGAAAAGCCGGCGTTCGTTTTTTTTCAGGCGCAGGGGATTTGCGTCCGCCCAGCGCATCTCCGTGGATGAGATAAACCGTTTTTCGGCCATTTTTCGGAGGACAAGACGACGGCGATCCAGGGCGCGCCGCGGATCCGCGAAAGGCGAGTAATGGGACGGCCCTTTGACCAGCCCGGCAAGCAGGGCGGATTCCGCCAGCGTTAAATTGGAGGCGGGCTTGCAGAAAAAAGTTTCCGCGGCCGCTTCCACCCCGTATGCGCCGTGTCCGAAATAAACCTGATTTAAATACAACTCCAGAATCTGTTCCTTGGTATATGCTTTCTCCAGCTTCAGGGCCAGGACCGCCTCCTGTATCTTCCGCCCCAGAGTGCGCCGGCGGTTTAAATAGAGGTTGCGCGCCAACTGCTGAGTGATGGTGCTGCCGCCCTGCTGCGGGCTTTGATGCAGGATGTCAACCCATAGCGCGCGTATGATCGCCCGGAGATCCAGGCCGTTATGCTGGAAAAACCGGGTGTCCTCCACAGCCAGGAAGGCCTGGATCAGATGCCGCGGCAGTGACGAAAGGGGGACTGGTTTTCTGTTTTCCAGGCAAAGGGTGGAGATTTTTTTTCCATGAATATCGTAAACGTCAGATGATATCGGGATTACGGGGCGTGGCAGGGGCAAAAGAAAAAGTATAAAAAGATAAAACAAAAATAGGCTTATGAGGATTGCCGCGGCCAGACAGACGTTCTTCCGCCAACGCGGCGGCTCTTCCTCCGGAGTTGTTTTAGGTTTGATTTTTAAAAAAGGAAATTTCATATACATGATAATCCCCCGGAAAGGATATGCATAAACCGGACTTTTAAGGCAAAATCGATAAAATGATCGTCATATAGTTAATATATCCCAGGCTGCGGAGGATTATGAACGAGGATTTTGCCGCGGCAGGAATTTGCCGTTTAATGCGGATCTCCGGTATTTCGGACATTTCCCGCTGAGGCAATTGCGTTGTTACCTTAATTCAAGGTCCTGCCACTAAATATAGTGTATGGCTACTATTAGGCTATCCATATTTAGTGGCAAGACATAAAATTATCATAACAACGCAAATTGCTTCAAAGGAAGGAATAATGGTTTTTCTGAAGAATTCACCAGCATATCATAATGTAAAGGAGCGAAGGACGGCATGCGAAGCGACATTGTAAAGAAGGGTGTGGAAAAGGCCCCCCAGCGATCGCTGTGGAAAGCCATGGGGTATACGGATCAGGAGTTGGAAAGGCCCCTGGTGGGGGTGGTCAATTCAGCCAACGAGGTCATTCCGGGACACATCCACCTGGATGTGATCACAGAAGCCGTAAAGGCGGGAATCAGGATGGCAGGGGGCACTCCGGTGGAGTTTCCGGTGATCGGGGTTTGCGACGGGATCGCCATGGGGCATGAAGGGATGAAATATTCCCTGGCCAGCCGGGAGTTGATCGCCGATTCCGTTGAGATTATGGCCACCGCCCATGTGTTCGACGGATTGGTGATGATTCCCAATTGCGATAAAATCATCCCCGGGATGCTGATGGCCGCCGGCAGGCTCAACTTGCCCGCGGTTTTCGTAAGCGGCGGGCCGATGCTGGCAGGCCGGAGCAAGGGAAAAAATATCGACTTGAACACCGTATTTGAGGCGGTAGGCGCCCAGCGGGTTGGCAAGATCTCCCTGGAGGAAATGATGGAGATAGAGGAGACGGCCTGTCCGGGCTGCGGTTCATGTGCGGGGATGTTTACAGCCAACACTATGAACTGCATCACCGAGGCGCTCGGGATGGGATTGCCGGGGAACGGCACCGTTCCGGCCGTGGATGCGCGGCGCATCCGCCTTGCCAAGCAGGCAGGAATGCTGGTGATGGATTTGATCGCCAGGCAGATCAAGCCCAGGGATATCATGACTGTCGAGGCTTTCCGGAACGCCTTTGCCGTGGATATGGCCATCGGCGGTTCTACCAATACGGTTTTGCACCTGCCGGCCATCGCCCATGAAGTGGGAGTAAAGGTGGATCTCAACTGGATCAATGAACTCAGCGCGGCCACGCCCCATCTGTGCCACCTCCGCCCGGCGGGCGTCCACCATATTCAGGATCTGGACGAGGCGGGCGGGATTCCGGCAGTGATGAAGGTTTTGCTGGCCAACGGTAAAATTACCGGCGACATTCCTACGGTGACGGGAAAATCCGTCAGAGAAAACCTTTCCCGGACGAAAGTGTTAAGGGAGGACGTTATCAGGCCTTTTCAGAACCCTTACCATACGGAGGGCGGGTTGGCCATTCTCTTTGGCAATCTGGCGCCGCAAGGGGGCGTGGTAAAACAAAGCGGCGTGGATCCAAAGATGCTGACGCATCAAGGTCCCGCCCGGGTCTTCGACGGGGAGGAGGAGGCATTTGGCGCAATCATGGGCGGAAAAATCCAGCCTGGCGATGTAGTGGTGATCCGGTATGAAGGCCCCAAGGGGGGGCCTGGGATGAGGGAAATGCTTTCCCCCACCTCCGCCATCGCAGGCATGGGGTATAATGATAAGGTGGCGCTGCTTACGGACGGGCGTTTTTCTGGAGCAAGCTGGGGAGCGTCCATCGGGCATATTTCCCCTGAAGCCATGGAAGGCGGGCCATTAGGATTGGTACGGGAGGGGGACCAGATTAAAATCGACATCCCCGGCAAAAAACTGGACCTGCTTATCGATGAGAATGAGTGGCAAAAGCGCAAAGCCGCCTTCAAACCGGCCGAACCCAAAATAAGGCACGGATATCTCGGACGCTACGCCCGGCTGGTGACATCGGCCAGCACCGGAGCGGTCTTCGAGGATTAAGGTTCAGCCTTGAAAACAAGCTGAGGATCTTTTTCGTCATGCATAAAAGCTTCCTTGATGTATATGCTAACACCAATGCTAAAGGAGGATAAATGCATGCCGGAATTGGCGGTTATGGGCATTTTAGTGCGAGAACGGGACGACCGCGCCCCGGGAGTTCAGGAGGTCCTTACGAGATATGGATCGGAGATCCTTTGTCGGATGGGAATCCCCAGCCCTTCCAAGGAGCGGGGGCTGATCACCATAGTCATGGAAGGGAAAAAGGCTGATGCCTTACAGGGGGATCTCCTAAAGATCAGCGGCGTGGAAGTGAAGAGAATGGTTTTTGCGGACTATTGAACCGGTGATTGAATTTATATTAATCTACCGATGAGCAATTTGGGTTGTTATGGTAATTTTACGTCTTGCCGCTAAATATCGATAACCTAATGGTAGCATACACTATATTTGGCGGCAAGACCTTAAATTAAGGTAACAACGCAATTGCCTTACTGATAGAAAAAGGGTGATGATCGGTCACCCTTTTTTTCGGTAAAGCAAAATTTATAAAGGCAAATGCCGGCTAAATGGATTTGAGGCAGCCCGCGCAGATGTTCTTCCCTTTGAACGCCTTGACGCCTTCGGCATTTCCACAGAAAATGCAAGCCGGCTCATATTTCTTGGCGATGATGGAACCGTCATCCACATATATTTCCAGCGGATCCTTTATGTCGATACCCAGCGTGCGGCGTATCTCCACAGGGATTACAATTCTTCCCAATTCATCGACCTTGCGAACCATTCCAGTAGATTTCAAGCTCCGGATCCTCCTTCTTAACTTGTCAGGACACCACTTTCATTTCCTTCATGCAGCCGGCGCAGATGTTTTTATCGCGGAAGCTTTGAACCCCGTCCGCGCTTCCGCAAAAAATACAGGTGGGCAGGTATTTTTTGAGGACGATTTTTTCGCCGTCAACGTAAATTTCCAGGGGATCTTTTTCCTCAATCTGTAAAGTCCGACGCAGTTCGATGGGTATCACAACTCTCCCCAGTTCATCCACCTTTCTTACGATGCCGGTAGACTTGATCATAATATTCGCTCCTTCCTAAGTATATGACGGCTTCATCCAAGGTTGCGTTTGCGAAGGCGGTTTTTATAATGAAACGGTTTTTTACAAACGAAGTTTCAGGGAATATGATAAAAAATCATTTTAGGCGCCCGGAGTTTTTTCGCAAACAAAAACCGTAAAAGTGCTGAACCTTTATTGAATACGCCGTTTAAATATAAAATCATTATAGCCATTTTTATTTTTAGTGTCAACCATATTTTGCTAATATTACCAAATTGAAACAAAAAAGTAAATATTTTGCATTAATGAGGCAATTGCCAAATATCATGATAACGCAAAATGCCCCCAATGGGAGGTGCAGCAAGTACTCGATCTCAAACTTGACAAAGGATTAAATAAAAGTGATACTATATTATAGCGAAAACTCAAAAACAAGGCTTTGGCATTCCCGATTCGGCAGGAGGTTGAAAAATGAACAGGCGGAAATATTATATCACAACACCCATTTATTACCCAAGCGATAAATTACATATCGGCCATGCATATTCCACGGTCTGCGCCGATGCCCTGGCGCGATACCACCGCCTGAAGGGGGACGAAGTTTTTTTCCTTACAGGTACGGACGAACACGGTTTGAAGATCCAGAGAAGAGCCCGGGAAGCGGGAGTTTCCCCCCGCGAATATGTGGATGACATTGTGGACGGGATCCGGAACCTGTGGAAACTGCTTGGTATCACCAACGATGATTTTATCAGGACGTCCGAAGCAAGGCACGTGGAAGCCGTGCAAAAGATTTTTACCCGCCTTTTCGAGCAGGGAGACATTTACAAAAGCCAATACGAGGGGCGGTATTGCACCCCTTGCGAATCCTTCTGGACTGAACGCCAACTGGACAAAGGCAATTGCCCGGATTGCGGGCGTCCGGTGGAACTGGTCAAAGAGGAGAGCTACTTTTTCAGGCTCTCCAAATACGCAGACAGGCTGCTCAGACATATCGAGGATCATCCGGAGTTCATCCAGCCGGTTTCACGCAAGAACGAGATGATAAATAATTTCTTAAAACCGGGGCTGGAGGATCTTTGCGTTTCCAGGACCACTTTCGATTGGGGGATCCAGGTCCCGTTCGATCCCAAGCATGTGGTCTACGTTTGGCTTGATGCCCTGAGCAATTATGTGACGGCACTGGGTTATCCCGGACGGAGCGGAAGGTTTGAGCGGTTTTGGCCGGCGGATTTGCATCTGGTGGGCAAGGAGATCGTGCGTTTTCACACGATCATTTGGCCCATCATATTGATGGCCCTGGATTTGCCTTTGCCCAGGCAGGTGTTCGGCCACGGATGGCTGGTGCTGGAAAGCGGAAAAATGTCCAAATCCAAGGGTAATGTGGTCGATCCGGTGGCACTGGCGGGGAAATACGGGGTCGATGCCATCCGGTATTACCTGCTCCGGGAGATCTCTTTCGGAGCGGACGGCTATTACTCCGAAGAAGCGCTTGTCACGCGCATCAACACGGACCTGGCCAATGACCTTGGGAACCTGTTGCACCGCACTCTTTCGATGCTCGAGAAATTTAATGCGGGGGTCATTCCCGGTCCCGGGCCGTCCTCGGAGACGGATCGTTCTCTCGCGGAGCTTGCCGGGCAAACCGTTTCGCGTCTTACGGAAAATATGGACCGGCTGGCGATTAGCGATGCCCTGGCTTCCATCTGGGAACTGGTGGGGCGCGCCAACAAATATATTGATGAAGTGGCGCCCTGGTCTTTGGCGCGGGATCCGGACCGGAAGGAAAGGCTGGACACCGTGCTTTACCATATGGCGGAAACCTTGAGGATGGTCGGCATCATGCTCCTGCCGTTCATTCCGGAAACCGCGGGCAAGATCTGGCAGCAGCTCAACCTGCCCGGGAACCCGGAAAAAGCCGGGTGGGCCGGACTTGTTTGGGGCAAAGGGCCGTCGGGCATTAAAATCGCCAAGGGAAACCCCATTTTTCCGCGCATCGAGGCGGAAGATGGGGAGGAGCCGAAAGGAGGCCCAATCGCCGCTTCCGTATCCGCGTCTACAAAAGCCGCCGCGGAAAACGGGGCCGTCGATCTAGAAACGTTCGCGCGTTTGGATTTGAGGGTGGCGAAGGTTCTGGCCGCGGAAAAGCATCCTTCGGCTGATAAGCTTTTGAAGCTGCAGGTGGAGTCGGGCGGCAAGACCCGCCAGATTGTGGCGGGCATCGCCAAGCACTATGCCCCGGCGGATCTGGTGGGAAAGACCATCGTGATTATAGCCAATTTGAAGCCGGTGAAACTCCGGGGCGAGATCTCCGAAGGGATGCTGTTGGCCGCAGGCACGGAAGGGGATGAGACATTGGCGGTCCTCACCACGGATAAGGATATACCGGCCGGGGCGAAGATCCGCTGATGCTCATCGATACGCATACGCATTTGAATGACGAGAAATTCCGGGCGGATCTGCCGGAGGTCGTCGACCGGGCTGTGCAGGCCGGAATTTCAGCCATGATCGTAGTCGGTTACGATCTCACCTCTTCCCGCAGGGCCGTAGAGATCGCGGAAAAATACGACTGCTGCTGGGCGGCGGCGGGGGTGCATCCCCTTGAAGCGGAACGGCATCATCCCTTCGGCCGCGAATGGGATGATTTGCTGCGGCATAAAAAGACGGCCGCGGTCGGCGAGATCGGGCTGGACTATTTTTACCGGCAGGACACCGGGGAGAAGCAGAAGGCGCTCTTCCGGGAGCAGATGGAACAGGCCCTGCGATTCGGCCTGCCCGTGATCATACATGACAGGGACGCTCACAGGGATGTCTGGGACATCCTTTCCCCCTATGCGGGCAAAGTGGCCGGAGTGATGCACTGTTTCTCCGGCAGCCGGGAAATGGCGGAACAATATGTGAAAATGGGATTCCGCATCGGGATAGACGGCCCCGTCACATTCAAAAATGCCAGGAAGCTGCCGGATGTACTCGGAAAAATTTCCCTGGGAAGCCTTCTGCTGGAGACGGACTGCCCCTACATGGCGCCGCATCCGTACAGGGGCAAAAGAAATGAGCCGTCGTTTTTGCCGTTAATAGCTGCGCGGGCCGCCGCCATCAAAGGTATAAGCACCGAAGAAATGACCGCGGCCACCACCCGGAATGCCCGGGAATTGTTCCATATATAACGAGACAAGGAGGGGCCATGGTAATCGCCTATCCGTTTCAATCCGGCCTATATCTGAACATCACCAACAGATGCACCAACGCATGCCGTTTTTGCCTGCGCCGGGAAATGGACGGAGTGGGGGGCTACAGCCTGTGGCTGGCTAAAGAACCGGATACGGAGGAGATCGTTGAATCCATCAGGAAAGAGATGCATCCGGGCATCGCTGAAGTGGTTTTCTGCGGATACGGAGAACCTTTGCTGCGGCCGGAGGCGGTGGCCGGCGCGGCGGAATTCGTCAAAAGGAATTACCCCGCGCCCGTAAGGGTGAATACCAATGGTCTTGCCAACGCCTTTCACGGGCGCAATATCATCCCCAAAATCGCCCCTCATATCGATTGCATCTCCGTCAGCCTTAATGCGGAAAATGCCCGCAAGTATCAGGAGCTTTGTCGGCCGTCTTTCGGGTTGGAGTCGTATGGTTATTTACTTGATTTCATCAGGGAGTGCAAAAAAAACATCCCCCGCGTAATCGCCTCTGCGGTTTATGGTACGGGCGCAGATCTGGACGCCTGCCGCGCAGTCGCGGATGATCTGGGAGCGGAGTTCCGGATCCGGCAGCGGTACTAAAAACTTCCGGAAATTACCTTGCAGGGAAATTCATCATGAAATCCCTGAAACCGGGAAAAATATAAAACGTTCATCAAATAGATTAAACAAACGCCTTTGGCTTGTTTTGTCAATGCAAGCAGGGATTTCCGGTTTTACGGTGAAATTTAAAACAAGCCGTAATAAAAGATCCGCCGATTTGCCGCTTGATTTTTATAATTCGGGGCTGTTCTGCAAGGAGGGGCATGAAGTGCGGAAAGTCAAGTTGTACGCGGTGATCTTCGTTGCGTTGATTTTTCTAACGGGATCTGCTGTTGCCTGGTGGTTTTGCACCGAGGAGGCAGTGGCTTTTTCGGACAACAACAGTACCCGGGTGATAAAGACACATGCGTCCACCGTAGGAGCGCTGCTCGCGGAGCTTAATGCGAACTGGCGGCCGGAGGATCTGATTATACCGGGACCGGAAGCCAGGATCCGGGAAGGTATGAAGGTGCGCATTTACAAGGCGGAGCCGTTTTACGTGGACATCGACGGGGAATCATTCATCCTTTGGGCGGTGCCCGGGCCCGCCGTGGAAGTGCTCAAGAAGGCCGGGCTTCAACTGGGAAGCAATGATCAGGTGTTGCCCTCCAGGAATGCGCGTGTCCGCCGCGGCGCCCGCATCGTGGTAAAACGCGCCGCCAGGGAGGTCAGGGCGGTTACGGAAATAATTCCGCTGCAGGTGATGAAGGTCGAGGACCACACCCTGGATGCCGGCGAGACCAGGATAAAACAGAAGGGATGCGACGGCATGGCGGAAACGGTATACCGGTACATATATGAAAACGGCAGATATATCAAGAGGATTGTCCTGCGCCAGAAGGTGATCAAGGCTAGAGTCCCCACCATTATTCATTATGGTCTTACCTCCCCGTGGGTGCGGGCGGAGCTTTCCTCGCGGGGCGTAAGACGCTGGCGCGTCAAAACCATGGTGGCCACGGCTTATTACTGGGGGCCCGAATGCTGCGGCAAAGAAGCCGACGGGTATACATCCCTGGGATTAAAGGCCACTCATGGGATCGTGGCCGTTGATCCGAGGGTGATACCCTTGCGCACCAGGCTATACATCGAAGGCTACGGGTTTGCCATCGCGGGGGATGTGGGCGGGGCGATCAAGCGCAACCGCATCGATTTATGTTTTGATACATACCGGGAAGCCTTGATGTATGGATGTCGCAAGGTAAAAGTATACATCCTCGAATGAGGGCGGTTTAAAACGGATGGAGGGAAAAGCCGGGGAGCGCTTGACAGAAAAGCCTCCCCGCCTTGTATTTTTATATATAAAGTAATATAATTATATAAAAATGAAACCAACTTCAAACAGACTCACATCCCCGCGCTATATCCGGGAATTGATGGAAAGATACGGCCTGCGCGCAGATAAAAGAAAAGGCCAGAATTTTTTGATCGACCGCAATATCCTACAGAAAATTTTGTCGGCGGGCGACATCAGTGAAATGGATGCGGTTCTGGAAATCGGTCCGGGGCTTGGAGTTCTTACCTTGGCGCTATCCGAACGGGCTGGAAAGGTCGTTGCCGTGGAAACTGATCGCAGACTGGCCCCGGCGCTGGCGGAAACCTTGGCCGGGGCGGGGAATGTGAAGTTGGTCTGGGAAAACATACTTCGCCTGGAACCCCATGAACTGGCGTCCCAAATATCGCCCGGCGTGCCCAAAGTGGTTTCCAACCTGCCGTATTGCTTGACGACCCCGATCCTGTTCCACCTGCTGGAGTCCGGTATTAAATGGGACCGGATGGTTTTCATGGTCCAGAAGGAAGTGGCGGAGCGTATCACCGCCCGGCCCGGCACTAAGGATTACGGCCTGCTCACTTTGAACGTGAGGTTATACGGGGAAACGGAAGCTATGGTTCTGGTGCCGCCTACGGTTTTCTGGCCGGCGCCCGGCGTCTGGTCCGCCGTCATCCGGATCACGCCGCAGGATAAGCCGCCGCTTGAGGGAAAGGCGAAAGACGCATTTAAGGCTCTGACAAGGGCTGCTTTCGGCCAGCGGCGCAAGACCATATACCGGGCTTTGATTAACGCAGGGATTGGGGCGCCGGATGCCGTCGGCGAAATGATCCTTAAGGCAGGCATCGCTCCGGATCGCAGGGGAGATACGCTTACATTCGGGGAGTTCATAAATCTGACCGGAAGATACCTGGAAAATACGACCATCCCAAGGAGTTGAATAAGGATGTTTATCAGTCCGAGCTACGGCAGGCTCAGTTTCGACGAGGTCTTCGAACGTGTCGCGGCTTTTTTTATCGAAGAGCCGGATACCAAGTACAAGCTGATTATAGGTACCGATTCGCAAGCCAAAGACGGATTCGTTTTCGTCACGGCCCTGATCATTTATAGAGTTGGCAAAGGCGGTCGCTTCTTTTACCGGAAGGAACATGAAACCAACATCCACGGATTGAGGCACCGTATCTATACGGAGACCGCAAAAAGTTTGAAAGTGGCGTCCAAGATAATGGATAAGCTGATAGAGAACGGCTTTGCCGATGTGGATGTGGAGATCCACCTGGATGTGGGGGAGCACGGGGAGACAAGGGACATTATCCGGGAAATCGTCGGCATGGTTACGGGAAGCGGTTTTGATGCCAAGATAAAGCCCGATTCTTACGGGGCTTCCAAGGTTGCGGACAAATACACAAAATAAATCCCGCTTCGAGCAGGTGTTTTGCATAACCGGCTGGGTTTTTCTTACCTTGACAGACAAGCTACCCTGTGATAAAATTAGTACGAACTTTATGAAGGTGGGTGGGATATTTGATAGAGCTTGGGATATTGGAAAAGATCAAAAACAACCTGGACAGTTTTGTTGGACAATCTATCAGGTTGAAAGCCAACCGCGGCCGTAAAAGAGTTCTTGAAGTGGAGGGAGTACTGGAGCAGACATATCCCAAGGTTTTTGTGATCCGGCTTCGTGAAAAACAGATGGAACGGCGCTTATCATATAGCTATGCGGATCTGCTGACCAAAGCGGTGGAATTGTCATTTCAGAATAAAAAAATCGGTTATTTGAGCTAAAACCGGCCCGTAAAGGCCGGTTTTCCTTATATCCGTCGAAACGGCGGCGCCGCGGGGGCGCTTTTTTTATTACCGAAGGCAATTGCCTTGTTGCCTTAATGTTAAAATTATCATAACAACGCAAATTGCTCGCCGGGGAAATAAAGGGAGTTTTTTACCGGGCAATTCTGCAAAAAGGAAAATAGCGGGCAGCGCAGAAAGAATATAAGGTGGATAGGATATTACCGCTCTTTAATTCCGGAGGGACCGCCGGGTGAATAAAAATAAATATAATATATTCCACATGGTTTTGGTATTGCTGATCCTTTGCCTCGGATCCTCCCGGGGGCTTGAGCGCGTGCGCGTCGATATCGGCCTGGTGATTCAGCGCAGCCGTTATATTAATTTCAATGTGCTTGCGGAATCAAGAATTTTCAGGATAAATCACCGCGTACTCGGGGATCGGTCCGCCATGTCGGGAAGCTATTACCAGGTTCAGATGCATTCGGGGGATGCATGGGAGGAAAGCATCCGGGCCCTGCAGGCATGGAAAAAGAAATTCGAGCAGGCCGCGGCTTTACAGTTGCCGCCGAACCTTTGCGCCTTATATACCTTATATCTGGCCAAAGAAAAGCAGTACGTGTTATGCGCAGGAAAGTATATCCAGTGGGACCAGGCGGAGCAGGCTCAGAAACAGCTTAAAAGATATTGGCCCGCGGAAAATTTCAAGGTGATACATATCCGGGAAGAAGAGGAGCGCGTCCCGGATTTCATGCTGCATGCCGGTGAGGCCTGGCAAGCCGTACTGGATGCCGACCGCGGCGAAATTATCCTCTGTCAGGCGAATGGGCGCCGTCTCACCTCCCCGGTTGCCCTAGGCGTAACCCCGGTGGATGATGCGGGCGAAAATGCCTCGTTCGAACTGGGTGCGCAATATTCAGGTGAGCTGGTGCTCCGGTTTTCTTTTTTCCCGGAAGAGATCACCCCCGTTAACCGTCTCGATCTGGAGGTTTACCTCCAGGGGGTATTGGCGGGCGAGGTTTTTCAGGACTGGCCGCCGGAGACAATCAAAGCCCAGGCGGTGGCAGCCAGGAGTTACGCCCTGGCGCAGACCGGAAAGCATCTTGCGGATGGATTTGATCTATGCGATTCCACAGACTGCCAGTCATACCAAGGTGTACAGAATGCCCCCCTTTTTAGAAAGGCCGTCCGGGAAACCGAAGGGGAGGTAATAGCGTATGAGCGTAAAATCATTGCCGCTCTTTACCACAGCTCGGGGGGAGGGCGTACGGAAAACATTGAAGACATCTGGCCCGGAACCAATCCCAGACCCTATTACCGCTCCGTGCCGGATTTCGATTACGGAACCAAAGGTTATCGCTGGGAATCCCCGGTGATCATCAGGACGGAGGATGCCCTGGGGGAGCTGGGCTGGCCCGGTGCGGACCGGGTGATCATGGAAATCCTTCCGGCGCCGGGCTGCCGTTACCCCAATATACGTTTTTACAATGAAGCCAGCGGAGAGGAAAAGGTATATACCAGGCAGTCCCTGCGGCGGCTTTTCAACCTGCCGAGTCCTAAATTCACCGTCGTTTATTGTCCTTCCCGCGAAAGCCTGGACCGCATTCTCCGCTTCACCCCCTCCCTGGACGCAGAACGGCTTAGCGGGATATTTTTTCCTGCGTATCTAAGAGTGGATTCCAGCGCATACATGGGCGGCATCGCATCCCCCCGCTCGGTGCGGCTGGCTCAAGGGGCTTTTTTATATTTCAACGGATACGGCAAGGGCCATGGGGTGGGATTAAGCCAATGGGGAAGCTATGTACTGGGATCGCAGGGCATGGGCTACAAACAGATTTTAAAATACTACTACAGCAGGGAGATCGAAGTATTGTCCGGCTATGGCCGGGGTAAATGACGGTATAACCGCCGGAGAAAACAAAGTCACCCTTTTTCTCTTTTTGCCATAGCATACTTTAAGTGACGGATATACAAAAGGTGGTTTTTTTATGCTTAAAGTATACGATCTGAAGGCTCTGCCGCCGGGCACGCGGGTGATCCGCCGGGGAAATCGCGGGAAAGACGTATCATACGTGCAGGAAAAACTTCAACACTATGGATATCCTGTAAAAGTCGACGGCTTTTACGGTTTTCTCTCCGAGGATGCGGTAAGGGAGTTTCAGGAGGATTACGGCCTTAAGGGCGACGGCGTGGTAGGCCCCCGGACTTGGGCGTACCTTGAAAATCCCTTGAAGAAAGGCGGCCGTTTCATATATAAGGCCGAAAAAGGCGAAAATCTTTCGTTTATCGCGGAAAAATACCGCGTGGATCCGGAAAACCTGGCGTCGATCAACGGAATACGGCAGAGAAAGGCGCTGGCGCCCGGGACAAAAATCATTTTACCCGTGCGCAGGGTCTACTTATGGCAGGACAAAGGCGGAAAATATCGCCCTGCCGCCGAAAGCAGGGTCAATGGTTTGATAGCCCCGGCCATAGAGTTGTCAGATGCGCAAGGGCAGCCGGTCTGGCGCGTGGAAAACCCGGACTATGCAGCCGGAGCGGGCAAATTACTGCCGTTATGCACCGTGACTATGGAGGGATTATCCGTAGCCCGGGACAATCCTGGGCGGGTGGCAAGGGAAATTTTAAATGCATTGAAAGAACTTAAATCCGATGTCATCATTGTCCGGTTTCCCGCGGATAAGGCAAATTTAGCCGGGCGGCGGCTGCGGTGGGCGGAGCGATTTCTTTCCGCCCTGCGTAAAGCGGGGCAAAGGGTCTGGCTATGGTGGCCGGCGGTTTCATCCGGGGGCGAAACTGGTTTGTTTCTATTAGCCGCACTCGCGGAAGAGGTAATTGTGGATTTTACGGAAGCCCAGCCCCGCGCACAGGGCCCCGCTCCGTTTGCGCCTTTCCCTTTTATGGAGGCATATTTGCGATGGCTTCTGTCGCAGTTTCCCGCTGAAAAAATTATTCTCCGGCTCCATCCGGGGGGAGTGGAATGGCGCGAGGAGGGGGAGGGGTGGGAGATCGCGGAGCGCACCTGGGAGGATTGCCGTTATCTTTTCGCCGGCTTTCGCAGAAACGCCGCCTTTTATCCGGAGGTGCAGATGGAGCGCGTGATTCGTTATAAAAAAGGCAGGAAAACCGAAACTTGGTGCGAAAACGGGGAGACTCTCGCCCGTAAACTGGCGTTAATCGTGAAATACAATCTCTCCGGGGTGGCGTTGAACGCCTCCGGCATGGGCAAACGGAGCGCCAAGAGGATGTTGAGCGCCTTTGCCCTGGCGGAAGACGATTCGCCTTAAGAATATTTAACATAAATTACCGAAAGGAAAACGGGGCGAAAAATCGAAAAATTCCCGTGGAAGAGAGGGGCGGAACAAGGAAAAACCGAAAATAAGCCTACTTGACGTCACAGCACAGTTGCAGCCGGATATACGGGAAAGTTCACGCCAATTGCAGCAAAAGCCGCATCACGCATCAAACCTTGGCCGCAGCATAATCCATAGCGCGCAACGCACATCGCTTCAGTAAAGGACGCAGCTATTTCCACGCCAGAGACAAACCATAAACCGCCGCAGATTTTCGGGCCATTCTCTTCCATACATAGTACCTGGTCAATAAGCCGGAGCGGGAAGCGCCGGTTTTTATTTGTTTTTGTTTCCGCCAATTTGATTTAAATCCACTGTATTAGCCCTTCAGCCGTTTTAGCAGCTTTTTCATATTCCTCATCGGTAATAGGTTCGTATTTACCGGGGTAATGGGTTTCCACAGCATAATCCGTGAGTATTTTAGCTGTTTGTAAAGGGGCAGGTATAACGATCTTTGCGTTTTCCAATAATTCAATTAAAAAAGAGACATCATGTGTTTTGGGAAAATGGATTCCTTTTTTCCAGTACTGGCTACGATAACATCTACTGGGGCCCCGATATTCCGGAAATTCAAATATATTTTTTGGGATAACTCGCATTCTTAAATCACATTCTTGACAATGCATTTCTTCCATGATAATATTTACACCAAATCAATTAACGAATACTCTGGAGGCATCATGCTTTTACGGGTCAGGCCTTCCAAATTAAAGGGAACCGTACGAATACCATCTTCCAAATCCCACACCATCCGCGCCGTGGCTTGCGCCTCTCTGGCGGAGGGTGTTTCCTGCATTGAGAACCCCCTTGTTTCGTCCGACACGGATTCTGCCGTGAAGGCGTTTCGCGCCCTGGGGGCCGGCATAGAAACCCGGGAAAAAACATGGCGCGTTCAAGGTACCGGCGGAAAATTGCAGGTTCCCGGCAATGTGATAGATGTGGGAAATTCCGGCACCTCTCTGTATATCGCCGTGGCTTGCGCGGCGCTGGCTGACGGTTATACGGTCTTCACCGGGGATGAACAGATACGGAGCCGCCCGGCGCAACCCTTGCTGGATGCAATCGCCGGTCTTGGCGGCATGGGATTTTCCACACGCGGAAACGGACGGCCTCCGCTGGTCGTCAAAGGAAAGATGCACGGAGGGCGGATTACCCTGGATGGCAGTAAAACCTCCCAATACCTGACATCTTTGCTAATCAGTTCTCCCCTGATGGATCAGGATACGGAGATATGCGTGGAAAATTTGATCGAAAAGCCTTATATAGAGATGACCCTCTCCTGGTTGGATATGCCGGGAATAAAATACGAAAACAGGGGGTTTAAAGTTTTTAAGGTACCCGGCCGCCAGCAATACCGCTCTTTTACTCGTGCCATACCCGGCGATTTTTCCTCCGCGACTTTCTTTATGTGCGCGGCGGCCGTAACCGGCTCGGAACTTTACCTGGAAGGGCTGGATATGAACGATACCCAGGGCGACAAAGCGGTGACGGATATACTGCGCGCCATGGGAACCGAGATCCGGGAGGAAAACGGGCTGCTTAAGGTCAGCGGGAAAGCGACGCGGGGCGGGGAGTTCGACTTGAGCAACACGCCCGATGCCTTGCCGGCTTTGGCAGTGACTGCCTGTTTTGCGAAGGGGAAAACCAAGTTATATAATGTGGCCCAGGCCAGGCTGAAGGAAACCGACCGGATCGCCGTGATGAAAGAGAATCTGACGGCAATGGGCGCAGCGGTTTGCGAGTTTCCGGAGGGCTTGACGATTGAAGGCTGCGGCCTTAAAGGGGCCGAAGTGCGCGGGTTCGGCGATCACCGGGTAGTGATGGCCATGGCTCTGGCGGGCTTGGCGGCGGAGGGAGAAACCGTCGTCGATACCGCCGAAGCCGTGCAGGTGACGTTTCCGGATTTTGTGGAATTGATGCGGAATGCAGGGGCAAAGATGGAGTCCCTCATCCCCGACCCTTCTTCCTGATGGAAAAGGGAGATCTTTGACAACCCTCACAGAACAGATAGGAAACTGTATGGATATATATAAGGAAGGCCCCTCCCCGGGGAGGGGTTGAGGAGGGAGGTTTCCGATGCTGTATTCTGAATTCCGGCTTCTGAATTCTATAAAAAAGAAAGGCAGGTAAGTAGTATGGTAGGAAACAGTTTTGGCAGGTTGTTCCGGGTGACGACCTGCGGAGAGTCGTACGGCGACGCGCTGCAAATTATTGTGGACGGCGTACCGCCGGGGCTTTCCCTTTGCGATGCGGACATTCAGAAGGATCTGGATAAGCGCAGGCCGGGCACTTCGCCCATCGATTCCCCGCGGCTGGAAACGGATCAGGTGAAAATCGTGTCGGGGCTGCTGGAGGGCAAGACCACCGGCGCGCCGGTGGGGATGATTATTTACAACGTCGACCGCCAGGACATCCACGTGAAGCAGTACCGGGACGTCAAGGACATAATTCGGCCCGGGCATGCGGAATATACGTTCATGGTAAAATATGGGGAATACGCGGACTGGTGCGGGGCCGGGCGGGCCAGCGGGCGTGAGACCGCCGGCAGGGTTGCGGGAGGTGCTCTGGCGAAAAAAATCCTGGGCAGGGAGAACATCGAGATCCTCGGTTATGTCAAGGAATGCGCGGGCATTGCCGCGCGGGAACTTACCCTGGATGAGATCAGGGCGAACAGGGATAAAAACGATTTGCGCTGCCCGGACCTGGAAACCGCGGAAAAGATGATCCGGCGCATCTTGGAGATTAAGGAAGAAGGCGACACCTGCGGGGGCATTGTGGAGATCATCGCCCACGGCGTGCCGGCCGGACTGGGTGAGCCGGTTTTCGACAAACTCTCCGCCACTATCGCCCACGGATTGATGAGCATCGGCGCGGTGAAGGGGGTGGAAATCGGCGCGGGTTTTCAGGCGGCCCGCCTGAAAGGCTCGGAATGCAACGATCAACCTTATCTGGAAAACGGCAAGGTCAGGTTCAGGACCAACCGGGCCGGCGGATTTTTAGGAGGCATCAGCAATGGAGAGGATTTGGTGGTAAGAATCGCCGTCAAACCCACCCCCACCATTTCCAAGCCGCAATCCTCGGTGAACATGGGGACCATGACCGAGGAAACTTTGGCGGCCATTACAAGAAGGGATGCCACAATCATAGCCCGCATCGTGGCGGTAGCCGAAGCCATGATGGCCATGGCTGTCCTGGATGCGCTCATGATGTGGCGCGGTTATGACGGGGTGTCCGGAATCAAGCATCCCTGGTGAAAAAGGAAGTGACCGTCAACGCCAGCTTACGCCGACATGGCGTATTTTGCGGATGTCAGGTTTAGCAAATGGGGATTTATCCCCTTGGTGTGTGTAAATCAGCCGGATGATTTATCTTCCGGCGGATTTTATTTCCACCATCTGCGCCAAGCGCGGGGGGAAATCCGGGGTAAAGGCGACTCCGTAAACCACCTTTCTTTTGCCGTCCGCTGCGGAAAAATAGAAGTCCGCGATGAAATCTCCGGCGGTCGGGATGGAAAAAGGAACCTCTTCGAAAACCGTCCGGGGGCTCCAGACTCTTAAGAATTGGAGAGCTTTTTCTCCGCCGTATTTCCGCGCGCCGATCCGCAATGAAAAGCTTTTTTCCATGAGCGCGCGGGCTCGTGATGCTTCACCCCTGCGGACGTGATTCAAAAATCCGTTAAGCACAAAATAGGCATCCTTTACGGGCCCCGTGCGGATTTTACGCCACGCGCGGCCGCTCCACCGGTAAAGGGTTTCGGTTTTGATATGCCGGCCGAGTACGGTCTCGCGAAAAATCCCTCCGCCGGAAAGGCTTTCTTCCAGGATAAAAAGCCCCGGGCTGATCCAGCGCAATTTACCGTAGAAGCAGGCATTCTCCGTGCCCCAGATTTTTTGAAAGGATTTGCCGTTCCATCGGGAGATCACAGGCTGGTAGTAATAAAGCCCGGCGCCGCCCACCAGCCCCCAAGCCACCTCGGTTCTCCCCGCTCCGCATAAATTTCCGGCCTTGGAGATTTCCCCGTACCATCCCACCGGGCATTGATCCGGCGTGAGGATAAACAGCGGCTCTTTGGAAACTCCGGGAAAATATCCGCCCAGCGCCCCATACCCGCCGTCCGCCATGGCAAGCAGGAAAAAATCCCTTGTCCCAACCCGGCAAACCGCGGTCTGGATCACGGGAAAACCGAGTTTTTGCCACCCGTCGGCCCTTGCCGGGGGAGCGCTTACCATGGGGCAAGCGGAAAAATAAGCTGACAGCGCCTGTTGGAAATCGCCCTTTTCCTGCAACTTCAAGGCGGAATCTAAGAGCCGGCCAAGGCGCCCGGATTGGCTTATGGCGGGCAGGTTCAGGTTTCCGGCGCTCCATGAGAAGATAAGACCGAAAAGAATCAAATAAACATCAAGAAGGAACCAGTTTATACGGGACTGCCAGAATTTCATCCGCCGGGCCTCCTTGTGGGAGTCCGATTCTTTAGACGATTGCCGGGAGTTTTCCGGAATCAGTAAATTATATTAGCGCCGTTTAATCTTATGAATTTTAAGTAAAAATTTTTTTAAATTTTAAAGGACGCAATCAGCGCCCGGGGCTTTGGCGAGTAAAAAGGCCTGCAGGGATTGTCCAAGGCAAGGGAGGGGGAAATGGCCTTGCCCCCTCCCTTGTATTTCGCAGATTTATATAGTAATATTTATTTTGGGTGTCCGAAAATAAAATGCCCATGTTTAAACCTTATGGAGGGAAATGCGGATCAGCAAAACACTGTCCGTTATGTTGATTTTTTCAGCGGGAGGGTTTATAAATGAAGAAGGGGACATTTACTGTAAAATCAGGGCTGGCTGAGATGTTGAAAGGCGGGGTGATCATGGACGTTACCACCCCCGACCAGGCGAAAATCGCCGAGCAAGCCGGAGCGGTAGCGGTCATGGCGCTGGAAAGGGTTCCGGCGGATATCCGGGCCGAAGGCGGCGTGGCCAGAATGTCGGACCCGGAAGTTATTCAGAAAATCATGGATGCGGTAACAATTCCGGTGATGGCCAAAGCCAGGATCGGCCATTTTGTGGAAGCACAAATACTGGAAGCGCTCGGAGTCGATTATATCGATGAAAGCGAAGTACTTACTCCGGCTGATGAGCTGTACCATATCGATAAACAGCAGTTTAAGGTTCCCTTTGTCTGCGGAGCCAGAAACCTCGGCGAGGCCTTGCGGAGGATCGGCGAGGGAGCGGCGATGATCCGGACCAAGGGTGAGGCCGGCACCGGAGACGTGGTTGAGGCGGTACGCCATATGAGGACGATGATGTCCGAAATACGGCGCGTGGTCAATGCTCCGGATAATGAGCTGATGACGATCGCCAAGGAAATGGGAGCTCCCCATGAACTGCTTGCTGAGGTAAAAAAACAGGGGCGCCTTCCGGTGGTGAATTTCGCCGCCGGCGGCATCGCCACCCCCGCGGATGCGGCTTTGATGATGCAACTGGGCTGCGACGGCATTTTTGTGGGATCGGGCATCTTCAAGTCGGACAATCCGGAAGCGCGGGCCAAGGCTATTGTGGAGGCCACCACGCATTTCAATGATCCGGAGATCCTGGCGAAAGTATCTGCGGGGATCGGCGTGGCCATGCGGGGCATCCATGTAGGCGCCATGAAGGAAGAGGAGAAGATTGCGGGAAGAGGTTGGTAATACAAGAGGCAGTATGAGAATCGGAGTTTTGGCTTTGCAAGGGGCCGTGAGGGAACACCTCAGGGCGATGGAAAAGTGCGGCGTGGAGGCGGTTCCTATTAAAAAAGCCGCCCAGATGGATGATATATGCGGGTTGATTATTCCCGGCGGGGAAAGTACCACGGTAGGAAAACTGATGGCACGATACGGGTTTATGGAGGAAATCACCGGACGGGCCGGGGAAGGGATGGCTGTTTTCGGCACCTGTACGGGCCTGATCCTGCTTGCGAAAAAGATTTCCGGCAGGAATCAACCGGTATTGGGTTTGATGCATATTACAGTGGACAGGAACGCATTTGGCCGGCAGATCGACAGTTTTGAAGCGGATCTGGAGGTCTCCGGTCTGGACAAGCCTTTTCATGCCGTCTTTATCCGTGCCCCGTTGATTGAGGAAACCGGTCCGGATGTGGAGGTTTTGTGCCGAATGGACGGCAGGATCGTCATGGCGCGCGAAAAAAAATTTCTGGCTGCCGCGTTTCATCCGGAACTCACCGACGACCTTCGTATCCATAAGATGTTTTTGGAGATGTGCGGATGCCCTTCACCCTCGCCCATAAGTGATAATTAAAAGAAAACTCACCCTTGTTATTTCCCTTTTGCGAAAGAGAGGGGAAAAGGCCCGTTTTCACTGACACTAAAAAAGGAGGCCTGCCCATGATTTCCACAATTGCCAAGATTGATCCCGAGGTCGCGCGGGCTATTGAACAGGAAACAAAACGGCAGAACGACAAAATCGAATTAATCGCCTCGGAGAATTTCGTCAGTCCCGCGGTGCTGGCGGCGGCCGGAACGGTACTGACCAACAAGTACGCCGAAGGATATCCGGGCAAGCGTTATTACGGGGGCTGCGAATATGTGGATATCGTGGAAACCCTGGCCATCGAGAGGGTAAAAAAACTGTTCGGGGCGGAACACGCCAACGTGCAGCCCCATTCCGGCGCGCAGGCCAATACCGCTGTTTATTTTGCGCTGTTGAATCCGGGCGATACGGTGTTGGGCTTAAATCTGGCTCACGGAGGCCACCTGACCCACGGCAGCCCGGTGAACATCTCCGGGAAATATTTCAGGTTCGTTCCTTACGGAGTGAATAAGGACACCGAAACGCTGGATTACAGCGCCATCGCTTCGCTGGCCAGGGAACACAAGCCGAAGATGATCGTGGGGGGCGCCAGCGCTTATCCGAGGTTTTGGGATTTCGCCGCTTTGCGTAAAATCGCGGATGAGGCCGGCGCGCTGCTCATGGTGGATATGGCGCATTTTGCGGGCCTCGCGGCCGCCGGGCTTCACCCCAATCCGGTGCCCTATTGCGAAGTGGTCACCAGCACCACCCATAAGACGCTGCGCGGACCGCGGGGAGGCGTGATCCTTTGCCGGGAGCAATTTGCGAAAGCCATAGATAAGGCGGTTTTTCCCGGCATCCAGGGCGGCCCGCTGATGCATATCATCGCCGCAAAGGCGGTGGCCTTTCAAGAAGCTTTGCAGCCGGAATTCAAGGAGTATCAGGGCAGGATATTGCGCAATGCCCAGGCCCTTGCCGGGGGTTTGATGCGCGGAGGATTTAAATTGGTTTCCAATGGTACGGACAACCATTTAATGCTGGTGAATTTGCTGAACAAGAATCTCACGGGGAAGGAAGCTGAAAAATTGCTGGATGAGGCGAACATCACAGTCAACAAGAATGCGGTCCCCTTTGATCACGAGAGCCCGTTCATCACCAGCGGCATACGGCTGGGCGCTCCGGCCGCCACCGCCCGCGGTTTTACGGAGAAGGAGATGGAGAAAGTGGCGGAGATCATCACTATGGTGCTGGACAACCCGGGGAACACCGGCATCATGGAGCAGGCGCGCGTTAAAGTAAAGGAACTGTGCGACGCGTTCCCTTTGTATCAAGATTTAAGGTGAGGATAATCCTTTTTTTATCTAAGCAGATGGTAATCATTTATTCAGGGCCTTGCCGCTAAATATAGTCTGCGGCTCATTAGGCTATCAATATTAAGCGACAAGCATAAAAATATGGTTACAACGCAAATTGCTCTATCTGGAAAAGGAATAATCAAAATCAAGGCGAATATTACTTTGTTTGTGCAATTTTACCGGTCCGTTTGCGGCATTTAATATATACAACTTTCGCACTTTGATTTTAATGCAGCAAAATCAGTATTTTTAGGATGACGAATTTGAAAAAATCGTTAACACATCGTCGTTCTTATCCCACAAGATCATATCGTCTGTTCTTATCCCACAAGATCCTATAAATATTTTTCGAATTTGATTTTGATTTATCTGTTTTGCATTGAACAGAAAGATATGACTTTGCTGCCGGGCTAATTGACATGCGAAAGTTAAAGTATATAAGGATTTTTCAGGATTGATACAGGATGTTTATATAATCGGAAGATTTAAGGAGGATTGACCATGGCAGAATTATTAGAAATCCGCTGGCACGGAAGGGGGGGGCAGGGCGCTAAGACGGGAGCGCTACTCCTGGGGGAAACCATCGTCAGTTCGGGCAAATTTATGCAGGCTTTCCCGGATTACGGCCCGGAACGCATGGGCGCTCCCATGAAAGCTTACAATCGCGTCAGCGATCAGCCGATCACCGTGCATTGCGGCGTAACAAGCCCCAAAGTGGTGGTGGTCCTGGACCCGACTCTGTTGGGGAAAGTGGACGTCACCCAGGGAATGCCGGACAATGGCACCCTCATCGTGAACACGCCGAAGTCTCCCGGGGATATCCGGAAAAAGCTTAATCTGGAGGGTAAAAAAGTTTATACCATTGATGCCAACAAGATTTCCACCGAGACTCTGGGGCGGGCGATCCCCAACACTCCCATCTTGGGCGCGCTGGCCAAAGTGACAGGCATCGTTGAAAAAAATACTCTACTCGAAGATACACGGCAGAAACTGGAGAAAAAATTCAAAAACAAGCCTGAGGTTATTGAAGGAAACATCGCCGCAATCTCCCGGGCTTTTGAGGAGGTGCTGAGCGAATGAACCTGCCTGGATATAAGAATCTGCCTAAAGGAGGCCTGATCCTGGAGCCCGGAACAGCCGGCAAATACGAGACCGGAGACTGGCGAAGCCAGCGCCCGGTTTTTAACCCGGAAAATTGCATTAATTGCATGTTTTGCTGGATCAACTGCCCGGATGCCTCGATCATCATCAAGGACGGCAAGGTGGCCGGCGTGGATTACAAGCATTGCAAGGGATGCGGCATTTGCGCCTACGAATGTCCCGCCAAGAAAAAAGCTTTTGAGATGAAAGACGAAACCGAATTCGATCAGGAGTGAACCCCTGAAGGAGGAGCAAAATGGCTACAAAAGAGATAGTGGCCCGTACGGGCAATGAGGCTATGGCGGAAGCCATGCGGCAGATCAACCCGGATGTGGTGGCCGCTTATCCGATCACGCCGGCCACGGAAGTAGTGCAGATTTTTTCCAGTTATGTGGCGGACGGATTAGTGGATACGGAATTTGTGGCGGTGGAAAGCGAACACTCCGCCATGAGCGCTTGCGTAGGGGCGTCCTCCGCGGGAGCCAGGGTCATGACCGGCACCTCATCGCAAGGTCTCATCCTCATGTCGGAGATACTTTATATCGCGGCCGGCATGCGTTTGCCCATCGTGTTGGCCGAGGTGAACAGGGCGCTTTCAGCCCCCATCAACATCCACTGCGACCACAGCGATACCATGTCATGCCGCGACGCGGGATGGATACAGATCTTCTCGGAGAATTCCCAGGAGGCCTACGACAATATGATCCAGGCCGTGCGTATCGCGGAGCATCCTGATGTGACGCTGCCGGCGATGGTCACGACAGACGGCTTCATCATCAGCCACGGAATGGAAGCGGTGCAACTGATCCCGGACGCAGAGGTAAAAAAATTCGTGGGTGTTTATACACCCGCGCATCCGCTGCTGGATCTCGAGAATCCCATCACCGCCGGTCCGTTGGATTTTACGGATTATTACTTTGAGCACCGGCGCCAACTGGCGGACGGCATGGCCGCAGCGAAAAGGATAATTCCCCAGATCGGCAGGGAATTCGGGGATAAGTTCGGGCGACATTACGGATTTGTGGAAGAATATAAGCTGGACGACGCGGAGGTAGCCGTGGTCTGCCTGGGATCAACCGCAGGCACCGCCCGTGCGGCTGTCGATAATCTGCGCAGGACGGGCGTCAAGGCCGGATTGCTGAAAATCCGGGTTTTCAGGCCTTTCCCCGCCGAAGAGATCGCCGCCGCCCTGAAAAACGTCAAAACAGCGGCGGTGCTGGACCGTTCCGACAGCCTGAACAACTTCGGCGGCCCCGTTTTCAACGAAGTTCGCTCGGCGCTTTATGACGCCGGATCCCGTCCCCGGATCGTGAATTATATATACGGGTTGGGCGGCCGGGATATTTTCGTGGAGGACATCGGACAGGTTTATCAAAACCTGCTCTCCATGCAAAAATCGAATAAAATAGACGCACTGGTCCGGTATCTCGGGGTCAGAGAGTAGGATATCGTTCATATTCGCTTCTTTGAATCCTTAAATTGTAAAACATGGGAATCGAAAGTGCATCACTTGGCTCATTTTGTACAAAGTTCACTGGAAAATTTGAGCGGGAGGTTTTAGAATGGCAAATATCAGGGAATTGGCGAAAAAAAGCGAACCCCTGTCGGGCGGGCATCGCGCCTGCGCCGGATGCGCGGCTCCGGTGGTGGTAAGGCAGGCTCTGCTGGCTTCGGATAAACCGGTGGTAGTCGGCTGCGCCACGGGCTGCCTGGAGGTTACCACCACTATTTTCCCGTTTACCGCATGGAACGTTCCGTTTATTCATAACGCTTTCGAGAATTCCGCGGCTACGGTGAGCGGTGTGGAGGCGGCTTACCGCTCCTTAAAAAAGAAGGGGAAACTGGACAAGGAAATGAATTTTATCGCTTTCGGCGGCGACGGCGGAACCTATGACATCGGCCTGCAGTCCCTTTCGGGCGCCATGGAGCGGGGACACCGGATGCTTTATATCTGTTACGACAACGGCGCTTATATGAATACGGGCATACAACGCTCCAGCGCTACGCCCTTCGGGGCCAATACCACCACCAGCCCGGCCGGAAAGAAAATTCCCGGCAAGATGCAGTTTAAAAAGGACCTTACCGGCATCCTGGCGGCGCACAATATTCCTTACGCGGCGCAGGCTTCCGTGGGATATTGGAACGACTTTGTGACGAAGGTGCAGAAAGCGCTGGCTGCCGAAGGCCCCAGTTTCATCAATGTGCTTTCGCCCTGCCGGCTCGGTTGGGGATTCCCGCCCGAGCAGACAATGGAAATTGCCAGGGAAGCCGTGACCTGCCGCATCTGGCCGCTTTATGAGGTGGTCAACGGGGCGTGCCGCATTACTCTGAAGCCTAAGGAATTCACCTCGCCCATCCAGTGGATGAAAAAACAGAACCGTTTCCGCCATGTCTTTCAACCGGGCAACGAATGGATGCTGAAAGCGGTGGAAGAGCATGTGGAAAAAGAATGGCAGGACTTAATCGATTGCTGCGGACACGAAAAAGCCTGATCCGGATTGTTCGCTGTCTTAAAGATAGAAACCCGATAAATGGTTATCGGGTTTTCCCATCCCGGGTCGGCGCTTATTAAAGAACAGGTTTAATTAAGCAATATGGCATATGATGGGGAGGTGCGGGGATGAAAAAACTTCCTTATTTGAGGAGCGGGTTATTGTCGGCGGCGGGATTGGCCTTCCTGGCATGGGGCGTCTTTTTGTCAAGGTCCGGTGGGCTCGGGCAGGGATGGCCGACCGCGACGGGCGTCATTGTTTTATCCCGCTGCGAGGAAACCGGGGGGGAGCACTTCAGTAAAGTGATTTTCGAATATACGGTCGACGGCGTCAGATATTGTTCCGATATGGTTGACTATACCCGCGGAATCGCGGAAAGTGAAAAAGAAGCCAGGCAAAAGGCGCAAAAGTACCCGTACGGGAAAAAGGTCAAGGTTTATTATAATCCGCAAAATCCCGGCATGGCCGTACTGGAACCGGGTGAATCCGGCCGGATGCTGGCGCCGATTTTTCTGGGCATTGCCTGCCTGTTTGCGGGCCTGACGGTGATCCTGTGGAATGCCTTCCTAAAGGGGAAGATATTGGTGATCGAGGAATGAGGAGGGCTATTGGCAAATTTTTATAAAAACGATATAATTGAAGTATACAATAGAGAAAAAAGAGTTGATTTTTGTCGCCTTATACATTCCTCCTATAGGAAGACGGTCATTTCCGAGTGAGGCAGGGTGAGAGGCATGGATTTTATTGGTGGGGAAAAGAGAAAAACGCCGCGCATAAATTTTCAAACGCCCGTTAAAATCTGCAAAGAATCGACGCCGGATCAGGAGATTCAAGGGGAGATCATCAACATCAGCCCGGGTGGCCTGAGCTTTTATCTTCCTGCAGACGAGGATGGGTTTCAGGAAAAGGATAGAGTGATCTGCAGTTTTATGTTTCCGCTCCTGGGATCCGTTACAAAACAGGGTGAGGTATGTTATACCCGCTTCGGCGTGAACAACCAGTTGAAAAGAATAAGGATCTACGGGATCAAGTTCCATGATCTGGATTTAAAAATATGGTCGATTATGAAAAAACACATCAATAGCGGGAAAGATCGATTTAATGCCGCCGTGACGGCTCCCGACCGGGATATTGCGCCTGATAAGCGCAGGGATCTTAGAGTGATTGCCGATCTGACCGGGCTGTTGCGCAGCAACGGCATACAGGATATCATCTGTGTGGTGAATGATGTCAGTTACACGGGAGCCAAAATTTCCACCTTTGTACAGATACCCCAGAAGATGGAATTGAATCTGGAGCTGACTTTCGGCGCCGATATACTGGAAATTCCGTTGAAAGTAGTATGGTCCCTGCCGGAAACCCTCTCGTCAGGGCAGAAAATATATAATCATGGGCTGGTTTTCAAACCGCTGCCCCCTGAGAAGCTGGAAACTCTCAAAAAGATGGTACAGCGCATCGGAGGGTTTAAATAAAACCTTACATTGCCGGGTTGCCTGTGATAAAATCCGTTATCAAGCAGGACATCCTGCTTTTTTTATTCGCCCGGGCGAAAAGAAGTTTCGAAAATTAATTTAACGGTTGCAGTTTTTCTGCGTCTGGTGTAATTTTGTAGAGGCAATTGCGTTGTAATCTTAATTCAAGGTCTTGCCACTAAATATAGTGTAGGGTTACCACTAGGCTATCGATATTAAGTGGCACGACGTAAAATTGTCATAATAACGCAAATCGCTCTTATTGAAAGGTTTTCGACAGCGACCGGTTTTTAATCCGCCGGGAAGGAAAAAAACGAAACATATCAAATATATGTTCGATAATGTGGGAGGAGTAATGGGCGATTTTAAGTTGGTGTCGGATTTTAAACCGCAGGGGGATCAACCGGAAGCCATCCGCGCCCTGGTCGAGGGCATCCGCCGGAAGGAACGCGACCAGGTGCTGCTAGGGGTGACGGGTTCCGGCAAGACATTCACACTGGCCAACGTTATTGAAAAGGTTCAGATGCCGACGCTGGTCATCGCCCACAATAAAACTTTAGCCGCGCAGCTTTTCAGCGAATTCAAACAATTTTTTCCGGAGAACGCGGTGGAGTATTTCGTCAGCTATTACGATTACTACCAGCCCGAGGCCTACATTCCCCAGACCGACACCTATATCGAGAAAGACGCCAGCATCAACGAGGAGATCGAACGGCTGCGGCACGCCGCCACCAGTTCCCTGTTCGAACGGAGGGACGTGATCATCGTGGCAAGCGTGTCCTGTATTTATGGATTGGGTTCTCCCGAAGACTACCTGGGGATGACGCTTTCCCTTTCCCACGGGCAGTTCCGCGACAGGGATCAGATTCTGCGCCGCCTGGTGGGGATTCAATATACCCGTAACGATGTGGGATTCACCCGGGGCACTTTCCGGGTGCGCGGCGATGTGATCGAGATCATTCCGGTTTACGGAGAAAACATTATCCGCATCGAGATGTTCGGCGAAGAAATCGAGCGCATCACGGAAGTAAGTCCTCTTACGGGGGAAATCATCGACAGCAAGGAAAGCGTGTCGATTTACCCGGCCAGCCATTATATCACCACGGAGGAGAAGATGGCCCGGGCGATCCGGGCCATCGAAAAGGAGCTTGCGGAGAGGCTTGCGGAGCTCCGGGGCGCCGGAAAACTGCTTGAGGCCCAGCGGCTGGAGCAGCGAACCCGTTTTGATCTGGAGATGATGCAGGAAGTGGGCTACTGCCAGGGCATTGAAAATTATTCCCGGCACCTTACGGGCCGCCTGCCCGGGGAGTCCCCCGCCACATTGATGGACTATTTTCCCCGCGATTACCTGCTCATCGTGGATGAGGCGCATGTCACCATCCCGCAGGTGGGCGGCATGTACGCCGGGGACCGCTCCCGCAAGGAAAGTCTGGTGATGCACGGATTCCGGCTGCCGTCCGCTCTGGACAACCGTCCTTTGACGTTCAAGGAATTCGAGAAGCACATTCATCAGGCCGTTTATGTCTCGGCGACCCCCGGGCCTTATGAACTCGGAAAAACACAGCGGGTGGTGGAGCAGATTATCCGGCCCACAGGCCTAGTGGATCCGGAAGTTGTGGTAAAACCGGTGCAAAATCAGATCGACGATCTGATGGAGGAAATCAGGCAGAGGGTTTTGCAGCATGAAAGGGTGCTGGTGACCACCCTTACCAAGAAAATGGCGGAGGATCTGGCGGAATATCTCGAGGATGCCGGGATTAAGGTGCGCTATCTGCACTCGGAAATCCATACCCTGGACAGGCTGGGCATCATCCGCGACCTCCGGCTGGGGAAATTCGACGTGCTGGTGGGGATCAACCTGCTCCGGGAGGGGCTTGATTTACCGGAGGTGTCGCTGGTCGCAATCCTGGACGCCGACAGGGAAGGTTTCTTGCGTTCGGAGACATCCCTGATCCAGACTATCGGCAGGGCGGCGCGCAACATCAACGGCAAGGTGGTGATGTACGCGGATCAGATCACGGAGTCCATGCAAAGGGCAATCCGGGAGACCAACCGCCGCCGTGAAAAGCAGTTGGATTTCAACGCCGAACACGGCATTACCCCGGCCACCATCAAAAAGGCCATTCATGATCTGATCGCTCCGGAACGGGCCGCGGAGGAAAAGGTGGTTTATGAGGCCGGACAGCGTGGCGCCATGTCCAGGACGGAAATGGAAAAGGTCGTCAAGGATCTGGAGAAAGCGATGTTTACAGCGGCGCGCAATCTGGAGTTTGAGAAGGCCGCCCGGCTGCGCGATGAGATGAAGCTTTGGCAGTCTTTCCTGGAGGAGGAAGAAAAGCCCCATGGCTAAGGAAAGTATTCATGTAAAAGGTGCCCGGGAACACAATCTGAAAAATATCGACGTGGTTATACCCCGGGATAAACTTGTAGTTCTTACGGGATTAAGCGGTTCGGGGAAGTCCTCCCTGGCCTTTGACACAATTTACGCGGAGGGGCAGCGCCGTTATGTGGAGTCCCTGTCCGCGTATGCCCGCCAGTTTCTGGGGCAGATGGAAAAGCCCGACGTGGATTATATCGAGGGCTTGTCCCCCGCCATCTCCATCGACCAGAAGACTACCACAAAAAATCCCCGCTCCACGGTGGGTACGGTTACGGAGATTTACGATTATCTCCGCCTGCTTTACGCCCGCATCGGGCGGCCCCATTGCATTCAATGCGGCAAGGAGATCTCCCGGCAAAGCCTGGACCAAATTGTGGATCAGATTTTATCCCTTCCTGCGGAAACCAGGCTTCAAATCCTGGCGCCCCTGGTGCGCGGCCGCAAGGGCGAGTATCAGAAACTTCTGGAGGATGTGAAAAAAAGCGGATTCGTACGCGTGCGCGTGGACGGCGCGCAGTATGAGTTAAGTGAAAACATCGATCTAGATAAAAATAAAAAGCACCAGATCGAGGTGATTGTGGACCGCCTCATCCTGAAACCGGAGATCCGCAAAAGGGCCGCCGATTCCCTGGAAACCGCCCTTAAGCTGGGTAAGGGATTGGTGATTATCGATCTGATGGGCCAGGGGGAACTGATCTTTTCGGAAAATTTCGCCTGCCCGGACTGCGGCATCAGCATCGAGGAGATCGAACCCAGGCTCTTTTCCTTCAATAATCCTTACGGCGCATGCCCGGCCTGCACGGGCCTGGGGATAAAGATGGAGATCGATCCGGAACTGGTTATAGACAAGGATAAATCGATCCGGACGGGGGCCATTCTTCCCTGGAGTTCGGACCCGGAATCGTGGTCCATGCAGATCGTCAACGCGGTTGCGGGCCACGCGGGGCTTTCTCTGGATTTGCCCCTGGGGAAGGCCTCGCCTGAACAACTACGGGCGATCCTTTTCGGAACGGAAGGGAAAAAAATCAACGTCACATACAGGACGGCGGACGGGAAGAAGGAATGGCGCAATGAAATGGCCTTCGAAGGCATCGTGCGCAACCTGGAGCGCCGGTACCACGAGACCCAGTCCGAGATGATGCGCGCTGAGATTGAGAAATATATGAGCATTAAACCTTGTCCGGTGTGCAAGGGGGCGAGGCTCAAGCCCGAAAGCCTGGCGGTAACCGTGGGTGGCGCTCCCATCAATAATCTTACGGATTTATCCGTGGAAAAAGCGCTGTCCTTTTTGACCGGCCTGCAGTTCACCGAAAGGGAGAAAATCATCAGCACCCGGGTTCTCAAGGAGATCCGGGAGCGCTTGAATTTCTTAATGGATGTGGGATTGAATTACCTGACCCTTTCCCGGGCCGCGGGAAGCCTTTCCGGCGGAGAGGCCCAGCGCATCCGGCTGGCTACCCAGATCGGCTCGGGGCTGATGGGGGTCCTTTATATCCTGGATGAGCCCAGCATCGGCCTTCATCAAAAGGACAACCGCAAATTGATCCAGACCTTGAAAAGACTGCGCGACCTGGGCAATACGCTTATCGTGGTGGAGCATGACGAAGAAATCATGCGCCAGGCGGATTATCTTGTCGACATCGGCCCGGGCGCGGGAGCGCACGGCGGGGAGATTGTGGCTGCGGGAACGGTGGCCGACATCATGGCTTGCGAGGAGTCCCTTACCGGTCAGTACCTCCGGGGGGATAAAAGCATCCCGACGCCCGCGGTGCGCCGGAAATCCAACGGCAAGCATATCAGGATCATCGGGGCGGCGGAACACAATCTTAAAGAGATCGATGTCGCTTTTCCGCTGGGCGTGATGGTGGCGGTCACCGGAGTTTCCGGCTCGGGCAAGAGCACATTGATCAATGAAATCCTTTATCCGGCGCTCGCTCAGAGGCTGCACCGCGCCGGCCTGCACGCCGGCGCCTACCGGCGTATCGAAGGAGTGGAGCACCTAGACAAGGTGATCGACATCGGACAGGACCCCATCGGCCGCACGCCGCGTTCCAATCCGGCCACTTACACCGGAGTTTTCACCGACATCCGGGATGTCTTCGCCCGGACCCAGGAGTCCAAGACAAGGGGCTACGGACCGGGTCGCTTCAGCTTTAACGTTAAAGGGGGCCGGTGCGAGGCCTGCGGCGGAGACGGTATTATCCGTATAGAGATGCATTTTCTCCCCGACGTTTACGTTCCATGCGAGATTTGCCACGGCAGGCGCTACAACCGGGAAACCCTGGAGATCAGGTACAAGGGGAAAAACATTGCGGAAGTTCTGGAAATGCGGGTGGAAGAGGCTCTGGACTTCTTCCAGAACATCCCGCGCATCAGGACTAAGATGCAAACCTTGCACGACGTGGGATTGGATTATATTCAACTGGGGCAGCCCGCCACTACGCTGTCCGGCGGGGAGGCCCAGCGTGTGAAACTGGCCACGGAGCTTTCACGGCGCAGCACTGGACGGACGCTCTATATCCTTGATGAGCCGACGACGGGGCTGCATTTCGAGGACATCCGCAAACTGCTGCTCATCCTGCACCGGCTGGTGGATACAGGCAATACGGTGGTGGTAATCGAACATAACCTGGATGTCATCAAGACCGTAGATTTTATTATCGATCTTGGCCCGGAGGGGGGAGATAAAGGCGGGGAAGTAATCGCCACCGGCACTCCCGAGGAGATCGCCGCAAATCCCCGGTCATATACCGGAGAGTTTTTAAAAAGGATGCTGCCGGGATTGGAACAATAGTCAACTTTAAATACAGAATTTTTTATTCGAATAAAAAAGGAAATTTTTAAGTCAAAAAAGTATTGGATTGTTATGATCCAAAATTTTTTTAGGGGGTAGATCGATGAAGAGGATATCAATAGTTTTCCTGGTTCTGGTTTTGGCCGTAGGTTTAGCCGCCCGCACGCCGGCGGCGATCAAAGTCTATGGAGAGACCATGATTAACGGGAGCACCAAGGATAATTTGAGCGGTGATTCCTTTGACCTTGAATATTCCTTGCTGGGCGCGGAGATGCCGTTGGGGTCGTTCCTTCTACGCGCGGAATTGGGTTTCGGCAAGCAGGATGTTACGGAAAACGACATTCAAATCGTTCAACTCGGCGCAGGATTCAAGATTTTCGGGGAAGAGAAGAACAATTTATACATAGTAGGTGATCTGGTAAATGTAGAAATATTGGAAGGAGGAGATACCATCAATTTGGATGGGATTTTGCTGGGAGGCCTGGGTTCCTTTGAATTTGCCGAAGGCTGTTACGTGGACGGATACCTTGGTTTTTCCGTGGATGGTTCGGTCGGTGTCAACGGAATTGAGGTGCCCGGCGATGCATCTTTTATGTTATATAAAGTCAAATGCAATTGGGACTGCATGGATAACTTGCAGTTATCCTTGGGTTACCGCAACTACAGCCAGAAGTTCGTGTCCGGCGGAACGACATTGATGGATGGAACCCTGTCCGGTATCACGCTGGGCGCGGCTTATTCGTTCTGATTGTCGAAACCTTACTAAAAGGAGCCAGCCCGGACCGCGGTCCGGGCTGTGTCTTTGACGATAACGTATAATATTTTGTGCAAAATTGAAAAGGGAGACTCCAAATGGTAAATTGTAGTTGATAAAACACAATACCAAAAGTCAGGAGGCCCCCTATGGAAAATATGATACAACTAAATCAAGATGTCCTAAAGAATCAATTAAACGAATCAGTCCGAAATAGTGTGGAAGAAACGATCGATAATCTATTGGAGAAGAGGCCAAACGATTGGCCAATGCGGAGAAATACGAACGAACTGAGGCCCGAAAAGATACCCGCGCCGGTTACTACTACGAACGGGGGTTGGAAACCAGAGTCGGCAAGGTAAAAGTTAAAATGCCACGCTTAAGGCATCTACCATTGGAGACAGCGATTATCGAGCATAGCAGGCTCAACCAAAAAGTCTATGCCCATATTGAAACCTGGCGAAACCGGCCGCTTAAAGAACAATATTCCTATGTTTACCTGGATGGAATTTGTTTAAAAAGGGACTGGGGCGGTTCTTATGAGAACGTATCAATATTCAGTGGCAAGACGTAAAATTATCATAACAACGCAAATTGCTCGCTTGCTTACTTCAAACCTTGTTTTCCCGTACGTTTTCTGATATAATATTTATTGCGGCCCCGTAGCTCAGAGGATAGAGCAGCGGTTTCCTAAACCGTTGGTCGGATGTTCGACTCATCTCGGGGCCGCCATTATAATCCCAGCTAGAAGCTGGTTTTTTTTTGCCCGAAATTTTGCCAGATTGACAAGAAACCATTTAGTCAATCCAATTTGTCAATCTTTTCATTTTAACACTCCTACTCAATTTTTAAAAATATTTTAAGTAACCAAAGCATCTGCGTGAGATGTGGTGGAAGGAAGAAAGCTTGTTAAAAAACTTGCTCAAGAGCAGCCCGAAATCGTAGAAAATTGCACAGATTTAGAAGGTGACAAGGGATATGACGGCACCAAATTCATTACGGAATTGTGGATGAATACCAAATCAAACCGGTCATCGACATCCGCAACATGCGGAAAGACGGTGAAACGACGAGGGTTTTGGAAGGATGGAAAAACATCACGTACAATTATCAAGGCCGAGTCTATTGCCACTGCATGGAGACCGGAACAGTACGGGAAATAGCGTAGGCGGGTTTGAGCAAGACCGCCTGGCGCTAACGGCATCTAATGTTAACCGGTTCCGTTGCATCAAGTTTACAGGGCGAACCTCGCGCCACTCATGATATTGATGTGGCGATTTCCATCCATGCCGCGGACATTAAAAATATCCTCGATTCTTGGGCTTGCCGTGCCCGGTGACGACAATGGAGGGTTTGAGATCCTCCAAGCGCTGCACCGATTGCTTCGCAGCCTACCAATTTTAAAACTCTAACGGCATGATCAACACCATCTCTGCCCCATCCCTCAGCAATTTTATGGAGGTAATCGCAGGGGTTGCAATCAGTTTCTTAAATTCGTCGATGTTCTGGAAAGTCTTGCCGTTGATCTCAATAATGACATCATCTACTTTAATCTGCATCTTCTCGGCAAGGCCACCCTTTTTCACTTCCGTGACCCGGAGTCCGTATCGGGATGCCAGGCCCAGTTTCTCCCGTTCAAGATCGGAGAGCGGCTGGGCGAATATTCCGAAGGACGGCGCCTGGCCCTGGGTCTCCTGCCCTTGTCCGGGGCCGATGGGCGGAAAAGCGCCGATATACATATTGTCCCTGCCCTTCCCGATAAGGGGCGAGTCATTGGCCAGCCGATAATCGCCCTTGAGCGGATCGGCAAAGAGCGGATCGGCGCTGATATTGGTTTTGGAGGGCTGGAAAAGAAGCAGCGGGGTATTGGTAATATTGTTATCCTGAGAATTCCATCGGATCACGCTCAAGTAATTGGAATTGCAGTCGGAGATGGTCCTGGTGTGGCCCCAGATGCTGATCTCCAATACCGTCCTTTCGATGACCTGCCCGTAGACATCATTGTACTCCACGGTTGCCCTGGCGTTGGCCTCGATGAAACAGCCGATGTTGTTGTATGCCACGATATTGTTGACGATCACCGCCCTGCCCTCCGCAGTGACCGCGATGCCGATGCCCGGAATGCCGTTCTCTTTATGCAGCGTCTCCAGGAATTGCCTGGGAGAAACCCGGTTTTCGATGATGGTATTGTGAATAATCTCGTACTGTCCGTCCGCAAAGACGCCGATGCCCCTGCCGTTTTTGTCGATAAGGTTGCGGCTGACTTTGACGCTTGAGCCTTTGGTATCCAGGTTGATGGCCCAATTGGCATTATCGTGAATATGATTCCCGTCCAGCAATATATCAGAGCCGCTGATGTAGATGCCGGTGTAAAACCCCCGGATCCGGCAGTTGCGCACGGTAATCCGTTTTCCGGAGCCGGAGACGCCGATGCCTTTGCCGTTTTCCTCGGAGACAAGATTTACACCCTCCAGCCCGCTTCCGCTAACCCCGTTAAAGTTTACACCGCCCAAAACCGCCGGGTTTTGTGGATCCAGCGAATTTATGGTCACACGATCCCGCCCGAGGTGTAGGAAGGGATATTTGCCCACGCTCAGGAGGATGGTATCTCCCGGCCGGCTAAGCAGGACGGCCCCGTCAACGCTCCGGCTGTCTCCCGATCCATCGGGCGCCACTTTAATGGTAGATGGCTGTTCCGCCGCGGGCGGTTGGATGATGCCGCCGAACTGCGCTGTGCTGCGGACAAGCTCAATGGTCAATTCCTGACTCTTCCTGATTACGGTAAAAATTACCGGCTTCGCCGCGGGGATGGCGTCCACCGCTTTATTGTAGCCTGCGAAGTCTTTCACTTCCACCGCTTTCCCTTTCGCGGCCTGCACCTTGATAATCAAATCCCCTTCGTGCAGTTCCGCCTTTTCCGCCGGGGAGCCCTGGTAGATGCCGGTCACCACCAGTCCCTGCTGTTCGCGGGGAAATCCCAGATCTTGGGCCAGATCCGGGTAGAGGGCGATGACGTTGAAACCGGCCAGGGGTTTTGGTTTGGCTGCGGCGGTGAGAGGGGATAAGGGGGAGAGGGATAAGGCAAGGAAGAGAAGGGAGAAGGATATTAAGTAAAGAAAGCGTTTTTGGGAATGCGGCATGGGATTTGACCTCCTTTGGTGGGTGTCTGAAATGTTTGTTTTGAGGGCTTAATAGAAAGATGACCTTACTCGGATCGCGGTGAGGTAATCGTAATAAATTAGTGCTGGGCCTACTAAAATGCTTGCAAAGGTTTCTTTTGCTGATATAGGTTTCCATGACTCAATAACATTTTCTATCAAGTCGGGCGGGATACCTTCTTTTGGAGGGAAAGATTTATAAATAGTGGGATCGCTTAAACAACAGACGTTTATGAAAACAAAAGAAATAATTACCAGCATTAAGTGAATAGGAAGACCGGTGTATAAAATTAGCGCGCCTTACACGACGGACAATTTTATTCACCTTCCAACATTTTATATTATGTAAAACTATTATACCCGATTTTCTGAAACCCTTTAATATCATCACCGTTTTTATTTTTCGCCACAGTTAAGATTGTAAACCAGGCGCCAGGAGCTTATTTCGTTAATCCGCGTATCAGAGTCAAAAATGGATCGGCGCATCGAAAAGGCCGATTCTGCCCGTTCAGCATATCTTGACTATTTCCGGGTAGTTCTGTATGATAATTTATATCGTGGTATATACCAGAAAAGGCGGCTATAGTTTACGGGAAAGTCGGAGCCGGCCCGGAAAAAAGCGTCAAATAATCGGCGCATACGATATGCTGATTGCGGCGCATGCTCTTGCCGGAGGTTGACTTCAATAACAAATAATTTAAAAGAATACCGCGGAATCAATGGATTAAGGATGGAAAATTGGGTGTAAAGGCGCAGCGGGGAACGGCCATCATAAATGTCAATCACGGTTCATACTACCACACCGTCTGGGTGACTAAATTTCACCAGCCGTTGATGGATGACGCTTTAAGGGAAAAGCTATATCCCTATATACTGGGGAAAATAGCGGAGTACGGCGGTAAAGCCGTTGCGGCGGGAGGCACGGCGGATCATATTCATGTGCTGCTGTATCTTCCGACGCAATTTTCCACGTCTCAGTTTATTGGCAGATTGAAGGGATCGAGTTCACATTGGGTAAATCATTTCTACCGTCCCGGCGGAGGATTTGCCTGGCAGAGGGGCTACGGCCTGCTTGAAATTGCCGGGGAATTTTTGCCGTCGATAAGGTCTTATATCGAAAATCAGGAGGAATATCACCGCAGCAATAAATGCGATCCGGCCTGGGAGATGCCTTATGAGGCGCGAGGATAACTGAATGAAAGCGCGTCCCCGATGCTTGTTTAAAGACGCTCTCTTAACCCGCGGAGAACTTCCCCGAGCATGTTGAAGGGGGCGGGCGTTATCAGAAATCAAAATTGACAAGTTTAATTACCGGTGTAATATTACACCGATTTATCCACCGAACTGAGTTTTTGAAATATCTCGGCCAGGGTCGCCTCTTGGGAGTGAACGGAGACGATCCTTTTTTCGCGGTAAAACCGTTCGATTCCGGCCAGGTTGGCGGCGGTCGGTTCCACCAGTTCCTCTTTTATATTTTCGTCTTCCCGGTAGATGATTTTTAACAGGGGACGTCCGTATTTTTCCTTTAGAGAGTGGGTGGGGGCGAGGGCGATTAATCGCCCGTGGTTGATAAAACCGATCCGGTCGCAAAGTTCATCCACTTCCTCCATGTCGTGGCTGGTCAGAAGGATTGTGATTCCTTGCGCCTTCATTCTCAGGAGGTGATCCCGGATAATCCGGGACGATACGGGATCCAAACCTGAGCATGGTTCATCAAGAAAGAGAAGTTCGGGATTATGGATTAGAGCCCTTAAGATCAGGATTCGCTGGCGCATCCCTTTAGAATAGACCTTAACGGGATCATGAGCCCGATCCCCCAGATCCATCTCTTCCAGAAAGGTCCGAATAAGGCGGAGCGGCTTATTGTATAGCCGGCAAAAGAGCGCCAGATTTTGATATCCTGAGAGATTTTCATAAAGGTTCGGCTTTTCGAAGACCACTCCGATACGGCTTTGAATATCTTTGATATGCCTGGCAAGTTCGAGGCCGAAAATTTTAATCGTACCGGCGGTAGGGTGGGCAAGACCCATTAAGAGCCGCATGGTCGTGGTCTTCCCGGCCCCGTTCGGCCCCAATAAACCGAGGGTTTCCCCGGCTGTTACCGAAAAAGAAATGCCGGACACAGCCCGCTGGTCTCCGTATTGTTTGACGAGGTTATTCACCTCAAGAATCTTTATCGATTTCCCGGTCATGCTCGGCCTCAATAGTCCGCCCGCTTCAGCGCGGCATAAGAAACGCCGAAAAGCAAGGCGGCTTCAATTATTAGAATCAGGCTATAAAATCCTAAATACGCGCCGGGAGAAGAATCGAGGGCCTGTTCCATCCCGAGCAGGATTAGATAGGAGGGAAAAACCTTTAATCCGGACTTTGCTGTAAAGTCCAAATTTTTTACCATCAGCGGCAACGCGGAGACGATATAGGCCAAAGTTGCCAATGCCCTGGCAAACAAGGGGTTGGGAGAGCGGAGGCCGATTAACAATGAACCGATCGTATAGACCATGCTTCCTAGAATCCCAAACACTAAAAGCGTCCCGAATTTCAAGGGCGCCCCGGTCAACAAAGTTGTAAGTATGAGAACTGCGGTACTTAAAGCTGTATTCCAAATCAGCTTGGAACTCAAATAATCAACCCAGGTTGCGGGAGAGACCAGCAGCGAACTTAAAGAGCGCTCTTTCTCATCGGCGATGGCCGTGGCGGCCTGGAGCAGGCATATCGTTAAGATAATCTGGATCAGCCATCCCGGATAAGAAAGCCAGCGTAAAGGAGCCCCCGTATTTGTAAAGGCCAACGAGATCTGGGGGACGCGCTGTTTGGAGTATGCTTTTATTAATGCCAGGTTGAGGACATGGACAACAGCGGTCATTTCAGGACCACGTTCTTCGTCGGCCAGCAGGTATAATTTCCGCAAGAAGGGATCGCCGGAAAAAACCGCGGCAACCTTTCCCGCTGACAAAGCTTGCCTGGCCTCATTTTCAGCGCCTGGATTAAAATTCCTTTTGAATTAATGATTTTAAAGCGGTAGATGCCTGTAGGCGGCATAAGCGTTTTTCGAAATCAAAATTGATAAGTGCTCTATAGGGGTATATGTTTATAAATTAAAGCCCTGTGTTGGAATAGTCGGGATCCTTGATTCCGAAGCCGAAACGGTAGACATAACCCGCGGCCGCATGATTTTCAAAGCAGGTAAAACCCAGGTACCTGCCGCTGGGGTCAAGCATAAACAGCAAAACCTGTTCTCCCCCGCCCTCGTAAGGATTTATGCTTAAAAACATGCCGCGGCACTTGTAAGCTTCCTGAACCACGGTGGAATCGGCGCCGCTGCATCCGGAAGCGGCCTTGAATACACCGGCGACAGGCTCACCACCCGGTCCATGCTCGGTGGTCTCAATATCTTCCAAAAGACCTGTGGCAAAAGGAGTAACGGTGGATGTATCGTCTTTAAAATTAAACACGCTGTAACCGCCGTTATTCAGGACGAGTTTGTAGGCATGAATGGTCTGCGCCCCGTTGTTTGAATCGTTGTTTTCGTAGCAGAGGATAAAATACGTTCCGTTGTAGGCCGGTTGATACTCCTTGGCGGCCGCCTGCCGGACCGCGAAGGCCGCTCCCTCCGTTTATCGGCTTTTTTACCTGTTTCTTGGATTGTGGCTTTTCAGCTTTGAATCGTAAATACAAAAATTGAACGTGTTTGGATTAATGCTCTTTTCTTTGCCCCAGGCCGCCTGACTTTTGCCGCTGGCTTTGAATTCGTGATACCTTTCTTCCCGGATTGACCGCTCTGCCGGTTTTTTGTCTTGCGCACGTTAATATCCCCTCTGCGGTTTTTGGGAATATTATCGCATATACTTTGGCGCCTTCAAATGTGGGGGGGGATTTGACGCTTACGGATAAAAAAAGAGAGGCCTTGCGGCCTCTCTTTTCAATGCTGATTAGAATTTGACCCAGAATTTGAGCCTGATGTAACTGGCCTTGATGGAAGTGGAGTTTTCCTCGCCCTTCATGTACTCTTCCCAAGTGCCGGGTTTCTCGCCGTAATAGGCGGGATTCAGGTAGGCTTCGAAGAATTTGCCGTCCCAGGCTTCGAACTCCTCGCCATCAGCGGCGCAAATGGGGTTCTTGCCCCATGACAGGCTCCAGCCGCTGTCGGCGTAAGATACGTTGTAAATTAAATAGAGGTTTTCATAATCGGCGGTGCCGACGTAATCATCGCTGCCCATATTGAAGACGTTATAAACAGCTTTTAAGGTGGAGTTGTCGCCCACCCTGTAGTTGACTTCACCCCAATAGCCGTAACGATCGTAATACAGCGGCAGATCCATGGCAAGCGGAGCATCGCCGCTGGATTGAGCCAGCGCGCCGGCCAATTTGACGGACAAGCCGCTTACGATGGTGGTATCGAAGGATACGCCGGGAACGTATGTGATGCGCTGTTCGTCCTGCATGAGGCGGTCCACTTGCCCGAACAGGCTCACGTTCATGATGCAATCCACCATTCCCAGGCCGCTCAGATCAAAGGTTTTTTTGTAATCGTTATAGGATTTCAGCAGCGCGCCGTAAGCTTGCAGGCGGCTGTCGGCGGAACCCATGCTGTCGTCCTCGCCCATGGGGACATATACGGATACGTCGTTGGTCATACCTTTGATCAATTTGCCGGTTTCCACTTTGCCGAACACGTCGTAAATCATGCCGTCAGCGGCAGCCGTAGTCCAGCTCATGGCATGAAGCTGGCCGCTAAGAGTGATATTCTTGTTGAACTTCCAGGAGGCGTCCACCAGGAGCGGAATGGCTGTGAAGTCGGCATCCGTCAGGCTCATGATGGCGGCGGCGTTGAAGTCGATGTTGACGGCTTTACCTAATTTGGCGTTGCCGTCCACGCCGAGGGCGTTATACATGGCTTCGGAAGTATCCTCGCCGAATCCGGAACAATAGATGTCAAAGATGGACAGGGTCGTCTTCGCGCCGAAGAGATCCAGCTTGCCCTTGGCTTCCGCAAAAAGGCGCATTTTGCCGGGGTTGCCGGTGGTCCATTCGGGCCTGTCCGGGATGGCCTGGTATTCATATTTCTCAGTCGCCTGGAAATTCCGAACATAATAGTAGAAATAACTCTGTCCGGCGGGGACTGACCAAGATTCGCCAAAGATATAGTGCGGGTTGTTGGCGACTATGTCGACAGCCCGTTTTGTGGAATAAGCAACCTGGCTCGGAGACTCATCAAGGAAGTTTTGCCGGGACAACGGGGCGTCGAATCCCTCTTCCCTGGCCATCACGTTGACGTTGAGCTTGAATCCTGCCAAATCCACACCGGAAAGGTCGGCGAAACCCAGGAAGGCTGTGGGGTCGGAATTCAAATAATAATCGGCGTAACCCACGGTCAGTTTTCCTAAACCGACATCGCCTTTTACCCAAAGCATATTGTTGGCGCCTACTTTGAACAAATCCCAGGGATACAGCAGGTAATCGTTCAAGAAGCCCACTTCATATCCTAAAACATTGGTAGTGAGGGTGGTGGCAAGGGCTACATTTGTTTCGTACTGCCACATGGGCTCCCAGAATCCAAACTGGGTCAGCAGTTTCACCCCGGCATACGAACCGCCGAGTTGCAGCCTGTCGGCTTTCTGCATGTTGCTGTTGCCGCCCCATTTCGGCATGTTGTCCGCGTTGCTGTGGACCATTTGAAGCGGGTCGGAAGTGGTGCCCCAGATGTTGTATTCATCGTCGCTGCCGTTGCCTGCGTATTTCACATAGAACGGGGTTGTGGAATAGTCCAGATAGGTCATGGTGTTAGGAATTTCCCGGTAAATATGCAGGGTTAATTCATTGGGCTGACCAAATGATCCCCACGCAGAACGTCCGGCATAAGCCGGTCCGCTCAAGGTAAGAACCAGCGGTATCTTGACATAGGTGCTCGGGGCATCGAAGGATAACAGCAGCCGCATAAAGGATGAATTCAGCAGGTCGCTCGAGATTCGATATGCCGGCCCTGAAGTCCCCGGATCCCACGAATAGGGCCCATCTGTTGTTTCCATATCCGTCTGCTGTTGAGCAGTTATAAAATAACCCGTAACTGAGTATGGATCATAGATGAATCCAGTCTCCAATCTTCCGGAGACCTTCAGACCAGCCATACTGGGGATGGCAAACGCCAAAACAAGCAGTACGGCTACCATAAGTACCAGTAACTTCTTCATAATTCTCCCCCTTTTGATATTTTTGAAAAATCTTTAAAACATTCCCAAATCTCCTATCAAAGAAGAAGGAGTGTCCATGTTGCCTCATTCTCTTTTTTCAAGGTTCATCGGGAGTTGATCAGCCGCGGCAGCCTTTTGGGGGTGCACCTCCTTTCCCGCCGCCGGGCTTATGTCAAACGGTTCGAAAACCGCCAAACACCACCATCAGGGCATAGTACGACATTTAAATTTCTTTTATATTATAACTTGTCTCATATGGATTGTCAATAAATACTTGTTCCGGCAAATTTTATACATATAGAGCAATTTGAGTTGTTATGATAATTTTACGTCTTGCCACTGAATATCGATAGCCTAATGGCAGCCATACACTATATTTAGTGGCAAGACCTTGAATTAAGGTAACAACGCAATTGCCTCATATATGGCACCGAAAGATAAAACTATATACCGGGCTTAACGGGTCCTGATCATATAATACGACCATCTTTGGAAAAATCCTTTAGGAGTGGGAATAAAAAGATATTCCACTGCCTGTCCCGGCAAAAAAGGAAACGCGATATAAGGGGAGTAAAAGGATTATCGCGTACCCGCCTGTTGCAGGGGAGGGAAGGGGGGAAAATCCGGAAATTAAATTTCGCGGCGGCGGTTGATGATCAATATCATGGTCTTTTTATTCGCCTTCAGGATGGGGGTCAGGAAAAACCTTAACAATCCGCACATGCTACCTCCGATTTTTTTAAGGCGTATAATATGGTAAAATTACTTTATTATATGCCTTTGGGCCGCGGATGTGATGAAGCGGGATGAAGCGGGATGAACGGGGGGGTAAAAAATGCAATTTCATCTGGGAGACGTGGTTAAAATGAAAAAGCCCCACCCTTGCGGAGGATTCGAATGGGAGATCCTCAGGGTGGGCATGGACTTTCGCCTGAAATGCCTTACTTGCGGGCATGTGGTGCTCATTCCCCGCCTGAAGCTGGAGAAAGGCGCGAAAGCCGTCCGCCCCGGACACTCAATCTGACGAATTCAGTCATCAGTAATCAGCAATCAGCGAGTAATAATGAGTATTTTATTTGGTACCGTTTATTGATTACTGTTCACCGATCACTGATTGAACCAGTCCGTCCCAGTAACTTTCGGGCCGGGCGCCTATGATTTTCGCCCTGATCCGTCCTTTTCCGTCGATGAGATATGCTTGCGGGAAATTTTCCAGCTTGCCCCCGAAAGATTTCACCGCCGAGTCGTCCCCCAGGGCGACCGGGAAAGAGATCCCCAGTTCCGCGACACGCCGTTTGACCGCCTCCAATTCCCTGGCTCTGTCGCGGTCGAACTCCACCGCCACGGCGACCAGGACAAAACCGCGGTCCTTGTATTTCCGGTGGATCCGGTCCAGAACAGGCATTTCCGCGCAGCAGGACTGGCACCAGGTTCCCCAGAAATCCACCAGCACCGCACGGCCGCGCAGTTTGGAAAGGTCCACCGGGCGGCCCCGCAAGTCAGGCAGTTTCAGATCCGGGGCGGGGCCCAGGTCGGGGAGGGAGGCCGGTATTTTTTTTTCGGCCCGGTTTTGCGGGGCCCGCCCGCTTCTGCCGCGCGATGCCGCCAGGTACCCCAGGATCATGGCGTCATGAAGGGCCAGCATAACGATGATGAGCCAGAAAACCTGCTTAATTGAAAGTTCTCGTTTTCTCAGCAACAGTATTCACTTCCTTCCGCGTCCGGATCTGAAAACCGTTTTCAATGGCGTGGAATTTGCAGGCTGCGACGCAGCCCAGGCATCTGATGCAGTCGTGGTGGTTCGGGTTATCATAAACCTTGATGTCCATGGGACAGGCGCCGGCGCAAACCCCGCATTCGCTGCATTTGTCCCGGCGGATCGACAGGCGGTAAAGGCTGATTTGGTTAAAGAGGCCGTAAACGGCCCCCAGGGGGCAGCCGGCCCGGCAAAAAGCCCTGTAGGTCAGGATGATCCAAAGCAGAAAAAGGATCAGCGCGGTCCATTTGATGCGGAACCACAGGCCCAGGGCGTTCCGGATTGCGGGATCCGAAATCAGTCTGGGAACTCCCGCTTCGAGAGTCCCCACCGGGCAAATAATTTTGCAGTACCAGGGAAAGGCAACGCCGGTCCCGTTTACGGAAATAACCGGGACGGCATGAAACCCGCCCGATTCATCCGCGAAATCCGCCTGATAAAACGACAAAAAAGCCGGCAAAAAAAGGACCAGCGCGAACAACATGAGGAATTTCCCGAAAGAAGCCCATTTGGGCATGGAGAATTTGGGCGTGGGGATTTTATAGAGAAGTTCCTGAAGCAGCCCGAAGGGGCAGAGCCAGCCGCAGATCAACCGGCCAAACAGCGCTCCCAGCATGCCCATGAAGCCGATCACATACAATCCGAGATACATGGAACCCGTGGAAATGGATTCCTTCAGGGAAGCCGCGGCATTTTGCAGGGCGCCGACGGGGCAACTCATCACGGAGCTGGGGCAGGAGTAACATTGCATGCCGGGATGGCAAATATATTTCAGGCGTCCCCGGTAAATCGCTGCCCGGAGAAACCCTTGCCAGTATGCGTTTGTCGTCACCGCCGAAATGATCTGAGAAATGCGGCGTTTCATGCAATTACCCTATTCCGATGCATTCCAGGCAGATCCGGATGGACTTGCCCAGGACTTTTTCCGCGTCGCCCAGCAGGATGCCGGCGGCCGTCAGCGCCGCGGAAGATAACATCAAGAAAAGCCACGTCTTTCTAACCATGTCCTCAGCCCCTCTCAGAGCATTTTTTGCTTGAACAGACGGATTTCAGGATGTTCCCGTATCGATCATACACCGCCATAACCGCATAATAACTTTGAAATTCCTGCCCCGGGGGCGGGGTCCAATATTCATTTTCAGGCACACGGCAGGAGCCGCCGGATACGTTATATCCGGGCCGGTCAGCCAGCATCGCTTGGAATACCGGAAAAGAGCGGCCGCCTGTTATTTTTTCTTCCCGGACGAGGAATACTGCCAGACGGCCTTTTAATAAGGGCCGGCCTTTTTTAACCGAACAGACGTAAAATGTGGCGGCAAGATCCTTCCCGCCGGCGATATCCATGGTAAGATGGGGCGACAATTCCAGGGGCTGTCCGGGCCAGCGCGCCGCGGCATAACAGGCGTCCGGAAGAGCGGATCCGGAAAATGCGGTTTTATCGCCTGCCGCCGCAGCCGGGAAGCTTTTAATTCTGCGGGCGGCAAGGAGCGCCTTTATTTCGGGATTGTCCCGGCTCTCCGGGAGGAAGACGATGAAATGCGCTTTATGCTTAGAAGCCCGTCTGACATCAGCGGCTGCGTCAAGCATTTCTCCGTCGGGCCCGGCATCTCCGCTCAGAAAGATCGCGCAGAGTATGCTGTGCTCAAAGGATTTTAGCGGGGCGCCGCATCCTCCTGAAAAGGAAAAAATTAGCAGCATCGCTAATAACGATGCGTACCGCATAATCATTTAACCGCCTCCGGGCCGTTTTAACGTTTCAGCATGAGAAAGGGAATCGATGAAGATGCTAATTCAAAATTTAAATCCATTTGGATTTTTTCTCTTTTTATTTTAGCATGGAGGAATGATTTTGTAAATGTACTCAGAAAATAGAGTTTAAAAGGTGAGTTTGATGCCCCCACCCCGACCCCTCCCCGCGGAGGGGCCTTTTTTGGTTTCGCGGCTGCGCCGCAAGCAGGGGCAAGGCCCCTTGCATCCCCATGATTTGTTTGAAAACAATTGATGAAAAGCTTCAAATCTCATTCAGCATAAAAAGGAATTTCTCCTGCGGTAAAGAATTGGAATATCCGGCCGGGCTACCGATGTATTCCGGCTGTAAATCGGGAAACGATCGAAGGAAATTGCGGAAGGGCGGCATGGATATGGCGAAAAAGGGCTTGCATTACGGCTGGATTGTATTGGCCGCGGGAACCCTGGGAATTTTCGGCGCGCTCGGGCTGGCCCGTTTCGGTTATTCCACGGTGCTTCCGGCCATGCAAAAGGATCTGGGATTGAGCAACGGGCAGGCGGGGCTGCTGGCCGCTTTCAACCTGTCGGGATATCTGGCGCTGTCCGTCAGCGCCGGCATACTCGCGGCGCGTTTTGGAGCGCGGGCAACGGCTTCCATGGGCTTGGCCCTGGCGGGGGCCGGGATGGTTTGCACCGGGCTGGCGCATGGTTTTTTACCGCTGGCGGCCTGGCGCGGGTTGACCGGCATGGGCAGCGGAGCGGCCAATATAGCGGTGATGGGGCTTTGGGCGGCCTGGTTTTCCGCGGAAAAGCGCGGGCTGGCTTCCGGCATTGCCGTATCAGGCTCCTCCCTTGCATTGATCCTGGCGGGCCTGATGACGCCGTGGGCCATCTCATTTTACGGCGATGGGGCCTGGCGCGGCTGTTGGTTTGCTTTCGGGATTATCACCTGTTTTCTGGCGGCCTGTTCCTGGATCTTCCTGCGCAATAATCCCCAGACGGTGGGATTGAAACCGGTGGGCGGCGAATCCGGGAACGGCGGGGCGCCTGCGGAGCCGCGGAAACCGCAGTGGAGCCGGGTATACAGGTCGCCGGTCGTCTGGCGGCTTGGGATGGTCTATATCGCATTCGGTTTTTCATACATCATTTATATGACCTTTTTTGTCAAGCGCCTGGTGGCGGATGAGGGCTACAGCGCGGCGGCCGCGGGGCGGCTTTTTATGACCATGGGCTGGTTCAGCATGCTAAGCGGCTTGTTCTGGGGCATGGTATCCGATAAAATCGGCAGAAAAAAAACCCTGATCATGATATATTTGATCCAGGCCCTGGCGTTCGGCCTGTTCGCGTTGCATCAGGGCCCGTTCGCTTTTGCGTTGTCCGCGGTCCTGTTCGGCCTTTCCGCGTGGAGTGTGCCGGCGACCATGGCGGCCATATGCGGCGATATGCTGGGTGCGGAACTGGCCCCGGCGGCGCTCGGATTTGTGACGCTTTTTTTCGGGATCGGCCAGGTCGCAGGGCCGGCCGTAGCCGGCGCCATGGCGGATGCCGCCGGATCCTTCTCGCCCGCGTTCTGGCTGGCGGCGGCGGGGGCGCTGGCGGGAGCGGGGGGTTCGCTTTCGCTGCCCGCCGCAAGCGGGCGTCATTGAGTAAATTTTGCCGCCATAGGCGAATGGAAAAGCCCGAAAAGGGGGCAGCTATAGCTCGAAGGAGTGAATTAAATGGAAGGCATACAACCCGCCGCCCAGAGTCGTTCACGTAAGCTGGCGCTGACACAAGCGAAGTAATGAAAATAAAAGCTGACGTGAATCGACAGGCATCGGTGACTTATTTTCTAAATAGAACTTCTTATGGGATTAACAGGATAACTCCGGGCAAAACCCGGGTTTAACTCTGTTCACAAAAATTAACCGGGCTTGACGCTTCCGTTTCAAGCCACCCCTGACTGGGGAACGCCCTGCGCCATGGCGGGCTGGCTGTAGGCGGCTTGAATCTGCAGAGAAAGAATTATATTTTTTGATGAATTTAACCGTATAGGAGGTGGACAGTGCGAGTTTTACATACTTCCGACTGGCATCTGGGACGCAATCTGGAGGGGAGGTCCAGGCTTCCCGAGCAGGCGCAGTTTATCGATGAATTGGTTGGTATTGCAAACCGGGAAAACATTCATCTTATTCTGGTGGCGGGAGATGTTTTCGATACGTACAACCCTTCGGCAGAGGCCGAGGAGTTGTTTTACGATGCCCTGGAGAGGCTTTCGGGTGGAGGAAGACGTGCACTAGTTGTCATTGCAGGCAATCATGATAGTCCGGATCGCTTGCATGCCGCCAATCCCCTGGCATTAAAACACGGGATTTCCATGATGGGTTATCCCGGAGAACAATTGATGGTGGGCGCGTCCGGTGAAGGAGTGCGGCGGATCAAGGCCGGCCCCGGTTGGGTTGAGTTAGCCATACCGGGGTGTGAGGATGGCGTTATCGTTTATGCCCTTCCTTATCCTTCCGAATCAAGGTTGAATGAGGTATTGACGGAAAGCCTGGACGAAAAGGAGCAGCAGCTTGCTTATGCGGAAAGGGTGGGACAGCTCTTTGCTAAGGCGGATCAAATATATAAACCGGATACGATAAATCTGGCGATAGCCCACCTTTTTGCCTGTGGCGGAGTAGAAAGCGAATCAGAAAGGCAGTTGGGCGGTGCGTTGGCTGTTACTCCGCATGTGTTACCGGCAAAAGCCCAATATATAGCGCTGGGTCATTTACACCGCCCACAGCAAGTCCATAATGCGCCGCAAATATGTCGTTATTCCGGCTCTCCTCTATCGTTTGTTTTTTCAGAGGCGGATCACCAGAAAGAGGTTGTCTTAGTGGATATTGCTTCCAGCGGCGTTGCAGGAGTTCGTCCTATTAATTTAAGCTGTGGCAAGGCTTTAAAAAGATGGCGGGCTGACAATATCCAGGAAGCCCGGGATTGGTGTGTGGAACCTAATAATCTTAACTGCTGGGTTGAACTGGAGATCAGGGTGGATAAGTCGATTGATACACCCGATTTGGTTGAACTTCGAAAGATACACTCCGGCATTGTCACCATCCGGCCCATCTTTCCTGAGATTGCCGAAGAAATGTCTGAGTTGCGCCGGTTGTCGGAGATGCCCTTAATCGATCGCTTCAAAATATTTTTTAATCGTGAACGCGGGATAGAGCCCCCCGAGGATTTGGTGAAGTTTTTCCTGGAGATGGTGAACCAGCCGGAAGCTGAACAGGAGAAGGGGTCGGAGGATACCCCTCAGCCTTTGGGGGGTGAGGTGGCATGAGACCGATTATCCTAAGATTCAATGGGATCAACAGTTATCGAACCGAACAGGTCGTGGACTTTGAAAAACTCGGCGCGGACGGTTTATTCGGAATCTTCGGTCCCACCGGAAGCGGCAAGTCTTCGATATTGGATGCCATTACACTGGCTTTATATGGAGGAGTGGACCGGGCCAGCAATAACACCCGGGGTATTATTCATCAACTGGAAAAGATACTTACGGTTTCCTTCGAGTTCGAATTAGGGAAAGACCGTTACCTGGTAGAACGCCGTTACGACCGGAATCCGAAAGATCCGGACGCCGCGGTGGCGAAACAGGCGCGCCTGCGCAAGCTGGCCTTGGACGGTGAAGAGGTAATGGCGTCCAAACCACAGGATGTTACCGCCACGGTAGAATCAATTTTGGGAATCGGTAAAGAAGAGTTCTCAAGGGCCGTTGTTCTTCCCCAGGGCAAATTCGACCAGTTTCTACGCTTGACCGGCGGTGACCGGGCGGCCATGTTGGAGCATCTCTTCAACCTGGAACAGTATGGAGAGGGATTGGTCATCAAGGTTAGAAATGAAGCGGCAATCTGTGCCAAATTATTGGAAAGGATCGAAGGCGAGGAACAGGGGCTGGGTGACTGTTCGGAAGAGGCGCTCCAACAGGCTATATTGGATTTAAAGACCAGGAACGATGAATATACGGACACCCAAAAAACCTTTGAGGCTGTTGATAAATCATATAAAGAGGCTGAAACGGTCCGGGAATTGTTTTTAAAACGTAAAACCGTGTTGGAAAACCTCAATCAGTTGGAGCAAGAACATGAAAGCATAGATGCCAAGCAATCCCGGCTGAATGCCGCCGAACGGGCCGAACCGCTGCGGGAATTGATCGCACTCCAAAGAAATTTAAATCAAAAAATTGCTGAAGAAAGTATCAGCTATCAAAAGAAGACGGAATCCCATTCCGACGCCGTTAAGAAACACGAAGACTCCCAAAAAGCATTGGAGATCGCGGAGAAGGATTATCAGGAGCAGTTACCCCGGTTGCAGGAGCAAAAAGCCCAATACCAGGCGGCACAGGCGAAACAGAAAAAGCTGAAGGACATTCAAAAGAACATGGATGAAAAACAACGGGAACTGGGACTTTTAAGCGGCAAAATTGCCGGTGCCACACAGGAAATAGCCGCTTCCCGAAAGTTATGCGACGATACGCGGGCGGCTTTGGAAAAATTGGGGCAAGAAAGGTCCAAACTGATTGTTAATCCGGATGAGAAGGAAGCGGTTGAGACCGCTTTAACCGTATTAATCCGTCTAGAAGAAACTGAAAAGCGCTTTCAAGAGAGTAAGGAGCTTTATACGAAACGGAAATCGCAGAATGGCGGCAGATGGGCTGCAATTGTTAAAAAAGTCCACGAGATGTCGCCGGACCAACCGATCGTTGCCGGAGAGGATCTTGAAAAACATTCAAAATCCTTGTTAAACCAGGTCGAAAAAGAATTGGAAGAAGCCCGGAAGGCGTTACGACAGGCTTTAGTCGCCAATTCGGCTGCGGAATTGGTCAAGGAATTGCATGATGGTGAACCCTGCCCGGTCTGCGGGTCACCGGAACACCCCTCCCCGGCGAAGGCTGCCGGTGAGATGGGGAAGATCGAGGATGAAATCAAGGCGGCGGAAGACAGGCTTCATGAAATACGGAATTGGGAAGGGCAATTGCTTAAATTATGGCATGAATGGAGCAATAATGAATCGCTCGTCAATGAAGCGTTGGAATTAATGGAGACTGCAGAGAAAGAACTTCAAGGCGTTTTGGCCGAATTTGAGAAAATCAGGGGGACATATGAACGGGAACAACTTCGCAAGCGGAAACAGGAATTTACCGCCTTTGAAAAACAGCTGCACATAATCGAGGAGCGACGAGAACAATTGCAAAAAACTCAACAAGGTCTGACGGAGAAGCTGCAAAAATTGAATGAAGCACTCCAGCACGATAAGATCAAAGAGGCTTCCGTGCAAGCGGATTTAGCAAATCTCCAGTCTCAATTGGAGGATATGACCAAGGAATTAAATCAGATCACCGACGGCAAGGATTTGGATGATTTAATTCGGGATATGGTTCAAACCTACGATACATTGGATAAGGCTGTCAAGGATGTCAAAGGCAAAGCAGCGGAAGCGCGGGCCGCCATGGAAAAGGCTGCCCGGGAAACTGCCGCCCTGGAGGCGACTTTAGCAGCGAACCGGAGTGAGCTTGCCGGTGTCGATCATCGTTTATCCGAAGAACTTGCAGGGGCTGATTTTACCGGGGTTGGACAAGCCGAATCCGCCTTACTGTCGCCCATGGATCGTCAAACCCTTCGTAAAGAATTGGAAGAATACCGGAACGTTCTGGCCATTGCCCGGGATGAACTGGCAAGACTCGACCGGGAAATCGGCGGCAGAGAGTTTGATGAAGCCGGATTTGAGCAGTTGAAGAAGGAACAAAAAGAGCTGTTGGACGCTGTGGAGTTGCTTAAAGAAGGAGTTACTCTAGCTAAAAACAAGGTGGAGGAACTCCGGGAGAAGCAGGAGCGTTGGAATGAACTCCAAAAACAAAAGACGGCTGCGGAAAAACGAAAAGGTCTGGCTGAAGATTTAGGGAATTTGTTGCGCGGACGCAAGTTTGTCTCCTTTCTGGCCCAGGAACATCTGCGGGATATGACCATGGAGGCGTCGAACCAATTGGGCCGGTTAACCGGACAGAGGTATGCTTTGGAGCTTACTAAAGGTAAAGATAGTGAGTTTATCATCCGGGATGATTATAACGGCGGCAACCGGCGGATGATCAATTCCCTTTCGGGCGGCGAGGTCTTTATGACATCGCTGGCGTTAGCCCTGGCGTTGTCTTCCAAGATCCAACTGCGGGGAAAATACCCGCTGGGGTTCTTCTTTCTGGATGAGGGTTTCGGCAGTTTGGATGAGGAGAAGCTGGACAAGGTGATGTGTGCGTTGGAAAAGCTGCATGACAGGAATCGGATGGTGGGTGTGATTAGTCATGTAAGGGAGTTGAAGGAGAGGCTGCCCCGGTATCTGGAGGTTGTGGCGGCCGGGGAGGATGGGGGAGGGAGTAGGATTAGGGGTGAAGTTTAGCTTAAAAAAACTTCCCTTACAATTGTTCTGTCCTTTTCTTCTTTTTGAGAATAAACTTTAAAACCGCTGCCGGTTTGTTCCCGGTACCAGATGTACAGTTTAAGCGCCGTACGTACATGTTCCATAATCGTTTGAACTTCATCCGCGTCCCTTATTTTTACAATTTGATTATAGATGTCATCAGATATAAGCACCGATAATCGTTTTGCCATCTTGTCCTACCCCGCGCGTAGAATGTTAGTATATTTTTAGTAATATATACGTTGAATATACGTAAAATATGTGTTAAAATAAACCTGAGGAGGGGTAAAAATGGCAAAAAAAGTTACCTTGGTTCTTCCCGAACAGGTTTACCAGCATCTATTAGAAATTGCGACAGCAACGGAAACGACATTATCATCCACCGCTTCTACCGGCATTGAATCTTTATTTTGGATGAGAAAGCAACAGGAAGACGGTTTTACGATTAAAGCCGAAAAACAAGAAAAAGATAAAACAATAATTAAGGAACTTTCCATCGCATGACGGATAAAATAAATCCGGTCAATATGCCGGAAAAAGTTGACGATGTCTCTGATGAAGAATTGGCTAAATATGTTAAGACAGAACGTTCAACAATTACAGTAAAAGAAACCATCTTAAGAAACAAAGCCATAATTGCCAATCTTTTATGCCTGCTTATCATCGGCGGATTTTTGGTTTGCATCTTCTTGGTTTTAGGCGCCCGTTTGTTTTCAAGCAGGATAACCTCTGGCGAGACCACCGACTTATTGAAAACCATCGGCACGATTTTTGGGACGTCCCTCGGTTTTGTATTGGGGTATCTTTATAATGTTAAATCCTGAATTCATATGACCGATCGTGGGTATTCTAAGTTGGTGGAAGCTTTGGCGCATATTGATATTTACAAAGCCGGTTTCTGGTATGATTTTAGCCGAAACCGCGATAGTTGGCTGGGAGCCGGGCCCGGATTCAAACATCACCGGTTTTTTTACCACCCCCGAATCCGCTATAATTTCGCCGCCGTTTATCCGCAAAGGGAAAGGCATTCCGGGTTACTAAGATTGCCGTTTTTTTCGGGTACTTTTATAAACCAATACCGGTTCCTCCCGGTGACGGCCCGCTGTTGGACTCCCGCTCCCACAGAACAATGGTCAACCATAGGATAAAGATCCTCACCGGAAGCGGCAGTTCCTCCGGAAGGTTAACCACCGCCCGGCGCGTAAATAAACCCTCCGGCGCCACTCTCCCGATTTCGCTTGGGCCGTCAAAAAGGACGAATTCCCGGCTAAAAACCGATTTTGCCTGGAATACATATTCTCTTTCATCATATTCAATGAGAAAACGGCGGAAAAAGGCGGAGGGCTTCTCCGCCCGGGCCAGCGCCAGACCATTATCGGTTTCTAAAAGGAAAGCCCCGCTCATCAATTTTTCCCGGTAGGCCTTATAAGAAGCGCCTTCAATATTGAGCCGTCCTTCCTCGCGCCACCAGGACATGACAATCTCCGCCACCTGCCGCGCCCCGTCCATCACACGGTAGTCTTTAGAAAACCATCCTTTAGGAATTGCGTTCAGCATCATTCGGCCTCCCTTTTTTAAGGTTAAGCGGGCGGCGGATTGCCCATTGCGCCTCCAAAAACCCTGGCCATAACGGTTTTTTGACCAAACAACGGCCGCCCGGGCCGTCTTTCGCCGTTTGGAAATAATCCGCACATTTGGTTCTTACCCTTTCCGCGAAAGAAATGCGGGAGACGCCCGCGCGATTTAGTCAAACCAAAAACAATACCGGGTTTATAAACAATCGCTTATTGGCCTGCATGCTCCCATACAATTTCAACAGCCCGGTAAAGCAGCGAAAAATCCTCCGGATATTCCCAATCCGCCTCCGGCTTTAGAGAATACATCAATTCGTGGTTTTCCGGGTCATATACATGCCACTCCAGGCATCTTACTTTATCCGACCGGGTAATATATTTCGCCATTTTACGGAGCGTAAGGTCGGAATCCTTGGTCTCGCTCATCACCCAGAAAGTAATCCCACCGTCTGCCTTATCTTTGGCGATGCTGTCCAGATCCACATAGTCCGTCCGGCTTTCCCCCGATGACAGGGTGAGCGTCCCCACCAGGACCCAATTGGCAGCATACGCCGGCTGAATGAATAATACTGCCATCAGCATTAAAATGGACAACACTTTCATTTCAACACCCAAGCCTCCCCGCAAATTGACTCTGTTACTTGGCGCTGTCACCTTTTCCCTATTCTTTCCGCCGCTTTTTCCCCCGCGGGCGGATAAAGGAGACTTTCATGCCGGGTTTATTCTTTGAGCTTGCAGACCGCATATTCTTCCTGAGTGACGGCATCTACGATCCGTCCTTCTACGAGCGCAAGATTTTCAGGGTCATAGTACTTAAGCTTTCCAGCGAGTTTTACCTCGCTTGGTTTTCTGCCTGCAAGTTCCTTGGCCTTTTCTCTCTCCACCGGGATAAACAGCTTATTGTCCTTAAATTCGAACGTAAAGCCGCCCCGATCGGCGTTATACTGCTCTTTCCGCAAGGCAACGGGCATTGAAAAGGGGATTTCGATCCGGCTTACTCTGTCTCCGTATTCCTGGGTGGTTTCAAAGGCGTCTTTCTTAAACTTTCTCTTGACGCCAAAAAAGCTTAAATCCCAGAGACTAGCGCTCTCTATCCACTTTTTTGTGTTTTCCTTTTGCGTGGTATCGACCTCCCACCTGTTTCCTCCAATGGCCAGAAAACTGCCGTCCGGACTGAAGGCAACTGCGTTGCAATTTTGTTCTTTTATCTCCAATCTCTCGCCTGTTTCCAGATCCAAGAACATGACGGGCCTTCCGAGGGCCGCAGCCAGGATTTTACCGTTAGGACTCAAGGCCAGGTCAAGGACCTCATTGTCCAAACCTTGAATGTGTTTGATCTTATTGCCAGTTGCCACGTCCCAGATGATGATGCTCTTGTCGGCACTTCCCGAAGCCAGAATTCTAAAATCGGGACTGAAAGCGATCGATCGTACCCCCTTGGCATGTCCTTTGAGGAAACTGACCATTTTCCCTGTTTTTAGGTCCCAGAAGCCAATGCTGTTGTCCTCGACTTTTTTATCATAACCAATGACGGCGGCTAAGATATTTCCGTCCGGACTAAATCTAATATTTGAAAGGAAATCAAATTTATGCTTCAAGGTCTTTATCTTTTTTCCCGACCTGGCATCCCAGAGGTCTATATTTTTGGAGTTGCCGACGGAAGCGATGGTTTTCCCGTCGGGACTGAAGGCGACACTGTAGAGCCACCATCTATAGTCCGGAGCATGATACAAGGCCTTGCCGGAACCGGTAAGGACATCATAGAGCACAAGATGTTCGCTGTCTATTATCGAAGCAAGAGTTTTGCCGTCCGGACTAAAACAGAAACTGGGGGCGCTTATGTAATTTATGGAAGTGAGAGCGCTTATTTGTCCAGATTCTAAATTCCAAAGGTAGATAGCTCCATTTTTGTAGCCCAGGCCTAAGGCCAAGAATTTTCCATCAGGGCTGAAGGCAAGTTCCACCACCTCTCCGTAAGGTGGAAAGCTTTTACATTTAAGTAAATCGCCAATGTTCATTAATGGTATAAGTATCGGCTCGGTTTCGACGGAAGATCCGCTGGCAGTAAAAGATAAAGCCAAAAATATTAAGCCACATAACATTAGAATGACTATTTTTGCCGGAAAACTACTTTTATTCATCCTTTTCTCTCCTTTCATCAAACGGACTCAAACATCATTCATTGCTTCTTTACCTGTTTAGACAATCATTATCAACATTTGTTCCAATTGAGTCCAAGATTTTTTTCCCGGACTTAAGTTGCCGAAAAGAGGATTGGCTTAAGGGACATCTTCAGGGTTAATGCTTCACCAGTACATATAACGCGCGGTTGATCTTTTTAGGCTGCGGATTAAATTCCAGCTTGATCATCCGGTCGCATTCCTCCTCCGGAAGCCGGTAGACGAGTTTGCCGTATTTTAAAAACGAATCCTGCCATAATACTTCGAAGGACCGGGCTTCTTTTTCGGTAAATCCCAGTTCCTGCAGGAGCCTGGCAAAATCGGGCGTAGAACCGGCCTGCTCCGGTTTTAACCGGACGGTTTCGCCGGGTTGCAAGCGCGGCAAATAAAAGGCGGAAATGTCCGGCTGGAACAAAAATCCCCCTGTGCTCAGAGGATCGCGGAGGATCACAAAGAGGTCCAAAACCGGATAACTGCCGGTATTAGACACTATAACCTCTTGGGTCCGGGGAGCAGTAGTCATCTTGACCGGGTTTTTAAAAGGCGTCTCGCCCTCGTAAAATAAGAACCTTGCTTTGGTCCCGCCGGTTTCGATCGCGTCGGCGTCGGTATCATTAAGGGTATCGATAATTTCATCGAAGGGGACCAGACTATCCACAGCCAAACCTTTGGTGATAACCGCTTTAGTTTCGGCGGGAAAAGAAACCCGTTTCCACTCGATGATATTCCCTTTTTTCACCGCGGCGGGATAGGTCTCGGTCGGGGTCCCCCGGTTAAAAGTGACTTTAAGCGAAAAAGGCCGCTTATCCTGGGAATGGAAATAGAGGACGGGTTCTTTGACGACTGTAATCCGCATCGGGCGCGAAGTCAGTATGCCGTTTCCGCCGTCATCGCAACTCACGATGACGCCCCATTCATGAACTTCATAATCACCGGCCCGGGTGGTCTTTAAAACGGCTTTGCCTTTTAAGAATACCGGAAATACCGCAATTCCCAGCAGCATTGTTATTAATACGGCCAACGCCAACTTATTCCCGATTCGCTTTCTTGAATTCACCATGGATAGCCCTCCTTGTTATAGCAATTTATCAGAATTTTGTAAACCTCAAGAAATGATGAAGGAATTAGGATGCGAAGCATAGTAAAATTCCTCATTAGCTCCCTTTCAAATACATGTTTACCCGGCAGGCATTATCTTACCGCCGTTTCAAGCGTCTTCGGTTTCCAGATAAATTTTTCCTTATCGTCTTCCGTAGTTTTTTCCCGTTGCAGGCAAGTAATGATTAATTTTGTTCCGGATGGAATTCCCTCAATCAGCAAGTTGAAATGGGAATTGTTTTTAATCTTAATCCCATTAACCTCAGTAATCACATCCAAAGGCCGCAGGCCGGCCTTATCGGCAGGTCCGTCAATGGCGACATCCGTGATTAAAACGTTTTCAATCCTCGTCTTTCCCAATGCTTCCGCCTGCCCGGTAGTAAGGTCGACGGTGGTCATCCCTAATCTCGGAAACTTTAAGCTGAAACCTTTAGCCCAAAGGACAGAAGCAAAGGCATTTCCAAATTGGCGCGCCGCATTTTCATCCTGAAAGTAAAAATTGAATAATGAATCAATAAGAGTTATTTTTAGCCGCCATGGGTTATTACTGGCGCTAGGATTATAAAACAGCGACATTTCCCGGACAGCTTCCAAAGGAATTAAACAGGTGTATGAACCGCGCAGACCCGACGCGTTGTTAATTCCGGTCCAGGAGGTCTTAAACTTGATATTCTTTACGGACTTGTCCTTTGCCATCTCAAATTGGGTATTTTGCATGGTAAATAAGGAATTTGGAAACCTGGCGTACCAGAAAGATATCTTAGCGGCCACCGCATCCTTGAATATAGCCTTAATCTGTTCGAGCGGAAAATTCGTCGCTGGTTCATACCAATACCACTGTTCCGGACTTAGCCCGGGCCATATCGTTTGTATTAGAGCCGCGACCGATAAAGGTGCGCCCATTATAAATAAGCAAAAACAGATTGGAATAATGAAACTGCGTTTCAGGACAAGTCTTTTTAGGATTTCCTTCATGTACAGCATTTTTTTTCACCACTTTTTTTGCATGATTTCAATCCTTTTTCTCCGGTATTCATCATCGGATATCAGGCCGTCATTTTTAAGCGCTTCCAGAGCGCGCAATCTTGCCGCAAAGCAGCCGGAGGCCTCTCCGGCGGCGCCTTCCATTTCGGCGACTTCAATTTTGCCCGCCTTTGTCAGCCGCAGGACATTGACTGCATGCACAATCAAGGCTACACAAACCGTGACCCAGATCAAAGCGAAACCTATCGCAAACGGTCGGGCCTCACCTTCCGCGATAAAGCTAAACATTATCCCCCACGGCAAGAATAACGCCGTCAAAACTATTAGCGCTATTACTGAACCCCGGCTCTGCTGCGGAGGTTTAACATATATCTTCTGCGACATCCATTGAACACCTCCCTCCCCAATTTTTTTTAATAGAGGCAATTGCGTTGTTACCTTGATACTAAAAGCGTTGTGAAAAGCCAAGCTTATTAAGCAACAGTTTAAACTCCAAGAAAAGAAAGCCTAAAGCTAATTGGAATAATTGAGGTAGTTATTTTCTCTGCTCCTTGAAAAACAGTTG
>JBLNCG010000057.1:0-8647 GCA_050260475.1 Bacillota bacterium
CAAGGAGCAGAGAAAATAACTACCTCAATTATTCCAATTAGCTTTAGGCTTTCTTTTCTTGGAGTTTAAACTGTTGCTTAATAAGCTTGGCTTTTCACAACGCTTCTAAATATCGATAGCCTAATGATAGTCATACACTATATTTAGTGGCAAGACCTTGAATTAAGGCAGCAACGCAATTGCCTTACATATTTCCTTGCAAAAAATGAATATTTCTGGTATGATAATGTTTACGGTATGCCATGGATGAACATTTTATGCGGGTCGCGCTGGAGGAAGCCGGGAAAGCATATACCGCGGGAGAGGTTCCGGTAGGGGCCGTACTTGTAAACGGCGGGGAGATCGTGGCCCGCGGTCATAATCTCCGGGAAGCCACCGGCGATCCCACGGCTCATGCCGAAATCGTGGTTCTGAGACAGGCGGCGTCACTGCAAAACCACTGGCGCCTCGCGGACCTGACCATGTATGTAACCATAGAACCATGCCCGATGTGCGCCGGAGCCCTGGTATCAGCCCGGATCAAACGGCTGGTATACGGGGCTGACGATCCGAAAGCCGGCGCCATCCGCACCCTTTATTCCATTGTCTCGGATCCGCGCCTGAACCACCGCCTGGAGGTCGCTTCCGGCGTAATGTCAGAGGAATGCGCGGAATTGATCCGGAGGTTTTTCCGGGAGAAAAGGTAGCGGGATTCATCAGTCGACGCGGAGAGATGGCCGAGCGGTCGAAGGCGCACGCCTGGAGAGCGTGTAGACGTCACAAGCGTCTCCTGGGTTCAAATCCCAGTCTCTCCGCCATTTTGCGGTTTTAAAACCTGCCTTTATAAAGAGCGGGTTTTTTATCATTAAATGGTCATTGAGCCTGTCGAAATGACCATGCGAATTAGGCTGAGTAGTTATTAAGCCAGTGATTAAACTTATCAATTTTGATATCGTAAAACGCTTTATAGGAGCGGGCCTTGACTTAGGCACGACCGAGCGTACCTTAATTGGTACGGCCGAGATATCGCGATTTGCCGAAATCGGGTAGATGTGTTTGAGCATTGGTTCCATAAGTAAAATATCATCTTCCCAATTCCTTAAACTTGCGTTTCACATAAACACCGGCGGATGCGGCCGGATAACGGGAAAGCAAATTGCGGGCATGGGAAAAATCCGCGCCGGGTTCATTGCTCCGGTGGGCGTCCGAACCGACCGTAACGCGGCGGCCCCCGGCCGCCAGGAATTTCTCCAGGACCGGCGCATCCGGGGAGCTTTCATTCAACCCCTTACGTAGGGGGGATGTGTTGATTTCCAGGGCGATCCCGGAGCGTGCGAGCAGCCTGGCGATTTCATCCATGACCGGAAAGAATGGCGCGGATCCGGCGTACCTTTTCGGGAAATCAAAATGGGCCAGCGCGTCGAATCCGCCGAAGCGGACGGTCCGGAGGAGTTCCTCATAATAAACCGCAAAAATCCGCTCCGGCGGGCTTGCTTCCCATAGAATCTTTTCCCCCGCAAAGTGTCCCAGCGTCCAATGGACGCTCCCCAGGATGTAATCGAAGTCTTTTCTCCGCATGGTCTCGAACTCTCCGGGGTATAGATGGGGTTCGCCGAATTCCAGGCCTTTCAAGACGATCAGCCGGCCTTCGAAGGCGCGGCGCGCTTTATCTATTGCCAGGGAGTACCTTTCGTAATCGAAAAAACCGAAACCGTCGTCTCCGGGGTTCAGGTCACAGTGCTCCACAAAGCAGACGCATTCAAGCCCTTTTTCCACAGCCGCCGCGCACATTTCCAGGAGATCGGCCCTGCCGTCCACGGAAAAGCGGCTGTGTATGTGCATATCGGCGAGGATTTCCATGGCAACTGCCTCCGAATCTTTACGCCACCGTGTCCTGCAGGAGCGTCCCGTCCAAAAGCCGCTCCAGAACATCTGCCACTCCGTCCTCCTGGTTGGATTTGGCGATGAGGCCGGCGGCGGCGAGCACTTCCGGGACGGCGTTCCCCATGGCCACGCCCAGGCCGCACTCCCGGATCATGTCCAGATCATTGAGATCGTCGCCGAAGGCGATGACGTTTTCCAGGCTCATGCCCCAGGCGCCGGCGACGGACGCCAGCCCCGCGCTTTTTTTGACCCGGCGGTGCGTGATCTGCCCCAGGGTGCTTTCACTGGTGGTATACATCCTGCAAACGGAAGGAAGATGGGCGGTTAAAACCGCCGGATCGGGAAGATCGGCCAGGTCGACGATAATTTTGGCCACTGATTTCAGATCCAGTGAAGCCAGGTCGGCCCGCTCGAATTCCATATCGTACGGCGTCAAATCGAAATTTGAATACAGGCAGTCGTCCATCTCCAGGGTGATTTTACATGCGCGGGCGGCATGCAAAACCCGGTCCAGGATTTTGCGGGCAAGTGGCGGGGGGATATAGGTACCTCCTATCTTTTCGCCTTCCCGGTAAATTTCTGCGCCGTCACAGCAAACGCAAAGCAAGCGCTGCAGGAAGGGCGGAAGGATTTTTTTAGCGGAACGGTAAGCCCTGCCGGTGGCGATGACGACTTTTTTACCCGCTTCCAGGCAGCGGTGGAGAGCCTCCATATCGCGGGCGGATACGGTTTTATCATCCTTGAGCAGCGTACCGTCGAGGTCCAGCGCGATTATCTTGAGATATTCGTGTTTAATGCCTATTTTTTTCAAAACTACCTCCGCTGACGAATTTTTATTTAAGATTTTGGAAGGGCCCGGCAGATAATCTGCAAAACTTCCTCCGCATTCTTTTCCATGCAATCGACGGTGATGTCGGACACCCATCGTAAAGCGGCGAACGCTCCCGGCATAGCTAGGCGAGGCTTCGCAAAGTTCTAAATTCTGTCTTCTATCCTTGATATAATTGTACTATAATATTTGAGGAAATGAAAGTTGACGGGCGGAAGCTTAACTTAAATTTAATACGGGGCGTGATGGCGCGGACGAATTCTTTATGGAATGTTGTAATAATGCAATATTAATAGGAGGTTAGGGAATGACAGGTCAAAAAATATTTACCTGACAAGAGGTGGTTATAATATGCAAATTATTAAGGACATTTTTCTCGTTTCCGGATTCGCGTACGGCCTTCATCCCAACGTTTACGCCGTGAAGGGCGAAGACGCCGCGGTTTTAATTGATACCGGCCTTGCGGAAGCGGATCTGGCCGTGATCGATCAGAACCTGGCATATTGGGGTTTGGATAAACACCCCATTTCTCATGTTTTGATAACTCATTCCCACTTCGACCATTGCGGAAATGCGCATCATCTTAGGAAAAGGGGCGCCAAAATCGCGGCGGGTCCGGGCGACGCGGAAGGCATCGAATGCGGAGACGAGCGCACCATCGATTACGCCTACCAGATGAAATTCCCCGCCTGCCCGGTGGATTTGAAAGTCAGCGATGGGGATGTCATTCATGCGGCGGGTTTGGATTTCACGGTCATTCACGTGCCGGGGCATTCCGGGGGATGCGTGTTTTACCGTCTGGAATTGGACGGCAAGGTGGTGATGTTCACCGGCGACGCCGTCAGGGTGGTCGGAAATTGCGAGTCTGCGGTACTCGGCTGGTCCGGCGGGACGGACTACGACCGGGAACGGTATTTTTCGACCCTGAAAAAAATTTCCCGGCTGCAGGCGGATATCGTTCTGGCGGGACATTTTCAACCCTGCCTCAGGGACGGCTGGAGGATTTTCCAGAAGGCATATATGAAGGCCCTCCTGGAATGGAGGGGGCCGGCGACGTATGAGTAGATTTCATGCTGTGATAATTTGACTCCTTTACTTCCGGACAGGAATTATATAATACTTCCGGATCCAGGTGACAATTTTCCGGATCCAGGTTGCCCGAAATATCCCAGGCCAGCGTGTCGTTTAGTACCGTACAGGTATCCTTAAACCCGGTTTTATCCTGCAACTGGCGGAAGATCCCCTCTTTAACCAGGCTGCCGGCATCAAAAACCTTGATTTTCCCGTCTGCAAAATACAGATAAACCTTGTAAGCGTCGGTAGGAAGAACTTGAACCACCTTATGAAACATCATTCACACCTCACTTAAACCAATGGGTTGATTCGACGCAATTCCAAATGTTTCTCGGCATTTTTCCAGTTATCCAGGAGTTCTTCACGGTGTCGTTGATCTAAATACTTTCCATCAAGCCGAAACCCTCTTTTACGGTTATTTTTTACCGGCATTGAAAAAGACCGGGAAAAACTGTATGATATGTTTAAGTTTAATTGACCGCCGGCAAAACGGAGGGAACAGCCGTGCAAGAGATCATTTCAAACGGAACCAGTCCCGGTGCGCGGGTGCAGCGCACCATGAGACTGCTCTCGGAAAGCACCCCAAAGCGCCCGAGGAAGGTGAAAATTATTTTTTACGGACAATCCATTTCGCGTCAGGACTGGTGGAGGGATGTGGCTGATTACCTGCGCAGCGCTTTCCCTTATGCTGACCTGGACATCCGAAACAAGGCGGTGGGGGGATTCAACGCCCGGCTCCTGGCGCGTTCCGCGGAACATGACATCTATCCCCTGTGTCCGGATTTGATTATTCTGCATTGTTACGGCGGTGAACCGGATTATGAGGAATTCATCAAGGAGCTGCGCAGTAAATGTTCCGCGGAACTGTTGGTCCATTCCGATCACATTGTCTGGCGGCCTTCCGATGGTGTCGCGGGGGACATGCACGGGTATGAATGGCATAATCAGCACTGTTTTGAATGGCTTCCCGCCATGTCCGAAAAGTACGGATTTGAGCTGGCGGAAGTGCGCGGCCCGTGGGGGGAATACCTTGATTCCCGCAAGCTCAAGTCCTACGATTTACTTACGGACGGCATGCATTTAAATGATGAGGGGAACCGTTTACTGGCGGCTTTGATTAAAAGGCACCTGGTTTACATACCGGAGCTACCTGCGGATCCATACGGCCTGGAAACCGTCTGCCGAATCGGAAAGGATTTTGACTTTACCCGCGGGAAAGCGCTGCTTAAGTTCTCGGGCAGCCGCGTGGAGGCGATTGCTTCGAGGGATGGGGCGAGGGGAAGGATCGGTGTGAGGATTGACGGCGTGAAACCGTCACAGATACCGGGTTGTTACGCCTTCACCCGCCCCAACGACATACCCGGCAAAGACTGGCCCTGGCAGGTCGGTGCTTTGGTGGGCATCTCCCGGCAAAATCCTTTAATACAGGAGGAATGGCTCCTGCGGCTTACGGAAGTGAACGAGGATGTGAGCTTTTTCCGTTTCGAGGCGCGGGGTTCCAAAACAGGTTTTGACGGCACGGGAAACAACAGAGAGATTTTTGTTTCGGATTCCGGCAGGGTGGTCATCCACCCGGAGGACTGGTGGCTTGAGCAGGCGCATAAAAAAGTATACCGTATTTCCGTCCCCGCTGGGTATGAAATCAGATGGAAAGCGTATTTCACCGGCGCCGACGTGTTTGTTCCGCCTTCAACGGAAGATTTATCTCGGGAATATTCTGTTACTCTCGCGCAGGGTTTGCCGGACGGGGAGCATTTATTGGAGATGGAAGCGGAAGGAGCGGAGCAGCCGGGGATAGAGGAGATCCGGGTTTATAGGGCGCTGCAATGCCATAAGAGCATATTGTCATGAAACGGCTATTTTCATCGGCGCCCTGCGCGGCCAGACCGTTGCGGCAGGAAACATATAGTCCGTATATGGCGTTTAAATATCATCCAGCGCCGGAATATCCTTCAGGCGCCCTATTTCTCCCCAGGTTTCCAGCCGCCATACCCCGCCGGCCACCGAGAATATATTGAGGCCCGCGTTGAAAAGGGAGAAATTCCTTTTCATATCGAGCGGTATATTCAAAACCCGCCGGAAAATACTTTCCACTATACCTCCGTGGGTGACGACGATGATTTTCCCGCCGGGATGGCGCGCCGCTACGTTTTCGAAAAATTCCACGGCCCGTTCATAGCGCTGCCGGATGCTCTCCCCGCCGGGGATAACATAGTCCGGTCCGCCGGAGCGGTAAGCGGCGGCTTCCTCCGGGAATTTTTCCCGGAATTCATCCCAGGAAAGCCCCTGGATAATCCCGAGATTTCTCTCGCGCAGGCGGGCGTCGGCGATTATTTGCAAATTCAGTTTATGGGCGATGATTTCCGCGGTCTGCATCGCGCGGCCCAGGTCGCTGCTGTAAAGGGCGTCGAAATGCGCGCCGGACAACTGCTTCGCGACGGCTTTAGCCTGAATCACGCCCAATCTGGTGAGGGGGCTGTCCAGGTGGCCCTGGCATTTCGCTTCCTTGTTCCATGCCGTTTCGCCGTGGCGGATGACCGTGATGAAAGTGGTGTCGGGCATGAAAATCAACCTTCCGTTCAGAAGTAAAGTAAGAAGTTTGGTACTATTATAACTTGAATTATTATTTTTTCCAATAAAGAGAATAAAAAAGATCCCCATGGGGGATCGCTGATTTTTTATTCTTTATGATGCAATTTATCACCGTCAGGGGCGTCGGCGATTTTGTAAGGTTTCATTTTATTTCCATTGGATGCCCTGTTGGCCAAATGCTTCTGTTTAAAATTATCCGGTATCTGTACTTTATTCATTATCATGCACCTTTTTGACATGGAGCGGTTTTACCAGGCCGGCGGTTCATACGGCTTCGTCAATGGGTGGCCGTCCAGGGGCGGATTTATTTTTTTCAGGTCCAGGCCGAACAGTTCCAGGATGGTGGGGGCGATATCGCAGCGGCTCCCCCGCCGCACCGCCCTCCGGTCATTGGCGGCGAGAAAGACGTAAGGCGCATCCTGATGAGTCTTCATTCCCTCGTCGAAACCGTGGTCCGCGGTGATGAAAATGATGGTGCGTTCATACAGCTTCAATTCCCTTAATTTTTGGATGATCCTGCCTGTCCAAAGGTCGCTCGAGATCAGCGCGTCATTGTACTCCTTAGAATTTTCGCCGTATTTATGCCCCTGATGGTCGATCTCCGGGAAGTGGATGAAAAAGAAAAACCGTTTATCCTGATATTTTTCCAGGAATTCCATGGCTTTCACACCGACGTTCTCGTTGGTTCCCAATCCGTTTAAAAATACATCCATGCCGTCCTTGGTATAGTAATACGGTTTTCCGGGAATTTCCAGGCACTTTGCGCCGTTTTTCCCTGTCACCCTTCCCCCTGCTTGCAGCAGCTTTTTCTTTTGCGCCGGCTTTTTTTTCTGAAATTCCTTAAACGGGATCCGCTGCGGTCCGTCTGCGTCCACATGGCCTTTTTTACCTATTACGGCCGATGTAACGATGTTATCAGGCCCAAAATGCTGCTCCAGCCGTTCAAAAACGGTATAACCCCTGGGGATGGGACGGTACCGGCCGTTGCTGAAAACACCGGTCACCTCCGGTTCATAGCCGGTAAGGATTTGGGCCCATCCTGATTTGGTGTCCGTTATACGCAGAACATCGATGGCGGCGATGGCGCCTTCGGAAGCCAGTTGCATCAGATTGGGCAATTCCTTTCGTTCCAGACATTCTTTGATGTGGTTACGCTGCGCCCCATCCCATCCGATTAATATCATATTGCGCGGCGTTTCACGCTGCGCTGCGGACAAATTTGCGGAAAAGGCGGCAAAAAGCAGGAAAAAGACGGCGGTTTTACGCATTATGGCGCCTCCTTTATTCAACCGGGGCATCAATTATGCAATTTAACATATTATTTTTAATTTTATTCATTTCGGCAAATAGACTTCCAGCATCTCCATGCCCAGTTTTCCCAGATTGAGGAGCACGCCGAAAATCAATCCCGCCGCGATGCTGGCGTAATGACTGGTGCGGAACTCGATCCTGTCCTCTTGTTTTTTGAAGATGCCCGTAGAGATCTGGATAAGAATGATCGTCAGGAGAATAACCACGCATATGGCGGTAAGAAGGTATGTATTCCCGAGTTTTCCTATATAATCATATATCAGATCCGACACGTAAAAAACAAAGGCGGAAATAATCCCCTGGTGGATGCTTTTGAAATACAAGCGGGTGTCGATATGCCTGGTGAGGAAGGGAAAAACCAGCAGGCTCAGAATAAAAAGGGCTGTGCCGATGGACACTCCGGTCACCAGATCGTTGAAGACAATACCGTTGGCCAGGGAAAGGGATTTGTTGATATTTTCTACGGGAAGGCCGGGGATGTCGAAATAAAACTCCAGGAAAAGAAAGCCAAGAGCGAGTATGAATAAAAACGACAAAAACCTGATCAGCTTTTTCATCGGAAATTCCCTCCCGAAAACACGCGTTATCCATATATTTATCGGAAGATACACAAATTTTTATAAGGTTTACAATGGCTGTTTCGGCCCCTGCACCCACGACCAGGGACCGTTCCCGGACGGCCTCTGGATCCCGCCGGCCAAAGGGGGGGCCCTTTGGAATCCCCGGCTGCTGAGCCGTCCATAAGCTCAAGCAGCCCTTCCTCACCTCCATGTTCGTCATTCCGGGGTAGGTATCAGGGCCGCGCCCAGTGAAACATCCGTGTTTCAAAGGCGCTGGTTGAGAAAGCTGGTCAATGGATGTCATCGCCAATGATAAAATGACCCTATGCGGCAAATGAAAATTGACCCCCTCCAAAAAAAAAGGAGGGAAAACAATATGGAAGTCGATAAAACCCTTTCTCATGATAACAATCATGGG
>JBLNCG010000058.1:0-5710 GCA_050260475.1 Bacillota bacterium
CATCGGCTTCGACATCGGGAACAACGACGACGAGGACGGTTCGGCCCGGGAAAGCCAGTTGATGTGGTGGGGCACCAATTATAACTGGACCGATACCTCGGGATTCGGGGACTGTTACCTGGCGCCTTAACGTTGTATATTTTATAAGCAATAAAAAGGGCTGTCCATAAATGGCAGCCTTTTTTTGTGTATTAAGAAAACCACCTGCTATTGCAGGTGGTTCCAAAAAGCTTTAGCTATGCCTAGAGAAAACTACCTCTATTTGGTAGAATAGTGCAGGTTTCGCCACCGCATTATTACAAAAGGAGGTAGAATATCCAATGGATACAGAAAGTTCATCACATACTCAATGGAATTGCAAATACTACATAGTATTTGCAGCAAAGTACAGAAGGCAAGTTATACATGGCAGAATTAAAAACGATATAGCAAGCTACAAGAAGGTCGAAATATGAGAAGCTCGTTGATGATATTTGATAGGCATGCAAACTTGAAATATAAATATGGCAACAGGCATTTTTGGGCTACCCAGGCCTTCCAGCGGAAACATCGCATCTCCGTGAATTTTGCCCTCTTTAAATGGGTACTTTTCCACCTTCGGTACGCCCTTTGGAAAAAGTTATCACAAACGAAAATAATCAAGACAGCAAAATAGTGCTATTAATGTGCAAAAAAATGCAAGTATTGATGGAATAACCGCATTTATAATGATATTATATCATTAGTTGATTATTAAAATAACTCAGGATCCCTGGACAGGAACGTATGTTTGGTGTAATTGGCACCTTCTTCAGAAAAATTGCGTTGCATGGCGGAAAAAGACAACGATTACATTTTGGATGGAGTCATTATGATTGACGACGCTTTTTTCGGCTCCAAAACCGAAGGTAAAAACGCGGCCGAGGCACTGAAAAACAACGTGTTCTTGTTTCCATAAGCATCACTCAAGACAATCGACCGCGGTTTGCCAAGATGATAGCTATTCCCGATTTATAAGGATGAAACCGTCAGTGAAGTATTAAGCCGGACAGTAAAATGCGAAAGCACTTTACTATCCGATGGACATAAGACACTTATCAGTGAAAGGACTATCCCCACGAGGTCACGATAATCAGCCGTGATAAGGGAAAAGCCCTGAATTTGTCTAAGCCGGTCCACCGGATTTTCCAATGCCAAAGCCGTTTTACGTGGCACGTATCATGGAGTGTTCCATAAAAACCGCCAGAAATACTTAAATGAGTATTGCTACCGCTTTAATCGCCGTTTCTGTGAGCATCTTATCTCCGGAAAGCTAGTCTTAGCTTGTGTTTAAGCAAAACCGACAACTCATGCTGTATTAAATTTATCATCAACTATCATTAATAATAATCCTTGAAAACGGAGGAGCTCAATTATGAACGATAGGATTCACCAGTGGAAAACTTGCGGGAACGCAGCCGTATTTTATACCGCCGGGGGCATCCTGGAGGTTTCTTTCCCGGGCCGTGACACGGTTCGTATCAGGGCCGGCACCGGTACGGAAATTAAAGAGGAAGAGACCTTTGTGGTGGAGAAAGTTCCTGCGTTAAATAACGTGCATGCGGTGGAGCAGGGGAACGGCGTACTTTTATCCGCAGGTCTGATCCAAATACTCGTCGGACTTGACCCTATGTGTATAAACATCCACGACAAATTAGGCAGGGTCCTTGGCACGCCTGCGCCGGGAGCGCTTGATTTTAAGGATGGGATAACGGTAATGCGTTTCTCCATGGATAACGATGAAAAGATATACGGTCTCGGGCAGGACCCGATGGCCAACCTTAACCAACGGGATCATGAACGCCGCATGTGGCAGGAATGGGGCGGATTCAGGAGAAGCGGCAACGCGGGGATTCCCTTTTTTATGTCCAGCAAGGGTTACGGGATTTTGTTGAACAGTTCCCGCCCGTCCCGGTTTGCCTTTGGGCGGGCGGAGGTGGCCGAACCAGGCCCGCCATTCAGCCGGGAATGGGCTCCCGCCCCTTGGCCGTGGAACGTTGATTCGGGAGAAACTCATCCGGATCGACTGGCGATCCTGCTTGACGAAGGAATCATGGATCTTTTTATCATATGCAGGGATTCATTGGATGATATCCTGGCGGGTTACTACGATTTGACGGGGCATGCGCCGCTACCTCCCAAATGGGCCCTGGGATTCATTCAATGCAAGAACCGCTACCGGAACCAGGATGAGCTGTTGTACATCGCCAAAGAGTTCAGGCGGCGTCAAATTCCGTGCGATGTTTTGGTTATAGACTGGCTATGGTTCAAAGAATTTGGGGACCTGGAATGGCATAAAAAAGACTGGCCGGATCCGCAGGGAATGCTGAAGGAGCTGGCGGAGATGGGTTTTCATGTATTGCAGGCGCAGCATCCTTTTATTGATACAAATTCGCTTAAATACGAGGAATTTAAAAAGAGGGGATATTTGAACCGGACGCCCGAGGGCGCCAGGCCTACCTATGATCATTCCAACCCCGAAGCCCGAAAGGCATGGTGGAATGAAATAAGGCGGCTTTATCGCGACGGCATCCGCGGTTATTGGACGGATATGGGGGAGTTGGAAGTCCATCCGCCGGGCACGGAAAGCTATCTTGGGCCGCGGGAGAGGGTGCACAACATATATTCCACGTTATGGACGAAAGGCCTATACGAAAATCAGCGCAAGGATTTCCCGGAGCGGGTTTTTTCCTTGCCGCGTACGGCCTATGCGGGGAGTCACCGCTACGGCACGGCGCTCTGGTCCGGGGATATCAGTTCCACCTGGGAGGTTTACAGGGATCAGGTGGTTGTCGGACAGGGGGTATGCCTTTCCGGACAGCAGTATTGGACCACGGATATCGGAGGGTTTATCAAGGACGGCCGCTTTGACCCGGAGCTATATATCCGCTGGTTCCAATGGGGAGCGTTCTGTCCCGTCTTCCGGACCCACGGTACAAGGCCTGGCAATGAGCCGTGGTCTTTCGGGGCGCAGGCCGAGAAAATTCTTACGGAGTTTATAAAATTACGTTACCGGCTTATGCCTTATATTTACAGTTGTGCCAGGAAGGTGACCGAGCGGGGGATCCCCTTCATGCGCGCTATGTGCCTTGATTTCCCCGGTGATCCGGTGGCCGTGGAACAGGTTACCCAGTTTATGTTCGGGCCGGCGCTGCTGGTGGCCCCCGTGGTGGAGCGGGGAGCCAGGGAGCGGCGGGTTTATCTGCCCGCAGGTGTTTGGTACGATTTCTGGAGCGGGGAAAAGTTGGAGGGGAAACAGTGGATAAACGCCCCGGCGCCTTTAAGCAGGATTCCGCTCTATGCAAGGGCCGGAAGCATTATCCCCATGGGACCGGCGGATCCGCACACGAAAGGGGCGGCCCTTGAGAAACTGGAGGTTCACGGGTATGCCGGCGCGGCCGGAAGTTTCGAGCTTTATGAGGACGACGGCCTTACTTACAGTTATGAAAACGGTAGGTACGCCGTCACGGTTTTTTCCATGGACGCCCGGGGAAAAGTCATTATGGAACGCGTTGATGGGGCCAAGGATATCCTTCCCGCCCGGCGCGATTATGTCTTTACAATTCACAACGGCGCCGTCAAGGCCGACGACGGTGCGGTGCAAAGCGAGTTGGACGCCTCTCTGTCCAGTGGAGGCCGTTTGGATATCCATTTGACGTTGCGGAGCGCGGATGAGGAAGAGGCTTTAATAACCATGGCCTTATCTCTGCCTAACGGATGGAAGCTCCTGGATGCCCCTCAGGTGCATTGGACCACTCCGGCCTTTGAATATAAAGCTAAATTTACCCGGTTCGCGCATTACCGGTTCACGGTGGAGCCCGAAGCGGAAATCTTGCCTGTCGCAGCGGAAGGAGTTTTAAAATATGAGGTTGTAAAGGGGGACAAGACGATTGCCCGCGCAGAAAGCTTTCCCGCGGATTCGGGTTACGCGGGCCGTTGGTTGATGATCAGCGGTTTTGCGTATGATGATGGAAAGAGCATGGCCCGTCAACTTCCGGTCGAGGTCAATCCGGATCTCCCGTTTTACACGGACGGGAAAAAGGTATTGAATTGGCTTCGCGCGCCGGACGCGGAATTCAATTGTTTCGGATACGTAGATCTTCCCATGCCGGAGAACAACAGGGGAATCGGATATGCCAAATGCCGGATCTGGGCGGAAAAGGAGGTTGAGGGTTATATCGACTTTTCCGCAGAACCCCGGGTGAAGCTGTTCATTAATGGAGAGGCGGTTTTTGAGTCGGACAACTTAGTCCTGCCCGGACTGCTCATGAAACCGGTTACCTTGAAACAAGGATGGAACACGTGCCTTGTCAAGCTGGGGATCGATACTCCCCGCCCATACAGCGGCAGAGAGTTTGGGTTCACGTTCCGGATTACGGACCGGGAAGGAAAACCTTTGGATGGGATTTTATACCAGCCGTGAATGTAATATAAATAATTTGTTATTCCTCTTTTTTCTAGTGCAATTGCCTTTTATAAAGCACTATTCTAGAGCAATTTGCGTTGTTGTGATAATTTTATGTCCTGCCACTGAATATCGATAGTCTAATGGTAGCCGTACACTATATTTAGGCAAGATCTTGAATTAAGGCAACAACGCAATTGCCTCTCCAAAAAACCAATTTTTACCGATTAATATATTAGAAGATGATATTTTTCGGTTTATTACGGCGAAAATCGGTATAATCCAAAAATTGTCGTTAATACTATGGACAAAATGTAAACCTTAAGTTAAAATAATGTTAGGCCACAAAATATTGCGCTAAGTTATTTACCACATTTTTTCCTGGCTTTATCCCACTTCATCTCCATGATCATTTCTTTGATGTCAACGACATCCACATTTCCAGAAGTGATTTTACTCGCTCTTACAAATCCAGTCAATAGAATTAAAATCGTTTTGGTTTACATCGGCCTAAGACATGCGCCAGGTATGGTACGATTTCATGCAAAGAGAAAGAAAGGATGTGACAATCGGAAGCAAAATTTAGAATACCCAGGTAAAAGGGGAAAAGAAAAGGAGGATTCATATGACGAAAACCATTAAGATTTTAGTGTTGATGACAGTTATTTTATTATTAATGGTTGGCTTTTACAGACAGGAACCCGTAGTAAAAGCCGACCAGATCATCTTAAACCCGGTGGCGGATACGGACTCCCAGAGCGACGTCGCCGCCGGGACCAATCCGACATTGAACGCGAGCCAATGGTGCCATATTTTTGTCAAATTCGACCTCTCCAGCATATCGGGGAACATTACGGCAGCTACCTTCCGCATCAATCATCCCGGCCATTCCTCAAACCATACCCTATATTTGAATAACGCCTCACCGGACAGCTGGTTTGAGGGCGGGAGTAAGCCTACCACGGGGACCAATATCACTTCGCAATCAGTGACTTCCACGGGCTATAAGCAATTTACCGTTACTTCCAATGTTCAAACCGAAGCCGCAGGGGACGATCTGATTACCTTCAGCCTTACCACCAATCTGGGCACCTGGGAGTCGTATAATGCCAGGGAAAGCTCCTACAAACCCGAACTGATCGTTACCTATGAACCCGTCGGGAGTACACCCACCAACACGCCTACCAATACACCCACCGCGACCATAGTTAACACGCCTACCAATACGCCTACACCGACGCCCACGCCGACCCAGTCTTCCCAACCCGGTACGGTGACGGCGAAAAA
>JBLNCG010000059.1:0-5961 GCA_050260475.1 Bacillota bacterium
GGCAGTCTCCTAAATGCAAGGTTTTTAAGGGTTTATTCGTGTTTCCCATGCATTTTCCCTGCCGCTTTTTGGCTTTTTTGTCAATGTTTGTAAGGGTTGGAGACTTTTTCAGGAGACCCTAAGTAGACGGGTTCTGTTGCCTGCCTCATCCTTGCCTGTTCTGAAAGCTCTTTTTTTCAAAATTGCTAAAAAGCGCCTTTCGGCGCTATTTTCGTTTCTTTTTTCCTGTTCGCTTTGGATCTTGTATATCGGGCTGTGGCGGCTTGTCCCTTCTTGTTCCATAAATGAATACGCCCACTAGCCCCGCCACCCCGGAGACACTTAAAACGGCCCCTGACCATGGTTGCCCCAAAGCGATTACAATCGCTCCCGAGACAATAGCCGTTGTTCCTATTAAATAACCGCAAATAATTCCCAAGATGCTGTCCCTGGAATCTGATTTAACAATGATTTTTTCAATATATTGTCGATGATCGCTTTGTTTTTCTGCCATCGTTAAGATTCTATTGGCAAAGCCAGGGCAAATATCGTCATACTTTGCTAAAAATTCTGGCGGAGGGATTGGCCCCTCAAAACGTTGACCTATTAAAATGGTTTTTTTGGGTGTAAGGATTTCGGGGGTTTCTTGGCTGGCCACTATCTGATCTTCACTTGTCTTTATGTTTTTCGGCATATTCTTTATCAAAACTCTCCATTGCTTTTTTTATGTCTTTTCCAACAGCTTCCCAATCAGATCGTATTGCCAGAGAATCAACGCAATCGGGATCTTCGAATTTATACTGATTTAAGATTGTGGCTATATCTAATGTTCGAGCCATGCCCCTGAAAAATCCAAATTTAGTAAGTTTGGAATATTTACGGTTTATTTGTTCGTAAAAAGAAGTGTTGTTTTCTTGGATTGCATTCATTTTTGTTGTTCTCCTTTTTGCCGGGAGTCGTTTCTTTCTCCTAGACATAAACACCACCCCGGCTAGTTTATGTCTGAATCAAAAAAATATGTAATCTTTATAATTTTATAACGAAAGCCGGTTCCCAATCAAGTATAAAATATGATTTAATAAGTTCAATATATTACAAATTTTTTCCTGCAAGCTTCAAAATATACTCCATATATGCTTTTATATTATTTATCGTCATTTTTTAATTCTATTATAAATCCATGATCAAAAGTTCGCGTTGCAAAATAATGGGGGCAGGCAGTGTAGCCGGTCATGTTTCTCCCTTACCTCCCCTTCTGCATTTCCTCATGCAGATGGGCGAAGGCGTAAAAAATCAGATACCCGAAAAGGGAGAACGCCAGGAAAAAGAGGGAAAACGACAACGGTCGGGGATGCGGGTAGGGATCGTTCAGGTGATCGAAGATATGGCGGATCATTTCCGCGGGGTGGGTGAAGATGTCCCAGCTGTTGAACCTGAGAAACCGGCCCAGGTAGATCCCGAAGCTGCTCAGACCGGACACTCCCAGCACAAAAAGCCATCCAGCCGGTTTGCCGCAGCACGACGCGATCAGTTCCTGCAGGAGATAAAGGGAGATAAAGCCCAGCACCAGCGCAAGCCAGGCCACGGAAAGATAAAGCAGCAGGTCGTACCACATCAAACTGCTTGATCCGGCTTTCCAGTGGATCAAATCCGTTACGATATAACTGGCGTTCGGATAAAACAGCAGCCATAAAAATCCCGCGGACAGCAGGACCGCCCTTTTCAGCGCCCGCGGCCCGGCCGGAAAATTATTGTGGAGAAAATACACGGCAAAGGAAATAAAGAGCGGAATCCATGCCAGAAAAAGATTCCAGAGCAGGAAAATATAGGGCCTTTGCGTATACCAGCGCAGTAAAAACGCCATCACCGCGCAGGCCAGGGATGAAAATCCCAGCACTGCAAAGGTGCGGAATTTCTGCTTGTGCATATTTAACATATCCTTGATAAACATCGGTTTCCTCCGAAGACGGGATTTCGCCCTTTTAAATTTCAAACAGAGTCAGGGCGGCCATAATCAGGATACCCAGCGCGATTGAGGCCAATTGTCCCAGCGATCGCAATATATTCCCCTCGTGTTTTATTTCGGGGAGGAGATCCGAACCGGCGATATAGATGAAGCCTCCGGCCGTCACCGGCAGGAGGAGGGTATACGATCCTTGCAAGCGCTGTCCGAATGCAAGCGCCAAAACGCCGCCAATCATCGCCAGTAAGGCGCTGAGAAAATTGAGAATCAAGGCCCGTTTCGGCTTCAGGCCGCCGTGCACCAGAACGCCGAAGTCTCCTATCTCCTGGGGTATTTCATGCAGGACCACGGCCAATGTGGTAGTAATTCCCACGCCGGTGCCGGCCATGAAACTTGCCGCGATAATCATTCCGTCGATCATATTATGGACGCCGTCACCCACAAGGTTCATCATGACTAAAGCGCCGGAATGCTCCCTGCAATCAGGATTATGACAATGCCGCCAACGGATGAACTTTTCAAGTATGAAAAAAATGATGATTCCCGCCAGGGCCAGCAGGGAAGCGCTCAGCCGGTCGCTTATCCGCTCAAAGGATTCGGGCAGCAGATGGATCATTGCATCGCCGAAGAGCGCGCCCACCGCGAAACTTACCAGAAAATGAAGCATTCTGTGCAGTTTTTGCTCCCCCATGGAGAGAAAGAATACCGCCGTCAACGAACTGGCGCTGACGATGACAATGCTGATTATGGTATAAATCCAGATTTGCATGGCTCTTACCTCTTGTCGTAAGTTTCATTCCAGACTTTTTACGTTCGGATTCCGGTATTATTATACTACTTCTTTAGCGTTCATTTTATTAAAATCTTATCTTTAATATCAATCCAATCCGGCCGCAAAGTGTAAGGTAAAATGCAACTTACCCGGAAAAAGCTTCCCGGTAAGACGCAATTACCCGGTCCATCCAGCGCGATTCCTCCCTCTCCCTGTCGCCGGGCGCCGCGTTCTTCCCCACCCAGGCCACCGCTTCTTTGACCCCCCGTACAAAAGGCACCCGGGCCTGGAAACCCGGCACGATTCTCTTGATCTTGCTGTTGTCGAACACGGCGCTGTAGGCTTTATCCCCCAGCAATCCTGCGCCCATATGGGGATTATAAGCCTGAATCAATTCGGAAGGCAGGTGGACGATGCGCGGTTCCTTGCCCGCAGCCAGGCCGATGGCGTTGTAAATCTGGTCCCACGTCAGCACCTCATCGGAAGTGATATGAAAACTCTCTCCCAGCGCCTGGATGTTGCCGAGCAATCCGGTGAAGCCCTCGGCAAAATCCCGGTGGTGGGTCATCACCCACAGGCTTTTCCCGTCGCCGTGCACAATAACCTCCAGGCCTTTTTTAATCCGATCCAGGACAACGGGACCGCTCCCCACCGCGCACGGCACCAGCCGGTAACTGTACGTATAGGACGGGCGGACGATGGTCACCGGGAAATTTTCCTCCCTGTAAGCCTGCATCAACCTCAGTTCACAGGCAATCTTGTTCCTGGAATACTCCCAAAAGGGGTTGGCCAGCGGCGTGCTTTCAGTGATCATGAAGTGCGACAGAGGTTTCTGATAAACGGAAGCGGAACTGATGAAGACATACTGGCCGGTTCTGCCGCGAAAAAGCGACAGGTCCGTCTCGATATGCTCCGGAACATAGGCAATCCAGTTCACCACCGCATCGAACCGGCGCCCGTCCAACACCTTTCGCGCGCCTTCCCTGTCCCTGATATCCCCCCGCAAAATCCTGACTCCCTCGGGCAACGGAACCTTCGTTTCCCCCCGGTTGAACAGGTACACCTCAAAACCCGTCTCCGCGGCCTTCCAGGTGCAGGCCTCGCTGATAATGCCCGTGCCGCCAATAAAGAGTACTTTCACGCTTTATCCCTCCCGTCATCCCATCCATTATTCTCCAGAATTCCTTTAAGACCTCCTTATAACGGGACGTAGAAAACTCCCGCCCGGGCCTAAACCAGTCCGGGGGCAGCAGGCGCCGATGACCCTCCTCCGCCAGCCTGTCGTCCACCAGGAGCACGGCGATCTTCCGGCGTCCGGAAAACCCTGCCCGCGGATTGAATCACCCATATTAAACCCGGGATGATATAGGCATATAAAAAACCTTCCCCGCTTCGCTCATCAAAATACATCCGGATCAATTCCTGCTTTTCGAAAACCGCGGGAAGCCCGGACCGGCTATGAGCGTCCCTATAAGGTCTTCTCCGGGCAAATCTACCGCCTCGCCGAACAATCCTTCCAGCACCGCCAGGCCGACATTGGACCGGCTGGCTGTCTTCTTCGCCCTTCCCTATCCGGCCAAGAAAAAGCTTTTTCTGCGTTTCGGTCATGGCGGGCATCTGCATATACACGCGCGCCCGGTCTTTCATAAAGTGCTCAATAAAAGGATAAGCCGCTGTAAATATATGGGAAGGGAAAAACACCAGATAATTCCCGGAGCGGACTTCGACCATGTCCGCCACGCATCGGGCCAGCATCATGAGGGTGCCGCCGCGGAGGCGGTATCTGGTATCCACGCCGGGGATATGCGGGTAAAGGCGGTTCTTTTTGGAAAAGGGGACGGCAGCGCAAGCGTCAAGGCGGCCGTACACCACCAGGCGCTGTTTTCCTTCATCATAAACGAATTTGACGGGAACTTCCCGGATCCCTGCGTTCCCGGATCAGCCGGCGCCCCGGTACTACTTCCGCCCCTCCGGGGCGGCCCCCCGCCCGCGCGCCGCAGGTCCCCGGGAAGAAAAAACACTTCCAGAAAATCCCTTACCCCGATTTCCGCAATTTCTTTGGGCATTATGGCCCTCCTTTGGAACTGGGGAATACATTTCGCGAAAGAGCGAGCGGATCCTGCCGGGGGATGAGGAGTTGTAAAAAGGCCGCCCTGCTTGCAGGACGGCCTTTTCCGGAATTGCCGATTTAAAAAGTTTAGGGAACATATAAATACACATCATCGATGCAGAATGTGGTATCCGCGACATCACGCGTCATCAAATTCATCGGGGTCTGGACTGCCGAAAAATCAACCGCTCCGGTGCCAAGTCCGGACGGCCACCATACGGAGAATGGCAGATCCACCTCAATCCAGGCTCCGGTCCCTGTCAGGGTTGCAAGAGGATCAGTCCATTGAGCCGCAGAACCCATTACGCAGACGATTTGGACGCTTTGTCCAGCGGGAGCGTAAAATTTAAAGTGAACCCTGGCATTAGCGTTGTTGAAAACGCTGAAATCGGCTGCCAGAGGATTCCAAGAAGCATCAAAATTAGTAAACCAGGAAGATTTCCATGTGCCGCCGGCGGCTGAGACAAACTGGGCGCATACCGTGCCGTCGCCGCTAGATGACGGCAGATTCGACATGGCGTATGCCGGATCGATTGTGCCGTTCTCCGCTGTCGTATCGTACTTGATATATGCCCATCCGGCCGGAGTCCAGTTGCCGGCGCTGGTTTCGGAGTACATTACAAATTTGTATTGCGGCGTTCCGGACGGCGTCGGCGTCGGCACTATGGAAGAAGTCGGGGTCGGCGTCGGCGTCGGCGTTGCCGCCGTCAAAGTCACAGTGGGGACGACAGTGGTCTGATTCGCCGTCACCAACACGTTATCCGTCCATGTCTCATAACCCGCCAGAACCAGGCTGATTTCATGGGTTGCGGCGGTAACATTATTGATTGAAGCCGGAGTGACTTGTCCCGTATCGGCGCCATCCAGCCAGACAGCCGCCCCCTGGGGATTGGAATCTATAACAATCGAGCCTTGGCCGGCGGGAGTGCTCTTCTTCCCACACCCCATGAAGGAGAATACCAACGCAACACAGACGATCAGCAAAGCCGTTCCCAGTATTAACCTTGAATTCCTCACACTAAAAGCGTTGTGAAAAACCCAATTTATTTAAAGGAAAAAAGCAATTTATGTCGAATAATGTTACTATCAATCTATGGAGATGATAGTCATGTTAGGAAAGAATGAAAAGCAAAGCTC
>JBLNCG010000060.1:0-18493 GCA_050260475.1 Bacillota bacterium
CGGTTATTGCTCCTATGAGGGCGGCCCGGACTTCGGCGGCGGCAGCACCACCAATATCGCCAACCGCATCACGGCCAACCGCGTGGAAGGCATGAAGACGGAATTCAAATATAATCTCGACGACACCTTTTTTGCCTTGGGCTGCAATTTGGCCATGCAGTTCACGCTGAGCAGCGGATATAACCGTTACGGCTGCTGGGGCCTGACCGACGACATCGCCATCCCGGACCGTAATTATAAATTCCAGGCGGCCAGGGAGTTGCTGGGCGAAGGGACGCCTCCGCCTTCCCCGACCCCTACCGTTTCCATTGCGCCCACGCCCTCTCCGACGCCTTCAACTCCGCCGGGAAGCTTCAATTTATTATCGCCGGCCAACGGCGCTCGTAATGTATCCAAAACCCCGGCTTTTGACTGGGAGGATTCCGCTGGAGCAGCCACCTATACCATTTATGTGGACAACAACAGCGATTTTTCAAGCCCGGAGGTCAATACAAGCGGTCTGACGACCAGCAATTACGCTTGTCCCATTACGCTGGGTTCCCTGACCAAATATTACTGGAAGGTTGTGGCTATTAACGCTTATGGTTCAACCCAGTGCAACAGCGTGTTCAGTTTCACCACCAAGCGATAACGTTTTAATCCGACTGCCCCGGGAAACATCCTGTTTTGCAGGGTGTTTCCCGCTTTTTATAAAGTTTATTATTTATATGGCAGGGACGGAGCGGTATATACAAATCTGTCGATAAGGATAGACAGATATCATGTTAGAATTAATAATAGGATTTTGCAAATTAAAGAAACAATGGAAGGAGGCATCAAAGGGGGGCAAAAATATATCAGGGAAGTCCAAATTAAAAGGGAAGGAGTACAAGTAATGAAGAAGAGATTTTTAATTTTACCGGCAGTATTGCTGATGGTCTCCGGGGTAATCATGTTAAATCTTATGGCGGCCGACCTGGATGCCAGTATCGACGCCGGGGTGACCTACCAGACGATCGAGGGCTGGGGCACGTGCCTTTACCCCAACGAGCACTCCGATTCCGCTTCGCTCTATCTTGACCAGCGCTGGAGGGATGCTTACAGAAACCTGGGCTTAAACCTCCTGCGCCTAAATGTCGAACCTAACATCTTCATGGCCCCGGGCGGAACCCTGGAAGGCCCGGAGGTGCCCCTTGGCAGCGACCTGGCTACCAACGCCAGCAAATTCAACTTTGAATTCCCGCGGTTCCGCTATTCTGACGACCTTGCCGTCTGGCTCAGCCAGAACGCGCTGGAACCGTCGCGTGTAAAGATATGCGCAAGCATCTGGTCGGTTCCCCACTGGGCGAAAGCTCCTACGGGGACCGAGATCGCCAGCGGAAGGTGGCGCGGAGTCACGCCTCTTATCATGTATTGCGATACCTGTGATACGGCGGGAGGCACCTGGGACACGGGCATCTACATGCAAGACCGCTATCAATACTGCGCCCGTTACATGTCCGCTTTCTGTTACGGCTTTGAGCAATACAGCGGCGTTCCCATCCATAACCTGACCATTCAGAACGAGGTGGCCTATGAAAGCCCATTTAACAGCGGCACGCTTTATCATAAAGCCATCGCGCAGAAGGTCAAGCAAGACCCGCAAATGGACTACAACGTCTATGCCAACGCGCTAAAGGCGGTCAAGGACGAGTGGGCCATCAGGCCCGAGGTGCAGCATATCAAAATCATCGGACCGCACCACGCCGGTCTTGATGAGACTCCGGCGAATCCGTGGGGCCTTTTGTTCCAGACCAGCGGCATACAGGCGGTAAAAGACCACAGCGACCCGGACTTGATTAATTTTTTATCCATTTACACCAATAACTACGGCGCACCCGCCGCTCAAAGGGCCGAGATGTTCAGGGGCTACTGGGAAGGCATCGACTCCATGCCCGATGAAGGATGGGGATCGAGCTGGGGAGGGACCCCCTACTTTCCGCCGGTCATGCATCAAGGCATTGCGGGCGACGGCAAGCAGACCTGGAACAGCGAGATGGGCGGCCACAACACCGACTGGCCCGGCGCCATGGACTTGGCCAGCGACATGCACACCCAACTTGTCTGGGCCAATCAAAGCGCCCTGATTTACTGGCAATTTTGCGAGGATAGCAACACCGTCCACAATCTCATGGCCGCCAGCCAGTTGGACAACCCTGTGGCGGCGCCGAAATACCGCGCCTTTAAGCATTTTTCCCGCTATATCCGCCCCGGCGCCAGGCGCGTGAAAGCCGTCTTCAGCGACGGCAGCACGTCTTACGGTACAGGCAATCCGATGGACGCCGAGCAGGCGCTGGACATCAGCGCTTACGTGCATGACACCGACGGCAGGATCACCATTGTGCTCGTGAATATGCGGGCGGAGCCATATACGCTTAACATAGCGGTTCCGGCAAGCCCAAGCGTCACAAATTACCAGGTCTTCAGAAGCTCTTCAACGGAACAATTCGTTCAACTTTCCGATATCCCGGTATCCGGCGGTACGGTGACGATCACGATTCCGGCTTCGTCCATCGTGACCCTGACAGGTACCGGCGCGGGCGTAGAGCCGACTCCCACACCTTCCGCCACGCCGACGCCTTCGCCAAGCATAGCACCCACGCCTTCCGCGACGCCGGCACCAACCCCCACTTCGTCTTCGGGATCCGCGCCGGGAAGTTTCAATCTGTTATATCCGGCGAACAAGGCTGTTAATATCTCTCGCACGCCGAGTTTCGATTGGGAAGATTCCGACGGGGCGAGTTCTTACACCATTATTGTGGACAATAACAGTGATTTTTCCAGCCCGGAGATCAATACGGACGGTCTGACGGCAAGCAGTTATATTTCCGAAGTGACGCTGGGTTCGCGGACGAAATATTACTGGAAGGTCTATGCCGTCAATAGCAGTGGCGCCACGAAATGTAATAATGATTTCTATTTCACCACTAAACCTTGATTAACTGCATTTTTAAAAGCGTAGTTCAAAAAAGCGCCGTCAATAAACGGCGCCTTTTTGTCGACTGGCAGCGGAGCATTTCCGTCGCCAAACCGCCGGACTTAAATTCGCTGATTGCTTGGACGAAAACAGCTATAAAACAAGGGCGGTTTTTTTATACCCATTATCAATATGTCCTTTATCTTGCATTAACCTGGTGGGACTGATAAAATTGAGATACGCGAATATATTTTCTGTTTTTGAGCTGTGGCAATCGAGCATTACGGTAAAAACCTTGCGCTTTCTCCGGACCGGGTTGTCCGGGCGGAGCTCAGGCAATGAACAATTATCAATGATCATTTATCAACTAATTGATCATTGTTCTAGGGGGATTTAGGATGAATAAAATAAAAGCCGTTATTTTTGATCTCGACGGGGTGATCGTCACCACCGACGAATGTCATTATAAGGCCTGGCGCAAGCTGGCGGATGAGGAAGGGATTTACTTTGACCGCGGGATCAATGAGCGCCTGCGCGGGGTCAGCCGCATGGACAGCCTGGAGATTCTGCTGGAGAAATCTCCGCGGGAGTATTCCCGGGAAGAGAAGGAGCTTCTTGCGGAGCGCAAGAATGGTTATTACCGGGAATATATCGGTTCCCTCACCCCTGCGGACATCCTTCCGGGGATGATGGAGATCTTCCATGAATTGCGCAGAAAGGGCCTGAAAATCGCGGTGGGTTCATCCAGTAAAAATGCGGCGACCATTTTGAACCGGATTGGCCTGGCCAAATTTTTTGATTGCGTGGTGGACGGCAGCCATATCGTAAAAAGCAAGCCGGATCCGGAGATTTTTCTCAAAATTGCGTTCTATCTTAAAATACCGCCGGAAAATTGCCTGGTGGTGGAGGATGCGGATGCGGGCATCGAAGCGGCGCTGGCCGGCGGCATGCAGGCGGCGGCGGTAGGAGCCGCCGCGGATAACCCAAAAGCCGCTTATCGGGCTGTTACGTTATACGAACTTCCGATTATAAAAGAATTGCTCAGGGAGGATTAAAAATTGCAGCAGGCTGAAAAACCGAAAAAGATGCCTGTGGGTCAAAATTTTTGGTTTTTAGGCGCCTGGACGGGAGAGAAACCCTTTGTTGAAGATGTGAATTGGGATCGGGCTTACGATTCCGGGGAGGCCATCTGGAATCCCCTGTTCATCAAGGAGTTGATTAACGCCCGGTACTGCGCCTTGCGGTTCATGGATTGGGGCGCCACCAACAATTCCGTGTCCAGCGACTGGTTTTCACGCACCCTTCCCGAAGCGCGTCATGATGAGCTGGACACACGCGGCATCGGCAAAGCAGGCATGGCCTACGAATGGATGATCGATCTCTGCAACAGGACCAGCGCGGATCTGTGGCTTTGTGTGCCGCACCTTACCATTGAATCATACGAAGCGGACCCTTCCCGCAACTATTATACGGAACTCGCGGCTCTTGTTAAAGCCAAACTCTGTCCGGGATTGCACGTCTACCTGGAGTATTCCAACGAAACCTGGAACAGCCAGTTCACCCAGGGAAGATATTGCGCCCGGCGGGGTGTGGATGCGGGTTACGATTTCCAGGGGTATACCGCTTCTTTCATGTTTCATGTCTTTGCCGCTCTCCGCCTGCACCGGGTGTTTCTGGAAGTTTTCGGAACGCAGCGCCAACGGGTGAAAACCGTTATCTCCGGGCAAATGGGTAGCACTTTCGGAGTGCGTAAAAACTGGAGCGTGCAAAAGCAGATTGAGGCTTTGGATGATTCCGCCATCAATCCGTGGGGACTGGAACCCGACTATTATGGGGTGGCGAATTACATTGGCGGGGACATTGACGGGGCTGCGCCCACAATCCGCCATGACTGGCGCCGGGTCGTCGGAGATATGATAAGGAACACCGAATCCATATTGAATATCCTCCATGGAACGGGCATGAAGCTGGCGGCTTATGAAGGAGGGCACCATATCGTGAAAAACGGCGATGTTTTTTCGCGAAATCCCGCGGCTTATGACATGTATATGGAATGGCTGGAGGCGGCGAACAAATACTATGCCCTCACCATGCACTACAACCATTGCGGGCGCTGGATTTCCGACGACGCCTGGGGCGCTTTGGAATACACCGGCCAGTCCCCGAACCATGCGCCTAAATACAGGGCGCTGGTGGATTGGAATAAAAGGTCGAAATAAGAACCGTGCCATTGATTTTTATGCTTGCAGGTTGACAAAGAGGTTGTTCCATGATAGCATGGGATTATAAAAGGTTTTAGTATCGATTGGATTTATTCAATCGTCGTTTTCATAAAAGCTTTTATAACGGAAGGTGATGGCTGTGAACATCCTTGCGATTGGGGCGCATCCCGATGATCTGGAGATCGGATGCGGGGGGACTTTGGCTAAATACGGCGCGGCGGGGAATAAAGTATTCATGTGCATTGTATCCTCCGGAAACGTCGGCCATAAAATCATTCCCCCCGAGGAACTGGTTAAAATCAGAAGGATGGAAGCGCTGGAGTCCGGAAAAGTGATTGGGGCGGAGGTGGTTTTCCTGGAGGAAAGCGATCTGTTTGTGCGGGCGGAGAATATGCAGACCAGGGAAAAAATTGTGGATGTCATACGCGATACGAAGCCTGATTTGATTATCACACATAACCCCCGGGATTATATGGACGACCATGAGGAGACCAGCAAGTTGGTTTATGGCGCCAGCATGGCCGCGACAGTCCCTTATTACCCCACCCGGTATGAGCATTACCCGAGGCTGGTCCCGATATATTACATGGAACCGTTGTGCGGTGTAAATTCTCTCCCCGGAGAATACGTGGATATCACCGGTTTTATCGAAACCAAACTGCAAATGCTGGAGAAACATGCAAGTCAGGTGAAATGGCTGAAAGACCACGACGGCATGGATATGATGGATATGGTTAAAACCATGGCGAAATTCAGAGGTTATCAATGCGATACCGGATATGCGGAAGGATTCACCCATTGCCGCACTTATCACAAGTTAACGGCAAAGAGGCTGTTGCCTTAAGAAACAGCAAGGAGGCATTGAATATGGAAAAGACAATTGCGCTGGAATGGGCAAAGGATCATGGTTGCGCGGGGAATTTTGAAGTTGTCAATGCCAAAACCGCGGGCTTGCGGATTGTCAAAGGGGAAGGCAGTTGCGATATAGGCGGCCTTGCTTTTCGGTTTGAAGCGGGCGGCAGGATAGAGCTGACTTTGGCCGATGTAAATGCGGCTCCGGGGGCCGATCCGGTTATTGTTACGGTTAACATGGAAGTCAATCCGTTTAGTTTTTTTCTACGGGACGTACGCGCGGATTATCCGGTTTTTATCCCGGAATACAGAGTGGCGGTTACTGATGGCGGTGATCCTCGCACATATGAGGATATAGAAAGAGAGATTCGCGGAAAAGAAGGCCTTTCCAATCTGCAGCGGATAGACGCCGAACCTGAGGAATCCTTCGAAAATGCCGCGGGACACACCAGGAATCTGCAGTGTCAGACATGGCTCGGAATCGGCAGGGATGTAAGGATATTCCGTTTTGGCCTCAGGGACACCGGCGGTTCGAGCCTGGACTGGATCAAACCGACTTTTCACAATGAGGAATTAATTATTCCCGAATCCAAAGGCAAATCCGTAAGTTATAATTTCATCCTGGGGCGCGGGATGGGCTGCACGCACAAAGTAAGGCGCCGTCTTGAGGATGACGCGCTGCCCATACTTCACGGAGAGATCGAAGACGACGATATTGTCTATAAATTTACAGCTTTTGCGTCCCTCGAACGCAGCAGCCTTAGCAAAGAAAACATAAAGGGCACGCATTACCTAGTCGCCGATGGCTATTCCTGCGGGCATATGTTTACGGAAGATCAGGAGAAGGAATTTCAAAAGCAAAAAATCCTGGCGGAGGAAAAGATGGACGAGGAAGTCGTGCTTTATTTTCGCGCCTCCGCTTTTAATACATCACGAGCGCCCCGCTACGCGTGGTTTAAAAGTGTATTGCCCCACGCCTACCATGTTCAATCACCGGAAACCGATGTCTTTTTGGATCCTGCAACGGGTTTCAGTTCCTTTTCTTCGTCAGGCAGGATATATTGCGTTTCAAAACTCAACGGGAAACCTTTGCCCGGGGAGGAATTGCCGGTGATGGTGATGCCCGGGGAATGCGCCGTGTTCGAGTTTTATCTGCCGCACCGGCCCATTTCCGTGGAAAGGGCCGGGATGCTTGCGAAGCAGGATTTTCAGGCCAGGCATGAGGAATGCAGGAGATTTTGGATGGAAAAGCTTTCATGCGGAGCCCGGATCGAACTCCCGGAAAAAAGAATTGAAAACATGCTTAAAGCGGGGCTTTTACATCTCGACCTGATCACATACGGAAACGAACCCGCCGGCGCCACGGCGCCGGCCATCGGAATTTACTCTCCCATAGGCTCGGAGAGTTCACCCATCATCCAATTCATGGACTCCATGGGATGGCATGACCTAGCAAGGCGATCACTCGCGTATTTTCTGAACAAGCAGCACGAAGACGGTTTCATGCAGAATTTCGGCGGATACATGCTGGAGACGGGCGCCGTATTATGGAATATCGGCGAGCATTTCAGGCACACAAGAGATAAGTCGTGGCTTGGATACATTAAAGACAAGCTTTTAAAATCCTGCGATTTCCTGCTGAGATGGAGAGAGGAAAACAAGAGGGATGAGCTGAAGGGAAAGGGTTACGGCATGATGGAGGGAAAGGTCGCGGATCCCGAAGATCCCTTCAGGGCGTTTATGTTGAACGGATATTCGTATTTGGGCTTGAGCAGGGCGGCGGAAATGCTTGCCGCGATAGGCGTCCGGCGTGCGGCGGCGATCAAGGACGAAGCCGCGTCATTTAAGAGCGACATTATCGATTCCTTCAGGAATTGCATGGCCCGATCTCCTGTCGTACCGCTGGGAAACGGCTGCTGGTGTCCTACCGTATCTCCGTGGGCGGGATACAGGGGTCCCGTCGCCTTGCATGCAGAGGGAGGGAAATGGTTTTCCCATGGTACGCACTTTGTCAGGGATTCGCTCTTGGGCGCGTTATGGCTGGTATTTCAGGAAGTGTTGGAACCGCATGAAACGCCGGTGGACTTTATGTTGAATTTCCTGGCGGATCTTATGCACAGCAGGAATGTGGCTTTCAGCCAACCATACTACAGTTGTCATCCGTGGGTCCATTTGCGGCGGAACGAGGTAAAAAGGTTTTTAAAAGCATATTATAACGCTTTTTCGGGGCTCGCTGACCGGGAGACATATACGTTCTGGGAGCATTTCCACCTGATCAGCCCGCATAAGACCCACGAGGAGGGATGGTTTCTGATGCAGACCAGATGGATGCTGTACATGGAAGCTGACGGCGGACTTGAACTTCTTTCCGGCATACCCAGGGCGTGGCTTGCGAACGGCAGCCGCATCAAGCTTAATAAAGTATCAAGCTATTTCGGAGAGCTTTTTCTGGAAGTGGAATCGCTGCTTGAAAGCGGCCTGATCCGTGCGGAGATCGCATGTAATTCCGGAAGAGCGCCTTCCATCGTTAAAATACGGCTTCCCCATCCTGAAGGCAAGAAAGCGACAAACGTTAAGGGCGGACAGTATGAATCCGGGAATGAAACGGTGGTTGTGAACGGTTTCGGCGGCCGGTCCCAAGTGGAGCTCATGTTTTAGTGCCACGTCGTCCCAAATGTCCGGCGCAACCGATGAACCGGGCAATGCCGCCGAAAAAAGCATCCATAGGTTGAAGGCGGTATCCAGGGACCTGCTCAGGAAACAAAATCCCCTGCTGCATGAGCTGAGCAGTAAATTATTGAATGGGAGCGTTATCAAAAGGGCGGCGGAGACCGGGTATAACAGGGATGTCGCAGCCGGAGCTAAAAAATTAAGGCGCGCCTGCTCGTTTTAGCTCCCGAAACGAAAAGGGCGTTAAGAGTGAATATGACGCCCATTGATCGTTTCAGCGGGAAGCGATGTCCGTCCAAATTAAATCCTGGCCCGGTAAACTTCCTGGTTCTTGGCGAAATAAATGATGCCGTTTTTTCCGTCATAATAGGTAAACGGTTTGGATCCCGTGGATTCAAGCTCGATCAATTTCTTTGTTGCCAGGTCATACTTATAAAGATGGTAAAGTTGATCCTTGCGGGCCGCGGCAAACATAAGGAATGAACTGTCGGGGGACCAATAAGGGAAAAACATCATTACGCTTTCCAAACGGTTGATTTTGGTTGTTTTTCCGGTCTTTAAGTTTTTATAGTATAAATCGAACTCGGGATCCGCACCGGCTCTCTCCCCCCAGTAAAGAAGGGAATTGTCCCTGTTGGGAGCGAAAGAATATATCTCCTTGCGGGTTGAGAGGATCCTTTTCGATCGGTGCTTGCCGGCCATATCCAGTGCATATATGTTTTTTTTGTTCTGGTAATAAAGATATTTTCCGTCCTCGGAAAATTTGGCGTTGTTAAGCCGGCCGCGGAAAATCCTTTCCTTCTTTTTAGTAAGATAATTAATCTTGTAATAAATCAGGTTTTGGGATTTTCCCGATTCCCGCACCGCATAAATCAAATACCTGTTGTCCCTGGTCCAGAAGATCTCATCGATATCTCCCAGGTTCGACAGTTTGGCTACCTCTTTCCGCGTGCGGAGATCCAATATGGAAATGTTTCGGTTGGCGACGCGGATGCCGGCCAGTTTTTGATCCAGGGAAACAGCCAGATTTTTCACCCGCGGAGCGATTTCCGTGATCTTTCCGGTGGCGGTTTTGTAAAGGCATAAAGCCCTTGAACCGCCATGGACATACAGGATGTCCCCGTAAGCGGTGACAGTGAACCAACGTATGGCGAACTTGGTGTGCGTGACTTGTTCGACGGCGATCTTGCCTGCGCAAACCGCAGTCCGTGATAAGACGGTCAAGACGATCATAGCGCCCAAATATACAGCCCTTTTTCGCATGGCTTTCCCCTCCGGATCGTGATAATTTACAACCAGGTTGGATAATAGGCAATCCCTTTTATATTTCTTTATGGAAATCCGAAATCCTTTTCCGCTTGTTATAACGGGGTAGCCGGATTAGGCTCTCCATCGTTAATTCCGACCGCCAGGATGTAAATTCGGAATTTATCGCCTTCCTTCACCGAGTGCGGCGACATCGCTGAAACGAATATTACCCGTATCCGGTTGTTTGAATATCTCCAATACTTTTTCCCCATCCCGGACAAGGATTGTTTATCGGTCTTCGCGGCTTGTAAAAACAGGGAACATGCAGAATTTTTATCCGGCTTTTTCAACCCTATTGGATTTTTATAATAAGCAATTTGTGTTGTTATGATATTTTTACGTCCTGCCGCTATATATCGATGGCCTAATGGTAGCTATACACTATATTTAGCGGCAAGGCCTGGCATTTAAGGTAACAACGCAATTGCCTTGTAATCACGCAGGAAATTGATGGAATCATATTGAATAAAATGAAAATTTATGATGCCGGCATGTGAAAAGTTAAAAGAAGACGACATTTTGTAAGGGAGGTCATCCATGTATAAAATCCTCTCCATCGACGGAGGCGGGATTCGGGGCATCATCCCTGCCATGGTTTTGCATGAAATAGAGAAACGCACCGGAAAGCCGGTGTCGGAGCTCTTCGACCTTGTCGCGGGAACCTCCACCGGAGGTATTCTGGCGCTGGGGCTGACCATGCCGGGGGAGGGCGGACCCAGATACACCGCGGAGGGTATGATTAAGCTATATGAGGATGACGGAAAGCGGATTTTTTTCAGGCCTTGGTGGTATTGCCTTGCTTCGGTCTGGGGCTGGTTAAGGCCAAAATTCCCCCGGCGCGGGATCGATGCCGTACTTGGACATTTTTTTCAGGAAATCCGTTTAAATGAGGCCTTGAAGGACGTCATCATCGCAAGTTACGATTTGGAGAACCGGACCCCCTGGTTCTTTAAGACCATCCATGCCAAAAATCCGGTAAAAATCGGGCATGATGTATCTATGAAAGATGCGGCGCGCGCCACATCCGCGGCTCCCAGCTTTTTTGCGCCTGTAAAAATCCCGGCTGCGGCGGAGCAGAATTACTTAAGCCTGGTGGACGGCGGTATGTATGCCAACAATCCGGCGATGTGCGCCTTCGTGCAGGCCGTCAAGGAGGGGGTGGAAAGGGACGATATTCTTGTGGTTTCCCTGGGCACCGGTTCCGCGACCCGCCCGTATCCGTATAAAAAGGCCCGCGGATGGGGCCGCCTTGGATGGATTTTGCCGTCGTTGGATGTGGTTTTTGACGGGGTCAGCGATACGGTGGATTACCAGCTCAAGCAAATCCTTTATACTGATGATGAAAACAACCGGTACTACCGGTTTCAGGTTTCGCTGGACCACGACTACGCGGGTCTGGACAACGCCAGCGCGAGGAATATTGAAAAGCTGAAGGAAAAAGCCCGCGGGCTGATCGAGGAGCAGGACATGGTACTGGATGCGTTGAGTAAAACGCTGGTGAAAGAGAGCGGATTCAAACGGGCAATAGAGGATGGATCCCAAAAAGAGGCGGCGGCGGCCAGGTTATGAGGGAGCTGAGAAACGGCTATATAAAAAATGTCTTTGAAAACAGCATATAATGTATATCCAGGCGGCTGTTTTTATGGGATAATTTTTTTGGGAAGCATTTACTTCCCCTCCTTTCCTTTCTATTCCTTTTTGAAACCGCCCTGTCACGGCGGTTTCATTGTTTTTGCCTCTTTACGCATATTTAAAAAGACAAGAAGGAAATGGGGAGGCTTTTCTTGAATACCCCCAAGAAATATTGATTTTGCTGCACTAAAATCAAGGTGCGAAAGTTGAGTGACAAGTAAACCGGGGAACCATCACAAGGCGGCATGAATTCGGGAGTGGGAAAAGTGAAAAATTTCACATATGCGACCTGTGGAGTCTGCTCAATCCGCATCAATATCCAAATCGAGGGGGATATGATAAAAAAGGTCGTTTTCAAAGGAGGATGCCACGGGAACACCCAAGGCATAGCCAGACTGGCCGAAGGAAGGCCGGTGGCGGAAGTGATGGACAGGCTTAAAGGGATCGATTGCGGAGGCAAGGGCACCTCATGTCCGGATCAACTGGCGCGGGCGCTGGAACGGATTCTCTCCGGTCTGTGTTCCGTATTTTTTGTTCTGTTGTTTTCTTAATGAGGGAATTGCGTTGTTGCCTTAATTCAAAGTCTTGCCACTAGAGATAGTGCATGGTTACCATTAGGCTATCGATATTTAGCGGCAAGACGTAAAATTATCACAAACAACGCAAATTGGTCTTAATATAACCGGTACATAAATTATGCAACATTTGATCAGTAAAATATATGTATCAAATAAGTCAATTTTATAAGATAATAAAATTGGGAGCAACCCTTCTCCCCATGATTTTCTCTAATCCTTCTTTTCTTAACCGAATGGGACCGCCATGGTAATGCCTGGCGGTCCCGATCGTCCCTCCGCACTTTCAAGCTGCCCCAAACGATATTTTGGGGCGGCACTTTCCGTCTTATCTCCAATAATTCTTTCGCTAAGCAGGAGAACGGGAAGATTTTGCCAATAAAGGCAAGGAGATAAAACCAAATTTACCAAGTTTTGATAATCGGGTAAGGAGATGTGGGAGCTATGACGAGTAAGGAAATCGTAATCAAGGCGGTTGAATTCAAAAGCCCGGAGCGGTTGCCGTTGGAATTCGGCTCGCTTGGACACAGCGATATTCATTGGGCCGCCTGGAATCAAATCGGCACAGGGGATCATGCCAAAAAGAAAACTTACGATGAATGGGGATGCGGCTGGGAAAGGACCAATGTCGCCAATATGGGGCAGGTCACTGAGCATCCGCTGCCGGATTGGTCGTCATTGCGTACATACCGGTGGCCTGATCCCGATCAACCGTCCTTTTTTGAAGGGATGGAAAGGAAATTCGAAGGTTCGGAGGGCAAATATGTAAAAACGGGCCTTTTCATGCTGCTGTTTGAACGCATGCACAGTTTGAGGGGATTTGAGAATACCCTGACCGATCTATACCTTGAAAGGGAGAATATCGAGAGATTGGCTGACAAGATTCTGGAATTCGATATCCGGATCATTGCCAATATATCCGCGCGTTTTCCCGGCGCAATCAACGCGTTGGATTTTACGGACGACTGGGGCACGGAATTGGCTCTGTTCATCAATCCCTCGCTGTGGAGGGAATTTTTTAAACCGAGATATAAAAAAATCTTCGATGCGTGCAAGGAAGCGGGCTGGCATATTTGGATGCATTCGTGCGGGAAAGTGAACGAGATCATCGGCGACCTTATTGAAATCGGGGTGGATGCTATAAACCTGCAGCAGCCTACGGTACTGGGCATTAAGGAGATCGGGCGCCGGTTTGCAGGAAAGGTCTGTTTTTCTTCGCTTTGCGATATACAAAAAACTCTTCCGTATAAAGGCGAGAATGAAATCAGGGAGGAAGCGGAACTCCTGATGAAAAATTGGAGCACAAAGGACGGCGGATTTATCCTGTCTGATTACGGGGACGGAAATGCCATCGGCGTGCCGCTGGAAAAAAAGCAGTGGATGTTCAACGCCTTCACGAAATTGGACCCTTGGAGGAACAAATCATGGCGTTAGACTGGCAAACCGATGATCAAATAAGATGAGCAATTTGCGTTATAACTATGTTTTTACGTCTTGCCGCTAGCCGCACGCCATATTTAATGTGGCAATTGCGTTGTTACCGTAATTCAAGGTCTGCTACTAAATATAGTGTATGGCTGCCAATAGGCTATCGATATTTAGTGGCAAGACCTTGAAAGATTTATTTGAAATAAATGGTTATAATGATATAATATTAATAAAAAATATCCATGCCAATATAAGGGGGTATCTTCAAACGGGTAAAAAAATAGTGCTTATCGGGGCCGGAAGCGTAGTATTCACCCAGGGCTTAATCGCCGACCTGATCCGTAATTCCGACGGAAAAGGATGGCGCCTGGGGCTTGTGGACATAGATCCCGCGGCCCTGGACGTGGCGGTGAAATTGTGCAAGAAGGTAATACAGGTAAAAAAATCCGATTTGGAGCTGTCTTATTCCACCGATCGTTGCGATGTTTTGCCGGGCGCGGATTATGTCATATCCACCATCGGGGTGGGGGGAAGGCGCGCCTGGGAACAGGATGTGTTCATCCCGCGGAAATACGGCATATTTCAGCCTGTAGGCGACACCGTGATGCCGGGCGGAATATCCCGGGCCATGCGGATGATTCCGGCTATGCTCGATATCACAGCGGATATAGAAAAATATTGTGCGGATGCATATTTTTTTAATTATGCCAATCCCATGACGATGATCTGCAGGGCTGTCCGCAAATCCAAAGGATTTCCAATCACGGGACTATGTCATGGAGTCAACGATACTTCACGGGCGCTGGCGAAATTCGCCGGATTGGACGGGGATAAAACCACATATTTGGCCGCGGGTTTGAATCACCTTACCTTTATCTACGACCTCAGGTGTGAAGGGGATGATGCCCTGGAGATCATCAGATATAAGCTTTCGCGCATAAAGGGGGAAGGAGCGGACTGGTCCGGAGTGGGAGAACTCTTTGCAGAGATGGGCGGGAGCCCGAAGGAACTCATCGAGCCTTTCGCATGGGAATTTTTTGAGACTTATGGGGTATATCCCGCGCCGGGGGACAGGCATATCACGGAATTTTTTGCCGAAAGGTTTTCAGGAGGGAATTATTACGGTAAAATATTAGGGGTAGACGCTTATTCCTTTGAAAAAACCATCGAATACGGGGACAAGGGCTACGAATATATGAAGTCGCTCGCCTTCTCGGAGGATCCGCTCCCGGAAAGTTTCTTCCGGCGTTTTTCCGGCGAACACGAGCAGATTATGGAGATTATCCATTCCATAGAAATTGATTCCCGAAGAATATATTCAGTCAATATTCCCAATGAAGGAGTCATACCTAATCTGCCCCGTGATGCCGTTTTGGAGATACCGGCCGTAGCCGCGGCCCGGGAAGTAATCCCCCTCTGTATCGGAAACCTTCCCGATGCATTCGCCGCTCTGCTCTCGAAGCATATCGCCATTGCCGAAATTACAGTGGAAGCGGCGCTTAAGGGTGATCGAAAGCTATTCGCCGAGGCCGTTCTGATGGGCGGATATATCAGCGATCGCGCCGCTGTAGAGAAAATGGTCGGCGAAATGCTGAAAGCCCAGAAACCGTATTTGCCGCAGTTTTAAGATTTAATGCAGGCGGTGATGGAAATGCTCGATGAAAAAGCGCCGGTTGCTTTATACCAGCAGTTGAAGGGATTATTAATTGAGAAAATCAGGAATAACGAATGGCCTGTAAACAGCAGGATACCTACGGAGAGAGAGCTGTGCGACATCTACCGGATCAGCAGGATTACGGTGCGCCAAGCCTTGGGAGCCCTGGAAAAGGAAGGCTACCTGTACCGCAAGCAAGGGAAGGGGACCTTTGTCACCAGCCCCAAGATCGAACAACGTTTATCCGGAATGTACAGCTTCAGCGACGATATCCGCAAAATGGGCCTGATTCCCCGGACCAGAATGGTTTTTTTCCGGATCGGCAAAGCCGGCGAAGAATTTGCCAAGCTGCTGAACGTTAAACCCTGGGACGACATTTACAGCATAAAAAGGCTTAGATTGGCCAATGATGAGCCTTTCGCTTTGGAAACCTCATATATTCCATATGATTTATGCCCGGGGATGACGGAGGAAATGGTGGCCGAGAAAGGTTTGTACAACACCATGCAAAGTAAATCCAATATTGTCCCCATGGAGGCCGAAGAGGTTTTGGAGGCCGTCTTGATCGGCAAGGATGATGCGGCTTATTTGAATGAAAAAAGGAATTCTCCCGGGCTATACCTGGAGCGGTTCACTTTTGACAGGAACCGGAGGATTATCGAGTACTGCCGGAGTATTGTAAGGGGCGACAGGTATAAATACAGGATGGTTTTACGGAAGGGAGGCAGCGATTTGCGGCCGTAAATTTTTTACCGGATGGCGCTTGAATCCAAAGGAGGTGAGCAATTTGCGTTGTTATGAATAATTTTACGTCTGGCCGCTAAATATCGACAGCCTAATGGCAGTCGTACGCTATATTTAGTGGCAGACCTTGAATTAAGGTAACAACGCAATTGCCTTATGGCGGATTCGTATTTACAATGAGAAAAAATTTTGCTATAATGGTTATAACAATATAACAATATAATGGAATCAGTATAACATGCAAGTTTTAAGCCGCGGCTGGCAGGTGTTTCCTTATACACGAACGGCCGCTAGAGGGGGAGGAAAGAGATGGACCGGACATACCTGGAAATTAAAGATCAGTACAGGGCGTTGAATCGGACACTCGGTTATATGACGGCACGCTGTGATGAATTGATGGATTTTTATCGCAGGCGGCAACCGAGGACATTGCTATACGCAGGCAGCGGTTCCAGTTATTGCCTCTGCCGGTCGGCGGCGCTGTCAGCTGTTTTAAGGCTGAGTATCCCGGCACTGGCTTTTTCGGCAGGTGATTTGATGCTGAATTACGAATCATACCGGAAAACTCTGGACGGCGCCATGCTGGCGGCATTGTCGCGTTCAGGCAAAACCAGCGAGCTTATCAAGGCAATCCGAAATATCCGTGCGTATGCCCAAATGCCGATATTGGCCATAACTTGCTCGGGAAACACCCCCCTTACGGATCTGGCGGATTTTAAACTGGAAATACCATGGGCCGACGACAAAAGCGTCTGCCAGACCAGAACGGTGGTAAACTTATATGCGGCGAACCTGATTATGCTGGCTTATTTGAGCGGCGATCTTGATTTGCTCAATGATATAAAAGCCATGGTGTGCGGCGGCGAGGTATTTATGGACCGCTATGACGGTATTCTTGCGGATATGGCTTGCATGGATTGGAACAATGTGGTGATCCTCGCGGACGGAGAGATTCAAGGCATTGCCGCGGAAGGCGCATTGGCTTTCACGGAAATTGCGCAAATCCCGGGCCATTCCCATTGTTTTCTGGATGTCAGGCACGGCCCGCTGATCATGATCAAAAAAGGCACGCTGGTGATCGCCTGCCTGACTGAGAACGGTTTTGATTATCAAAAAGGGCTCATTGAAGAAATCAGGGACAGGGGAGCTGATGTTATAACATACAGCGATATTGTTTTGGATGAAATTAAAGGGGTGAAGCTGGCTGCAGCCTCGGGGATGAAGTTGGCCAGCGCCGTAAGGGGGATTCCTTTCATCAACATCGCACAGCTCCTGGCGTTATACCAGGCGAAACGGAAAGGGCTCAATCCGGATCAACCGGAGGGTTTGGATGCGTGGATCGCACTCCCGTAAGGGAAAGGAAGTGGTTATGATGCCGGATTATGATGTGTTGGCCATCGGGGAGTTGAATGTGGATATTATTTGCACCGGGGTAGCGGACATGCCGGTTTTAGGCCGGGAAACGATCGTGGAGGGGTGCCGCATGGCGTTGGGCGGTTCTACCGCCATTACAGCCAGCGGCCTGGCCGGGTTGGGATTGCGGACCGGCTTTATCGGCAAGGTCGGCGCGGATAAGTTCGGCGCATATGTCCAGGAGGAGTTGGAAAGAAACGGAGTAAGGAAGGCCGGGATCATGGAAGAACGAAACCTTGACACCGGCGTCACCATTTCACTCAGCGCCGGTGCGGATAGGGCTCTGGTCACGTATCTCGGTTCCATAGGCTCTTTAGCCTTGCATGAAATTGATTCACGGTTGCTTGAGAAGACCAGGCATATTCATATCGGTTCATATTTTTTACAAAACAGTCTCAGGAGGGATATCGCGCCCCTATTTAAACAGGTTAAAAGCAGGGGGGTTACTACTTCCCTTGATACCGGGTGGGATGTCGCCTCCGAATGGGATTATGGTTTGGGCGAGGTCCTTGAATACACGGATGTTTTTCTGCCCAATGAAGCGGAGGCGTTGCATATAACTGGAAAAAAGAATATATACGATGCTTTGGAAGTCCTATCCCGCAGTTGCGGGATAGCGGTGATAAAACGTGGAGCCCTTGGAGCGGTGGGGAGATCCGGAAGTTTGGTGGTGGAAAAAAAGGCCTTTGCGGTTAAACCTCTGGATACCACCGGCGCCGGGGATTCATTCAATGCCGGATTTATTTACGGTTTTATCAACGGATTCGATTTGGGGCGCTGCATTGTATACGGTAACGCCTGCGGCGCCTTCTGCGTGACGAAAGCCGGGGGGGCGTCAGCCTGCCCCACGTTGACCGAGATTGAAGGCCTGATTTCTTCCGTGTAATCAGCCTGAATGCTTGAAAGAAGCAAATAAGGCGCCGGAACAGACGCATGCGAACTAGAAGCGTTGTGAAAAACCCAATTTATTTAAAGGAAAAAAGCAATTTATGTCGAATAATGTTACTATCAATCTATGGAGATGATAGTCATGTTAGGAAAGAATGAAAAGCAAAGCTCT
>JBLNCG010000061.1:0-151366 GCA_050260475.1 Bacillota bacterium
CATGACTATCATCTCCATAGATTGATAGTAACATTATTCGACATAAATTGCTTTTTTCCTTTAAATAAATTGGGTTTTTCACAACGCTTTTAGTGGCAAGACGTAAAATTATCATAACAACACAAATTGCTCTATTCTTAAAGCTTATCCCCGGTTAATCAACCGCCGGTAAGCGCTTATTAATTTTCGCCTCTTTTACCTATTCTTCCTTCCTCATCTCCATACTTTCCTCATCCCATTTCCAGCCCCAGAAAGGCAGAAGCAGCGCCAGCATGCTCCCGGGAACCCAGAAGGATCCGTCCCTTGCGATTCCGGCCACCTGGATCCGGTTGACAAAAGCCTCGCCGCTTATGCCGTCCCAGCAAAAAAGGGCGCCCGTCTCACGCGCCACGTCGGCTAAATTTAGAAATATCTTGTCATAGGCATATGTCGCTCTTAAGGGGCGGCTTTCCCGGCCCAGGCAGAAGTGGGGGGTATAAATCCGGATGAAATTAACATCCGTCCGATATTTCACGGGGTGGACCATAACCGCGCAAATGCTTTCCAATTCCAGAAACTCGCCGTCGCCCGCAAAAGGAAACCCCGTGCCGGCCGCATAGGGCACGCAGGTATTCCAGAGCCGCGCCGGAATATAATGCCTCGCGCCCTTGGCGTAACCAAAGCCGGCTTCCTCCCCGTTCAACAGAATCCTTTTGCGCCACGGCAAGGCTGCCAATCCCGGCGCCTCTCTCGGAATCTCCAGCGCCGGCCTGTACAGGGTCCGGCCGGAATACAGTTTTGAGGCCTCCTCCGCCACCAGATCCGCCAGGGAAATTTTTTTACCGTAAATATCCTGATATATGCGCACATATGTGCAGGAACCGTCCTTTTCCAGGATGAACTTATACGGGCGGTATACGATCTCCACGGGCGTCCCGGGCTGAACCACTTTCACCAGTTCCTCGATATGCCGGTTGTACATGCGGATACATCCCTTGGACACGGAGCGGCCGATGCTGGATTCATTGTTGTTGCCGTGAATCCCGTATCCCTTGGCGCTCAATCCTAGCCACCACCGGCCGAGGGGATTTTTCGGGCCCGGGGGGACGGGCTTCCTGTGGTCGTGCTGCGGGTACCAAGTGGGATTGGAGACGACGCAGGCGATATGGAAAAAACCCACCGGAGTAGGCTCCGACGGCTTCCCCACCGCCACGGGAAAAGTGTAACGCAACTCCCCGTCCTGGATTACCTTCATCTCATACGCCGGGATGTTGATTAAGATGCGCAAATTATGACTCTCTCCCCTGGCCGCTCTGGAAGAAGACAAAACCAGCGCCATTACAAAAAGCGTGCCCCGCCAAATCCGCCTTCTCCCGGGGAATCCATTGCCAGCATACCCGCCCGACATCCGCCAATCCCTCCTGCATTAAAAACTAAACAAATATATGCAGGGGAGGGATCGTTGATGACAAGTCGAAAAGAACAAATTTGAGGCGGCTCCGGCGGTTTTAAGTGTACGGCTACCATTAGGCTATCGATATTTAGCGAGACGTAAAATTATCATAACAACGCAAATTGCTCGCTCAAAATAAAAATTGCTTTAAAATCGCAAAAAGATTATAATGTTATTACCATTATTACGCTTATAATAACTCCATAAAAAAAGGGGGAATATCACATGCTAAACATCAAGGGCAGGTGGTTACTTATGACCTTATTGGTTGGGGCCTGCTGGTTTGGGGGGATCCGCCCGGAAGCGGTCATTGCGGACTCTCCAACGATCTCTTTTCACGCATCTCCGAAAATTGTTCCCGCCAACCAAAAAACCGAGATCCGGATTACCCCGCAATCCACCGGCTATCAATTCAGCGCGGACAAGGACTATCAAATCATCTGTATTCCCGTGGAGTACTCAAACCAGATCTCATATTACATGAAATGCATGCTTGAAAACGGCAGTCTGCGTTTGACGGTTTCGTTTAAAGGAGAGCAGGAGTATGTTCTGCATATAGGGGAAAGAGCGAGGGGAGTAAAAGGCAGTTATCGCAAGGTGGGCATTGCCCGCGTTTACTGCCTGGAACCGGACCTGTATGAACTCAGGCCTTATAAAGGCGACCTGCACATGCATACCACCAATTCGGACGGCCGCGATACGCCGGCTTTTGTCGCCGCGACTTGCCGCAAGGTGGGGCTGGATTTTATCGCCATCACCGATCACGGCGGCGGCATGGGAGAAAAAAAATTCTATGCTTCGGCCAGCGATGCGCTGGCTTCTTTTAAGAATGTAAATATCGACCTGAAGATCTTTTCCGGCGAGGAGGTCCATCCCGAGGGAAATCCTACGCACATGGTAAATTTCGGAGGCTCCTTCAGCGTCAATGATCTCATTAAAAGTAATCCGGGTAAGTATCAGAAGGAAATAAACGTTCTAAAGGAACAACTGGGTCCGTTTCCGAAAGATATAAACAGCGAGATGTATGTTTCCTGCGTCTGGAGTTTCAATAAAATCCGAGAGGGCGGCGGCTTGGCCATTCTTGCCCACCCTTTCTGGCTGTATACATGGATGAACTCCGGAACCGGGGGTACGGGTTATGATTACGCCCACTATATACCCGAACCTTTCTTTACCTATATGCTGGAAAAGCAGCCTTTTGACGCGTATGAAATTGTCGGCGGCATTTCCGATGAATCCAATGCCCTGCAGGTATCCCGTTATTATGAAGAGAGAGCCAAGGGCAAACGGATCCCCATCGTCGGTACCAGTGATTCCCACAACCGGAAGATGGACGGCGACGCCAACATCTGGAACTACACCGTAGTGTTTGCCAAAGACGCCGAACTGCCGTCTCTGATTCAGGAAATCAAGAAACTTAACAGCGTCGCCGTGGAAGTGATTCCGGGAGAAACGCCCAGGGTTCATGGGCCGTATAGATTAGTCAAATACACCATGTTTCTTATGAGGGAAGTGCTTGCGGAGCACGACGCGGTTTGCCTGAAAGAAGGCAAAATGATGCTGCGGCATATCAACGGGGAGCGCGGAGCCGCGGATCAACTGAAAAAATCCAAAGGGGAATCTGCCCGCGCCCTGGAAAAGCATTGGACAAAATGATCCGGCACAAATGCCGATAAACATTGGGGAAACGCTATCATCGCCAAACCATCAAGAAACCGCCCCATGCATATTCGGGGCGGTTTCTTGTCCGGGGCCGCCATGTTGCGCCCCGGTCGCCGGAAGCATCATGCCATTATCGGATGTAAATCCGATCCCGATAAAAATGTACGCGAACGGCTTTATGAGGCCTATGTTTTTAACCGAGGCAGAAAATCGCCGAAATCCCGGCGCTTAATCCTTCAGCGCCGAAGCTTTTCTGACGCTTCCCTCCCCGTATTTGTCCCGGATCTTGTCCACCGCGGCGTGGAGCCTCTCCATTTTTTCCTTCCCGGCGTCCGTGAAAAGCTTCTTCTGTTCCTCACCCCGTAAAACCAGGTTGGTTGCCCCCACGCCGACAAGCCGCACCTTCCGTCCTCCCCAGCGGGCCTTTTCAGCCATGGCGAAAGCGGTATGAAAAATAATTTCCTCGAAATCCGTAGGTTCGACGAGAGTCTGATGACGGGTAATGGTCTGAAACTCGGAATCCCTGAGCTTGATCACCACCGTGCGGCCTTTCATAAATGCCTGGCGCAGCCTTCTCGCCACTTTTTCCGAAAGCGTCAGCAGCACCCGCGCCAGCATGTCCCGGTCTTCCAAATCCTTGGGAAACGTAACCTCGTTGCTGATGCTCTTCGGCAAGCCCTCAATCCCCACCGGGCGGTCATCCAGTCCGTTGACCAGCGCGAAAATGTGCTCACCGATCTCGCCCAGCGTCCTCCGCAGATAATTCTTCCCGGCCTTGCGCAGATCCCCGATGGTCCTGAAGCCGTTTTTTGTAATCCTTTCCCCGATCTGCGGGCCGACGCCCCAGATCCTGCTGACCGGCTGCTTATCCAATACGGTAAACATGTTCTCCGCGTTTATTTCCACGAAACCGCAGGGTTTCTCAAGGTCGGAGGCCAATTTCGCCAGAAACTTATTGGGAGCGATGCCTACGGAAGCGGACAATCGCTGCTCACGTCGGATGCGGCCCACAATTTCACGGGCAATTTCCACAGGGGCGCCGAAAAGTAGCCGGCAGCCGGTAACATCCAGAAAGGCCTCATCCAGGGAAAGCGGTTCAATCACCGGGGAGTAAGACGACAGAATTTTCATGATCTCCCCGGATACTTCCAGGTACCTTTGCATGCGCACCGGCAGGAAAATACCATGCGGGCACAAGCGCAAGGCCTCACGCATGGGCATGGCTGAATGAATCCCGTATTTCCTGGCTTCGTAAGAGGCGGTGGAGACTACTCCCCTGCCTTCCGCGCTTCCTCCTACAATGACCGGCTTTCCTGCCAAGGAAGGATTGTCTCTTTGCTCTACCGCCGCATAAAACGCATCCATATCAAGATGAATGATCGAACGCATCATTACCCCGAGCTTTATATTGACATACGGTTTTTAAATATGAATATATGATACGGACTACAAAAAAAGAGCTTTTAAGCTCTTCCCTTTAAGTCGCCGTCTGCGGCGTATCTTTAAAGAACCGGTCCAGGCTCAGTTTCTCCAGGACATAATCCTTGATGATTTTCCGCGCCACGCTGTCCAGCTTAACGAATTCGGCGCCGTAAATCCATAATTTCTCCCCGTTATAGGTTGTTTTTTGAATATGTACCACCCTGCCCGTCAAATCCAGGTGACCCCAATGGTGCAGTCTAAAATGCATCTCCACGGTGTCATTCATGTTGAGATCCTCAGGGGACGAGTAAAAGCTGATTCCCCCCATGCTGATGTCCTTGACGAAGCCGATCTCCGAAATACGCAGATCCTTGTCCTTTTTACGCTTAATCCAAAGCTCGGTGTTTTTCACCGACACGCGCATATAACCCCTACGATCGATTTCCCCCCACAGCTTGTTCACGGTTTTCACCTCTTTTTGGAGGTTTCATTTTGCCATCATTAAGATGCATCCGTAAAACATATTCAGTTCAACCTTAATAATATAATACCATAAAAATAGAACGCTGTCACGCGCCCATTTTTTAAACAAGCAAATTCCGTTGATGCGTAAATTCAAGGTCTTGCCGCCAAATATAGTGTGCGGCTACATTTAAATATAGCGGCAAGACGTAAAAATATAGTTGCACGCAAATCGCTCTTAACTGGCTCAACTATTGAGCGACAGGATAATGATAATATCAGCCATGCAAGCGCAGATTTTCCGAGAAACGATGCGGGATCTTCACTTTTATTTCCGCCCTTTCTCCGCCTCGATCCGGGATAATCTTTCCTCAAGCATTTCCCTGGTCATAGCCCCTACATGGGTGTCCAGAATTATACCGTTTTTATCTATGAAAAATGTGGCCGGAATGTATCGGATGGCATAAATCTCCGCCACTCCCTTTGTATCGGGCGGAACTGGAAAATCCATATGCAGCGCTTTTTTTATCCTGGCCACTTGTCCGGCGTCATCGCCGATATTCACCGCAATGATCTCCAGCCCCTCATTCCGGTGCGCCTGGTAAAATTCAACAAAATACGGGATTTCCATCCGGCACGGCATGCAACCGGAAGACCAGAAGTTCACCAGGGTCAGTTTATTCCGCCCGCATATTTCCGCTAAATGGATCTGCTTTCCTCCGGTATCCGCAAGCGTAAAATCAGGCGCCTTGGAATTTCGCCCGGGCGCCGTCCGGACCGTCCCGGGTTTAAAAATTATAAAAACAGCCGCCAGGATGATGAGCACGACCAGAGCGAGCCGCTTGATTTTTTTCATGGTTTGTTTCCCCTTTCCAAGCATATCCCGGAAGTATATATAAATCATAATGCAATTCCGGATTGCTTGTCAAGGCGGACCGGCAGAGCGTCGACATCGTCAAGATATCGGCGGCGCTGCACCGGTATGCAAGATCCTCAATCATCCCCCCCGCTAAATCAGCCTTTCCCAGGCAACTGCGACTTTTAAAAAAGCGCAGGATTTTTCCGGTAAAGAAAGAAATTAATATAGGGAATTTCATGATTGATATAACATAACCATTTACGCCCTAATGCGCCGGTTATGGAGGCAGCATGTCCTGGAAAGCGAAAATCGAGCAATTGGAGCAGGAATTCGGCAACGACGGCTATTTCGGATATTACGGCCCTACGGAACAGAACATGGTGGCGGAAAAAATCGAGGAACGGCTGGGCGTCAAGCTCCCCGGGGACGTGAAGGGGTTTATCAGGGAATACGGCTCCCTGCAGCTTGGCAATGTGTGCATAGACTTCATTCCCAACGGGATCTTTCCGGGCTGTATGGAATGGACCGGGGAGATGCGCCAAAAATACCCTTTCGTATCCAGGGATCTGATAGCCATCATGCAGGATGAAGGATACTGCTATTTGCTGGAATGCTCCAGCGCGAAAATATATGTGTGGGATCCTTTCTCCGAACCGGTCAAGGACGATTTCTACAGGACTTACGACAACCTGGAGAAGCTTATCGACGCCATGGCCGAATGGGCCCGGCAAAGAAAAAACACCGGACTATGAGATAACGCCCATAAAACTTAAGACAAAGTGCGGCGTTTGATAATGAAGCGCCATGCTAAGAGCGGCGCTTTTCTTCATTATCGGGGGGCATCGGCACATATTGAACCGACGGCCTGCCTCTGCCGGGCTGGGGATAAAGCTCCATCAACCGGTATACCTCCTCGGGCAGGTCGGTGCTGACGGCGAGTCCCATTTCGGCCAGCTGCCCGTAAGTAATCGGGTAGTCGTGGGTCCACCTGCCCTGGGTTAAATCCGTGGCCAGTCCCCGGGCTTTTTCTTCGGGCATTTTGCTTTTCAGGATGCGCTCCACCGCTTCTTTCACCTGATTCAAGGCTTTCTGAGAGATGTCCGCCAAAATCAGCGTATCGTCATCCACCTCGTTGACATCTTTGCGGCCTACGGCATTTATAATGGAGGCGGCCGGATATTTCCCCACCTGAGGATCCACCGGGCCCAGCACGGCATTGGAATCCATCACTATCTCATCAGCTGCAAGCGCGATAAGGGCGCCGCCGGACATGGCATAGTGAGGCACATATACCGTCACCCTGGCCGGATGCCGTTCGATAGCGTGGGCGATTTGCTCCGCTGCCAGCACCAGTCCCCCCGGGGTATGAAGGATGATGTCGATTTTTTGGTTTTCCGGGGTAAGTCTGATGACGCGCAGGATCTGTTCGGAATCCTCGATGGTGATGAACCGGCTGAAGGGAATTCCCAGGAAACTGAACATCTCCTGCCGGTGAATCATGGAAATCACCCTCGAACCATGCTTTTTTTCCATCCTGCGCATGAGGCGGATGCGCGCCTTTTCGATCATATACATCTTAAAAGCCGGATATAAGGTGGAAAGCAAAAGGAACAGCCAAAAAAGATTTGTGAGGTTCATATCCATATTCTTGCTAACACCCGGTAAATTATACCTGCCTTAAGAAGACAGCCGTTCATGTAAATGAAAATCAAAGCCATCATGAATCGACAAATCGGCAGGTTAATTTTCAAGCTGGCCGTTCACCCCGCCATCTTTATAAGGGCAATGGAAAGAATGAAAAAAGGTGGATGAAATGTAGCCTAAAAAGGGCAACTTATCCCTTCTAAGTAATCAAAAAGATCGCGCTGTCCGCGATCTTTGACGATAAACGCGCCTTGCGTCAATTACTGATTGCTGATCGCTATTTCAACCTGGCTCCTAAGATCTCCCGTTCCTTCTCAAAGCCCGGCTTTCCCAGCAGGGCGAACATGTTCTTTTTATAAGCCTCCACACCTGGTTGATCGAAAGGATTGACCCCCAGCAGATAACCGCTGACGGCGCAAGCTTTTTCAAAGAAATAGAAAATCTGCCCCAGGTGATACGGAGTCAGGGCGGGGATGTTCAAAACCAGATTTGGTACTCCTCCGTCGTTGTGAGCCAACAGCGTCCCGTAGAAAGCGTTTTTATTGACAAAATCCATGGTCCGGCCCGCCAGGAAATTCAACCCGTCCAGGTCTGCCTTTTCCGTTTCGATGTTCATCTCCGCCCTCGGTTTATCCACATTCAGCACTGTTTCAAAGATGAAACGCCTTCCTTCCTGGATATACTGGCCCATAGAGTGCAGATCCGTGGAAAAGTCCACCGTCGCCGGGAATATGCCCTTGTGATCCTTCCCCTCGCTTTCTCCAAAAAGCTGTTTCCACCATTCCCCCAAATAATGCAGCGATGGTTCATAGTTTGCCAGCAGCTCTATGGATTTCCCCTTGCGGTACAAGGCGTTGCGGATAACCGCATATTTATAGCAGTCATTGTTTTTCAGCTTTTTTTCCGCAAAGGCATCGCATGCATCCGCAGCTCCCGCCATTAAATCATCGATGTTAATTCCGGCCGCGGCGATGGGCAGGAGACCCACCGCGGTCAACACCGAATAACGCCCGCCCACATCATCCGGAATGACGAAGGTTTGATATCCCTCTTCGCGGGACAGTTTATGCAGAGCGCCCTTCTCCTTGTCGGTGGTGGCGTAAATGCGCCGGCGCGCCAGATCCCGGCCGTATCTCTTTTCAAGATAGGACCGGAGAATGCGAAAAGCGATGGCTGGCTCGGTGGTGGTCCCTGATTTGGAAACCACGTTCACGGAGACATCCCGCCCGTCCAAAAGGTCAAGCAATTCCCTATGGTAAGTCGAACTGATGTTATTTCCGGCGTATACCACCAGCGGCGCTTTTCGTTTTTCCCCGGGCAGGAAGTTCTGGAATGAATGGGAGAGCGTTTCAATCGCGGCCCGCGCTCCAAGGTAAGAGCCTCCGATCCCGATCACCACAAGGATGTCCGAGTCTTTTCCGATTTTCTCCGCGGCGGCCTTGATGCGGCTGAACTCTTCACGGTCAAATTCATGCGGCAGATCGACCCAGCCGAGAAAATCCCTTCCCGGACCTTTCTTCTTATGCAGCAGCCTTTGCGCGGTTTGAACATAGGGATCAAAATAAGCGATCTCGTCTTCTTTTAAAAACGGTAAAACCTTGCTGTAATCCAGGCTGAGCGTATTTTTCATGCGTACCCCCCATCGCAGGATTTTACCAATTTTTTCATCCCGACTTCCGTTATATTTTCTTCACCGAATTTAAAATTCCTGGTTGATCTGTATTTTTACCGAAATTCAAGGTCTTGCCGCTGAATATAGCGTGCGGCTATATTTAAATTTAGCGGCAAGCATAAAAATATGGTTACAACGTTGCTCCAATGTAAATATTATGCAAATTAATCTTTCGGGAACTTCCTTGCAATTGTGCCGTTTAGTATAATATAAAGTACGGCAAATAACTTTTTCTCACACCCCCCTTTTCTTTGATAAAGCCCCCCAGGGGCTTTGTTGTTTTATTATAGAACCGGTGATTAATACATCTGACCGATTTTGAAAATCGCCATATCGAGGCCGTACCAATTAAGGTACGCTCGGCCGTGCTGTCTTGAAAAAGGATGAGAAGAATTTTAAACTATTTTGCCATTATTGCCCAGGGCGTCAACATGCAAGCCTTTTATAACGAGCAATTTGCGTCGTTATGATGATTTTACGTCTTACCGCTAAATATCCATAGCTTAGATGTAGCTATAGTGGCAAGACCTTGAATTACGGTAACAACGCAATTGCCTTATAAAGACTTTTTCAGACTGTCAAATTTCAATTGCCACATGATATTCATCCAGCCAATAATGAATTTGGAGCAGGTACGCCAAAAACTGCGGCCCGGTCATCAACTGGCCGAACCACGGCTGGCTGACGCCGTTGCCGTTGTCTTCCGACAAAATCAAATCGCGCGCCGCCTTCCGGTCGACGACCTGCAGAAGCGGGGAGGCCGGATGATCAAGCACCGCTTGCAGTCTCGCCCGGACGGCTTGGAGGTATCCCGGATGATGGGTTTTTGGGTATGGGCTTTTTTTACGCAGGAGCACCTCTTGCGGAAGAACATCCGAAAATGCCAGCCTGAGAATGCCTTTGCTCAGTCCACCGTATGTCTTCATCCGCCAGGGGATATTCCAGACATATTCCACCAGCCGGTGATCGCAAAACGGCACCCGGATTTCAAGCCCGGAAGCCATGCTCATCCGGTCTTTCCGCTCCAGCAGCGCAGCGAGAAACCATGTAATGTTGAGATAAAAAAGCTCCCTGCGCCGATCCTCCGCCGCATCCTCTCCGGAAAGCCGCGGCGTTTCCATAAGGCTGTCGGAATATCGCTGGGATACGTATTCTTCAGGATGAACCTTTTCCCGTATTCCGGGAGCGAGCAGTTTAATCCTTTCCCTTAAACGTCTCGACCAAGGGAATGACACGGCGCCGGCCATCTCCGGATGATGAAACCAGGGATAGCCCCCAAAAATTTCATCCGCTGATTCGCCGGAAAGACCTACGGTAACTTTCTTTTTGATCTCCCTGCAAAACAGATATAAGGATGAATCGATGTCTGCCATACCCGGCAGATCGCGGGCGCGCACCGCCTCAATAAGGGCATCCGCCGTCAGATCAACATCCAGCGTCACATCGTGATGAACCGTGCCGAAGCGTTCAGACACCCTTTTGATATACGGCAGATCAGATTCCGGCTGAAAAAGATCCGGCCGGAAATACCGGTCGTTATCATAAAAATCCACAGAGAACGTGCTTAAATCCCCTTTACCCTCCAGTTCGCAGAAGCGGGATGCAACCGCGGTAATAGCGCTGGAATCCAGCCCGCCGGAGAGCAGGGCGCCTAAAGGCACGTCTGAAACTAGCTGCCGTTTCACGGCGTCGCAGAAAAGCTCCCGGACATGCGCGGCGGTTTCTGTAAGCCCGTCCTTATGAATCCGGCTTTCCAGCCTCCAATAGCGGCTGAGCCTTAATCCGCGGCGGTTGTATTTTGCGCAATATCCCGGTCGCAATTCCATAATCCCTTTGAAAACCCCGGATCCGGGTGTATGCGTCGGTCCAAGCATGAAAATCTCCAGCAGTCCTTCTTCACCCACCGCCGGACGCATACATGGATGAGCAAGGATAGCTTTCTGCTCCGAGCCGAAAAGAAAAAGCGATCCGCAAAAAGCGTAAAAAAGCGGTTTGACCCCCATCCGGTCGCGGGCGATAAACAAAGCCTCTTCCTTTGTGTCCCAGACCGCAAAGGCAAAAATACCGTTTAATTTACCAGGGCACGCCTCCCTCCATTCCATGTAAGCATGCAGCAAAACCTCGGTATCGGATCGGCTCCGGAAGATATGGCCTTTTTGTTCAAGCTCATCCCTTAATTCCGATGTGTTATATAACTCCCCGTTATAGGTCAATACAAAGACCGTCCCGCCCTGCCGGCAGGCCATCGGCTGCGCCCCCCCGCCGGATCCACCACGATCAGGCGCCGGTGCCCCAGCACCGCGTGAGTGGAATGCCAAAATCCCTCCGCATCCGGTCCGCGCCCTTTCAAGGTATCAACCATGCGCTGCGGGACATCCTTTTGTACCGTCAAATCCCCGTTATAATCAACCAAGCCGGCTATCCCGCACATTTTTGCATCCTCCTTCCAGTGAGCGGAGCTGTATTGTATTTAGCGTGCATAAGCCATCATATGATTCGCCTTCTTGCGGATTGACGGATCCGGGCAGGTTTTCACATGGTGAAAACGGGAGAATTATGACAATTTACGTCTCCACTAATAAATATCGATAGCCTAATAGTAGCCATACACTATATTTGGCGGCAAAACTTAGTATTAAAGTAACAACGCAATTGCCTTTTATAGGTTAAAACCCCATCATGTAAATGGTCCGCCATGAATAAATATACCTTAAAAGCTAACGGGGTGAAATGGATATTGGCCATAATCGTGGTTCCAAGGAAAAAAATCGCGGGAATTCTGGCGATAATCCTGATTCTCACGGGGATAATGTTCTATGCCGCTCATTACGAACAAGCCCTCCGGACTGAAAGTATACTCCGAAACCTTACTATCGTAATAGATCCCGGACACGGCGGGGTCGACGGGGGGACCAGGGATGATCAGGGAAATATGGAAAAGGATATTAACCTGGCCATTGGATTAAAATTATGGGGACAACTGAGGCAGAGCGGTTTAAACGTTTTAATCACCCGGGAGACGGATACGGACCTCTCGCCCTTCATTTCCGGACGTACAGGCAGGCATCGCAAAGATCTTCTGGCGCGGATTCAGAAAGCCAGGGAAAATCGCAGCCTTTTTTTACTCAGCATTCACTGCGACTGGTCCGAGGCGCGATACAGGCGGGGAGTGGTGGCATTTTACAATTACCTTTCGCCTTTGAGTAAAATGCTGGCCTTGAGCATTCAGGAGGAATTGAACAGGGTTCAGGATAAACCGCAAAAAGCCGCCCCGGGAAATTACTTCATCATCCGCCAGCACGGGGTGACTGGAGTTCTTGTAGAAGTGGGCTTCCTTTCAAACGCGGAGGACGCCAAACAGTTGAGGGATCCGACCTACCAGGAGAAACTCGCCCTGGCAATAGCGGCGGGGATTTTAAAAAAATGCCGGATCCATATTCCGGAAAAACGGCCGACGGAATCCGAATGCCCGGCCGGGAACGGTTTTTAATTTACGGCCGGATCATTCCCCGAGATTGTGGGCGCCGGTCTGCTTTCTATAGATAAATTCGTAACGGGAATTATGCTCCGGGGAGAAAGTGTCCTTTAAAGTTAAAACCAGGAGTTTTGCATCTTTCCAGGGCAACCTGCAGGAAATGACCGGACCGGGAAGGTTGGCGTTGGGCGCGAGGGCCGGATAGTCCCAGGATTCAACAAACAGCCTAAGTCCCCCACTCCAGATAAACCTCGATGCGCCCGGCAGGAACAGTCTCCGGAAAATCCGACACCAGCCAGATCTCTGCGGTGAATTCCTCGTTTTCCTACCAGACCAATTTATGAGTCCGCGCGCTGGCAAGGTAATCCTTCTGTACAACAGCCCCTCCCCAACAGCGCAGCAGATTCATGCCGGCCCCCTTAACCAGTTCCAGGAGCCCGCGGCAGGTTTCCCCGGTTATTTTCCCCGGGAAAATCTCGGACTCACCCAGTTGGATCCTTTGGTAAAGATGCGCCTGCCGTTGATCTCCAGGGTCATAGGCGGGGCGCTGCGGGTTTTGGAAAATCCGGCCGGTTCTTTCCAGGCATCCTCATGCATCACCAGGCGGATCCGGCGAAAGCCGACACATTGCCGGTTTGTCTGTACCGGCGTTGTTTTTTTTAAGTAACAATGGCGCTGTAAAGCTCCGGCTTTCCCTGGCCGTTAGGCCACCAGAGCCGGGGACGGTCAAGGTCGACAGCGAACTGAACTTGGCCCGTACCCTCATGGACAATCCGCGAAGCGGCCTCAACACCTTCCGGATCCGCTAAAATCCAGTGAAGCAAACCATTCCGGAGCCTCCATCCACCTGTACATGGAGGCGTTATCGCCATAAAGATACGATTCCCATCCATGGGCCGCCGCCCAGTCCAGTTGCACTGCTCCCGGCACCGCGGCGGGAATGAACCGATCCGGCCGGGAGCCGGATCCTGGGCAGTAACCTACTTCCCAATTCAACTCCGCAAGCGGAAATGCTTCCCGTGCATGTATGATTTTATCTTTCCTTTTGTGACATCATGACAGATTGTCCTCAAATTCATCGTTGCCATTAGGCCATCGATATTTAGTGGCAAGACGTAAGGTTATCATAACAACGCAAATTGCTCTTTTAGTATTCTTAAAAGAAGCTCGTTTACCTCAATTTTTGATAATTTTACCAGCCAGCGGTGCTCTGAAGTGGTCAAAGGCGTCTCCGTTTTTAAAAAAGCCGAACAGGAAGCAAGAAAAGATTTCCCTTATGCCGGGCGATTTGGGCACAATTTGGGCGGCGCCGATTGACTTTCCTTTTCATTTATGAAAAAATATAATATGTTTGCGTAAAGCCATCATGCCAAAAAAGGGGATATGCATGAAGGATCTGACATCCGGCAATGAAGCAAGGTTGATTATCTGTTTCGCGCTGCCGATGCTCATCGGCAGCCTTTTCCAGCAATTTTACAACACCGTGGACAGCGTCGTGGTGGGCCAGGCGTTGGGCAAATCGGCCCTGGCGGCGGTCGGAGCGAGCTTTTCCATTATTTTTCTTTTGGTATCCCTGATCATGGGGATCACCATGGGAGCCACTATTCTCATCGCACAGTATTTCGGCGCCAAAGACATGGATAAAGTGAAAAAAACCATCAGCACCACTTATCTTTTCACTTTTTACGCCGCTGTCGCGGTTACCGTCACCGGCCTTTTATGCGCCGGCCCCATCCTCAAACTGCTTAAAACCCCTGCCGAAATTTATCCCATGGCCAGGATATATCTTAATATCATCTTCGCCGGGATGATCATGATGTTCGGATACAACGGCGTAAGCGCCATTTTACGCGGCCTGGGGGATTCCAAGACCCCTCTCTACTTTCTGATCATCGCGACCGTGCTTAACATAATCCTTGACCTGGTTTTTGTACTTGCCTTCAAATGGGGGGTGGCGGGAGCCGCCTGGGCTACGGTAACCGCCCAGGGCGTTTCATTTATCCTCAGCCTCTGTTACCTGGATCGGACTCATGAGATCTTCAAATTCCGCTGGAAAGACCTTTATTTCGACCGGAAAATCTTTAATCTCAGCCTCAAAATCGGCCTTCCCACCGGTATACAACAAACCCTGGTGGCAGCCGGCTTCATGGCTTTGCTGCGCATCGTCAACGGTTTTGGCACGGACACGGTCGCCGCATATTCTGCAGGTTCCCGGCTGGATTCATTCGCCGCCCTTCCCATCATGAATATTTCCATGGCGGTATCCTCGTTCGTGGGCCAGAACCTGGGCGCGAAGAGGCCCGATCGGGTGCAAAGGGGATATCTCGCGGCTTTTGCAATCTCCGGAGGCATCTCCTTATTCACGACCATCGCGGTGATTCTGTTCGCCCGCCCTCTTATCGCCGTCTTCAACCGGGATCCCAATGTAGTGCGCCTTGGGGCCGATTACCTGATTATCGTGGGAGCCTTCTACATCGTTTTTGCGGGAATGTTTGTAAACAGCGGAGTCCTGCGCGGAGCAGGGGACACGCTTATTCCCATGTTCATCACCATGCTTTCGCTCTGGCTGATACGCATTCCGGTTTCGGCCTTCCTGTCCGCAAAAATGGGACCGTCCGGCATCTGGTGGGGAATCCCCATCGGATGGATCGCGGGGTTTATTATGAGTACGCTTTATTATCTCAAGGGGAACTGGAAGAAAAAAACGATATCGTCCCATATAGAGGAGGAAGGGGATTATGTGGTTTAGTGATGCGGCCCGGGAACATCCCCACCATCCGGTCACTTCCACAGGTCAGTGACAGGAAATATATTTAAATAAATATTCTTCTGTAGGGGTTGATAAAATGGTATTCGACCTGGATGTCCAGGCTTTCTGGCGGGAAAACGAAAAATGCTTCAAATCCTTTTCCACGGACAAACCCCGGGTTCCCGTCTCCTTCTGGCTGGATGACCATTTTCTTTTCGAGGAAATGAAAGTTCCCTCCACCCTGCGTTATTATAATGACCGGGAATATCGTTTAAACCTTCATAAGCAATGCAACGGCAAGGTGGAAAAAGTGTTAGGGAAGAGGTTTTACGCGGAAGAGGAAGACTTGCTTCCCTCCCCCAACCGCTTTGAAGTGATTATGGGCGCCCGATGGGAACTCACCGAGGGAGGCACCCCATGGCTGGAATCATCGGTGAAAGATATCGCGGACGTTAAAACCTTAATCAAAAAATCGGAACAACTGGACATGAGACGGGAGGCCTTTCCCGCGGGCTGGTCAGAAGAAAAAGCCCGGTATGAAAGAAGCTGCGGGAAGCCGGTAAAACTTCCGGGCAACAGCTCCCGCGGCCCGGCCACCATGGCCACCAGCATCCTGGGGGTTACCAATACCTGTTTATTCATCATGGACGAACCGGGGGTCATGGAGGAATTTTTTGCGCTGCTTGCGGTTAAACTCACGGAATACAACAATGCCCTCCGGGACGATACGGACTGCCGCTCCCTGGAGGGGTACTGGCTCACGGACGACAACTGCTACCTGTTTCCTCCCGCCCAATATGAAAGGTTCTGCGCCCCGGTGCTGGACAAACTCTTCCGGGAGTTCGCGCCGGAGCCGCATCATATCCGCTATCAGCATTCCGACAGCAACATGGGGCATTTGATGGGAATTTTAAACGATCTCGGCGTAAATGAAGTCAACTTCGGGCCGGAGATCCATCCGCTGGAAATCCGGAAGGCCATGCCCAACGCCCTGATTTACGGCCAGATACCGCCTATGACCCTTCGAAACGGCGCTCCCGGGGAGATAATAGAAGCAGTCAGACGGGATATCGAATCGGTGGGAAAAGACGGCGGGCTGGTGGAATGTCCGGCAGGCAGCGTATCCGCAGGCACTCCCCTGAAAAACCTGAAGATTTACATGTGGGCGGTGCAGAAATACGGAAGATATTAGCCGGCACGGTTTACCTGGGGCAGCGGCTTTTTTCCCGCGATTGCCCGCAGACAAAGATTACGTAAAATTGTCATAATAACGCAAATTTGCTCTACAACAAACGGAGGGATGATATAATGAAAAAATCTCATCGTATGCTGAAAATTCTCGGCGCCGTCCTGGCTTTTTTCTGCATGATTATTACATATGCCGCGGCGGAAAACGACGCCGCCCCGCCTTATAAAAATCCGAAGCTGCCTGTGGAGGACAGGATCAATGATTTGATCCCCAGGATGACCCTGGAGGAAAAAATCGACCTCCTGGGCGGCGCGGGCTTTGCCACCAAGCCCAACGCAAGGCTGGGCATTCCGGAAATGAGAATGACCGACGGCCCGGTGGGGGTGCGGACCAACAAAACCACGGCCTTCCCGGGGGGGATCACTCTGGCGGCCACCTGGGACATTGAGATGGCGCGGAATATCGGCTGGGCCATCGGCAGGGAAGTCAGGGGGGTAAACAAGCATGTGCTGCTTGGACCGTGCGTCAATATCGCCAGAATCCCGCAGGGAGGCAGGAACTTTGAAAGCTACGGCGAGGATCCGTACTTGGCGTCGCGGATGACCGTAGCGTATATCAAGGGCGTGCAAAGCCAAAATGTAGCTGCCACCGTAAAACATTACGCCTGTAATAACCAGGAATACCGCCGCGACAGAGTGGATGTGAAGGTCGGCGCGCGGGCTTTGAATGAGATTTACCTGCCGGCTTTTAAAGCCGCGGTGAGGGAAGCCGGTGTGCTTGCGGTGATGGGGGCCTACAACCAGGTCAACGGGGATTATTGCTGCCAGAATGATTATCTCCTTACGGAAAAGCTGAAAAAAGAATGGGGCTTCGAAGGCCTGGCCATGTCCGACTGGGGCGCAGTACATTCCACGGTTCCCACCACCCTTGCCGGGCTTGACCTGGAGATGCCCACCGGGGGATATTTGAATAACAGCCTTCTGGAATCCGTAAAAAACGGCACTGTGCCGGTAAAGATCATCGACGGTATGGTGCGTAGGATCTTGAGGGTCATGTTCAGGCTGGGGCTCTTCGAGCAACCGGGCGCCGAACACGCCGGAAACCTGATCGCCTGCGCGGAACACCGTAAAATAGCGCTGGAAGCGGCCCGTGCAGGCATCGTGCTTTTGAAGAACGATCAGAATATCCTCCCGCTTTCTTCAAGCAATATTAAAACGCTTGCAGTTATCGGGCCCGACGCGGCAAACGCCAGGACCGGCGGAGGGGGCAGCGCCAAGGTGGATCCCATTTATGCCGTCAGTCCCTGGCAGGCCCTGGAGGAAAGGCTCGGCGCTAAATTAAATATCATATACGCCGCCGGAACATCGGGCGTGGACTTTAAAGATAATACAGCCCTCCTCACGTCCTTGAATATGTCCAGGGATAAAGCCGGCGCGGAACCCGGCTTGAGGGGCGAATATTTTAAAAACAGGGCGTTTGAAGGGAAACCTTTCCTGTCAAGGACTGACGGAAAGATCAGTTTCCATGAGGATTTTGGATTCCCCCACCCGGAAAACGGTTTTTCCGCCCGGTGGACCGGTTTCCTGCATCCCAAAAAACGGGGGGAATATCAGTTCATCATCGACTGCAACCACGGCGTCCGCCTGCACATCAACGGACAGCCGGTGATCGACAGTTGGCCGAACCGGGGGGTCCGGACCGAAAGGGGCGTCATCCAACTGGAAGACAAACCTTGCAGTTTCAAACTGGAATATTTCGGCATCGGGAAAAAATCCTCCATCAAACTGGGATGGATCATTCCCGGCGTAAGCCCCCTGGAAAATGCCGCCAACATCGCTTCCGGGGCGGATATGGTTCTGCTTTTCCTGGGCACATCGGGATCCTGGGAAACCGCGGAATCGGAAGGCCATGACCGTGATTCCCTGTATCTTTCAAAAAGACAGACGGACCTGATCGACAGGATCACACAGGTCAACAAAAACGTTGTCGTGATCCAATGCTCAGGCAGTCCGGTGCTGATGGATGACTGGCTTGACAAAGTTCCGGCGGTGCTGCAGACCTGGTTCGGCGGTTCGGAGACCGGCAATGCCGTTGCCGACGTCCTGTTCGGCGATTACAATCCTTCAGGAAAACTCCCGGTGACATTCCCCAGGAATTGGGAGGATTGCTCCGCTTATGGCACATATAGAGGCGACGGCATCACTGCCGATTATTCCGACGGCATTTACGTCGGGTACAGGCATTTCGACAAGCGCGGCATCGAGCCGCTTTTTCCATTCGGTTACGGATTGTCGTACACCGCCTTCGCATACGGAAACCTTAAAACGAGCGCAGCCTCCAAGAAAAGTGAAGTAATGGTGGCCTTTGAACTGGAAAATACCGGCAAGCGCAAAGGCGCCGAAGTGGCGCAGCTTTACGTCAAAAAAATCAAATCCGCCGTGGACCGCCCTGTGCAGGAATTGAAGAGGTTCCAAAAAGTCCTGCTTGCGCCGGGGGAGAAGAAAAGAGTGGAACTCGTGCTGGTTTGGGATGATTTCGCCTATTATAACGAAAAACAAAAGAAATGGGCGGTGGAGCCGGGGGAATATGAAATTCTCGTCGGATCGTCGTCCAGAGACATCAGGCTGAAGGGGAAGTGCAGGTTGTAACCTAATCATTAGTATTTAACAACAGAAAAAAGGGAAAAACGCAATCAGTGAAACACCCGTATAACCGTGCCGGAAGGTGGATTACTCCTGCTACATTGTGAATATTAAAACTATATGGACGTAAAGCTTCCTCCTCATATAGCAAAAATAAACCGAAAGGTTTTATTCAATAGTTGGAGAGTTGACAATGTACTAAGCCCCAAATTTCAGTCTAAAACTGCGTTTAACATCCTGCTCCGCCAAACCCGGAGCTGTTTCTTTTGCCCTTGAGGCGATCTTTTCCATGGCGGTTAATTTCGGTATTTCCGAAGCGCGATTCAGTATCGAAGCGCCAAACCATCTATCCACCAGTTCATATTCGCTGTTCATCCAACCGTAAGGTTCGCCGGACTTATTAATTCGTTGCGACGCTCCGCAGATGGTGATATACATCTGGTTCTGCAGTTCCAGCAGGCTCCGTTCAAAAGCCCGGCCGGCCTCCTTGGAGCGGATTCCCAGCAATCCTTTCAGGTTGTGCGTATTCTGCGGGCCGTTTTCATCCAGGCATTGATGAATCTCCATGCTCATCCTGGACACCAGTCCGTCCAGGTATCTGTCCCGCAAGTCTCCGGAGGGTCTGTAAACCGCGAGGAATTTGGGATACCAGTCCAAAGCGATGAAGATCGATCTGTTGCCGCAGAATTTGGTATATACCGCCTTTTTCTCCCGGGCAATTTCATCCTTCCAGCGCCAGGGATCGTTCTCTTCCCCGGTAAACCACGTCCCCCCGGGGACTAAGTCCCACATGGAATGAAAACCATACGGATGTCTGAAAAGAAACAAAAAACCAGACTGATCGATAAATTCCACGGCATCGCGTAAGGTTTTGATTTTTAGCATGAATACCGCCCCCCGCCGGAAGTCATAACCCGGCCATGTAATATTTTTTCCGTTTATGATAAAAAAACAACCGGGCAACGGCATGTAAGATGGAGCAATTTGCGTTGTTTACTCCATCTTCTTCCCCCACAGCTTGTCGTGTAGTTCCCTGCGGTTCTCCTCCGAATGATAACGGCCTCCTTCCAGGATCGTCCCCGTTTTAAGAACCCGGAAACGCCTGATATCCAAACCACGCAGGTCATCCGGCTTTAAAATCCCGTCCCAGGATTTGCCGGGCTGGCCGTATAATCCTTCGCCGTAGATGGTCGTGCCTCCGGCCACATCCACGTTAACCGCGCCATATTTCTGCAAAGCGCGGGCAATCACCTTTGCGCCGGGTGAAAGGCCAAGTTTGTCCACGTCCAGGGACGGATCAAGCTGAATCAGGCATCCCTCAGGGAGTCCGCCTTCCGTGAAACCGTCTGTCCAGGTCGCCGGCCAAACATACTTTTTGTAAGCGTTGCAGGCGGTGGCAAATACCAGTTTGTGTTCAATCACGCCCGCCAAAATCTCCTCCAGCATGAAAAGGCCGGCGATGATTGGGACGCCTGCGGCCCTGCCCGGGCCGTACTTGTGGATCGACTCCCCGTCTTTCACCGCAAACTCCGCGGGATCAAAGATCCCGTCTTCATCCAGGGAATAGGTCATGCCGGTCATGGATTCCCACTCCCCGTCCTCCCTTTTTTTCACGTAAAACATATCCCAGGCTTTGCGCTTCTTGTAATCGACTAAAGCCATATGCCTGTCATGTTTGGGATCGGGAATGGCGTGGTCCGGGATGGGCAGCGGATTTTCAAAGCAGGTCCCGTGCGAGGATTTGCCAGGTTCGAAAAATTTGCCGGTCATGGGATGGACATACCGCATCGGCGTACTGTCGCCGACCTCATACACAGGTATGGTGAACTCATGGATGTTCAGCCAGAAATTGGGAATGGGTTCCCCGGCCAGAAGATTTATGTAGTGATCGCTTTCGGGATCAATGGCCGGATTTTCAGGAATAGGCGTGTTCCAAAAGCTGCCGGAAGAAAAAAAGCGTTTGTTCATAGTGCAACTTCCTTTCCGCTTCTACCCGCATCAAAGGGTATGAAAATATATCAATGTTTGCCGCAGTCACAGTCTTTGCCGTGGCCATGGCAGCCTCCTGCGTCCTTCCCGTCCACTATCTTGATTCTCTCGAGCTGGGCGCGGAGATTCCCCTTTACGGCGTCGATGTACTGCCTGCGCAAAACCGCCTGCTCCGCTTTTTCCTCTTCGGTAAGTTCTTCCTTTTGGTTCTTTTTATACAGAAAATTTATTCTCGCGACCAATTGATCAAAATCCATGTTACACCGCCTGTTCCGTATTCTATTCACAATTCAGAAAATAAGAGATACCTTAAGGCCGGCCTTCGCAAGAGACCTCCTTGCCCTGGGGCAAGGGGGGGCTCTTGCAACGCCAGACCCTCAAAAGCTATTTTTATCCTTTCGCTTGTCCCGGCAAACATACTCGGGTGGGTGGCTATTCCATCTTTTCCATACCGGCGCACAAAACCCTTCCGTGCATGATTAATTTACCCCAATCCGCCCGATAATAAAAAAACGGGGCGATAAAATAAGCCCCAAAACGGATAAAACGAGGCTTCCGTCATTTCATCCAAGCAAAACCGGCGATTGATTTTGCTGCATGAAAATCAAGGGGCGAAAGATAAGTTATTTTAAAAGGCGTCCGGGGTGCGGCTGGCATCAATCCTAAGCAAACAAAGAAGGTGTCGCATGAAAACTTTTTCATGGTGCCATATTTCTTATAAGAGGCAATTGCGTTGTTACCTTAATTCAGGGTCTTGCCACAAATGTAGTATATGGCTGCCATTAGGCTGCAGGGGGAACCGAGCTTAAGATCTCATTAATACCTGGAAGAGGATTTTTCGGATATTATGCCAATATTTAAAGAAGGACCTTCCTACCCCGATGAAACCAGAGGAGTGATCCCTTGCCTGGACTTTTCGAAAAAATCGCCTTATTGACGCGCCTGGAGGACGGACCGGCGGCGGTGGAAAAAATCCTGCTTTCCGTGTACTTCGAAGAGGGGATATCCACGAAGGCTTTGGCCCAGAACGCCTTCCTGCCGCTTCCGGTGGTCGCCGCCGTCAAAAAAGAACTGGAAAAAACGGGTTTACTTGCGCAGGAGCACGGCAGCCGCTTGACTGAAGCCGGCCGTAAATTTACCGCGGAAACACTGGGTTACGCAGGACTGAACCGGATTCTCTACAAAACCTTGATGCGTTTGAATCTTTCGGTTTTCGACCCCGGAACAGTCTCCGGGGCGGATACAGTCCGACTCATTTTAGCGGATCGGCCCCGCGTGGATGTGACGCTGGACCAGTCAAAAGGCACGCCTTCCACAAGCATTAAACGGGCGTTGCTTTGTCTTCATCATTACAGCCTGATCGGCAAGGAAATACTGTGCCTGGGGGATGACGACCTGGTCAGTGTGGCACTGGGGATTTTGCTTAAGGAGCTTTTCCCGGATAATAAGATAAAAACGCGCATTCATGTAATCGACATTGATCCGCGTTTCCTGGCATATATTGAAAAAACGGCGGGGGCGGAAAAGCTTCCCATCACCTGCCATGAACACGATTTGCGGGAGCCGATTCCGGGAAATCTGCAGAACCGCTTTGATTGCTTTTTTACCGATCCTCCGTACACCATCCCTGGCCTGGATCTTTTTTTGACGCGCGGCGTATCCGCACTGAAGAAACAGACCGGCCTGACGGTTTTCCTTTCATTCGCACACAAGGCGCCGGGCTTCACCCTGAAAATGCATCAAGCGATTCTGGACGCGGGATTCGCCGTCCATGAGATAATCCCGCGCTTCAATGAATATGAAGGCGCGGAAATAATCGGAAATACCGGACAGATGATCGTTCTTAAAACCGCCGGGCATACCGCTTCCCTTCCGGAGGGAAAATATACAGGCCCGCTTTATACTGGAGAATTGCGGAAAACCTTGCGCACCTACCAATGCACAACATGCGGCGCGCGGTACAAGGTCGGCATGGACTGCGACTTCAACACCGTCGAAGAGCTGAAGGAAAAAACCTGCCCGGCGTGCCGAGGTGCAACCTTCGAACTAATCCTGCGGGATATCATAAAACAGGAAGGCGGACGTATGTAAAATGAAGATCCGTACCGTCAAACAAGAAGATTTTCCGGTACTTGCCGCCTATGAAATGGAAATCGCGGAAATCTCCTTCGGGGATGAAGCCGTGACCGACCCGGATTTCCACCTCCGGAAGCTGGAAAAGGCGCTCCCTAAAGAAAAAAACGGCATGATGGTCCTGGAGGCTGACGGTAAGCCCGCAGGCTGGCTATGGATGACCCCCCGCACCAATTCCGTAAGTGGAGAAACATACGTGAATTTTAAGAGCTTTTATATAGAAGAAGGTTTGCGCGGCACTGAATGGCCGGAGAAACTGCTCAAGTCCGGCCTGGAGTATTGCCGGGCTGCGGGTGCGGAAAGGATTATCGGCAAGGTGCATGTGAAAAATCTCCCCATGAGGGCGCTTTATAAAAAGTGCGGCTTTGAGCCGACCCATATGACCATGGAATTGGCTCTGCGCGGTAATAGAAAATGAAAATTAAATGCCTCATCTGGGACCTCGACGGGACGCTTTGGGAGGGCGTTCTGAATGAAGGGGAAATCCATATCCGCCCGGGTGTTATGGAAGTCGTCGCAGAACTCGACCGGAGGGGGATCCTGCAGACAATCGCCAGCCACAACGATCCGGAACAGGCCGCCGTCAAGCTCAGGGAACTGGAACTCGACAAGTATTTTCTACACCCCCAGTTCAATTGGGGCCCGAAGGCGGAAAGCATCCGCCGACTCGTTCGACGGTTCGGTTTCGCCTTGGAATCCATGGCTTTTATAGATGATGATCCCTTCCAGCGTTTTGAGGCCGAAAGGTATTTCCCGGGGATGCATGTCTATCCCGCGGAAGAATATGAAGAAATCCTCTCCCGCCCGGAATTCCAACCGGATGTTATTACCCGGGAAAGCGGTTTGCGGAGGCGGATGATGCTCGCCGAAGCGGAACGCGCAAAAGCGGGTGCAAGCTTCGCAGGCCCGCGCGAGGATTTCCTGAAATCATGCGAAATGAAACTTACGGTACGCCCCGGCGCAGGCCCGGATCTGGACCGCATATACGAACTCGCCGCCCGTACCACTCAGTTAAACAACATGCCGGGACTGGTCGATAAATCCATGGTGCAGGCATACCTGGACGGCCCCAAGCGCGCCATTTACGTGGCGGAACTTACGGATCGGTTCGGGAAATACGGGATAATCGGAGCGGCTTGCCTCGATATCGCCGAAAACGAGGCGGAAACGACCCTGTTTTGCATTTCCTGCCGGATTAAAGGCCGCGGCGTCGCTTATGTTTTTCTGGGGGAAACCCTCGGTTTGCTCGCGAAAAGACATCCCCGCCTTGAACGTATTCATTGCCGGTGCCGTTCGGACAATAGAAACCGGCCCGCCCTTCTCCTTTTGCAGATGATGGGGTTTAAACCCGGCGAAAAAACAACGGCCCATACTTGCTATGTATTGCCCCTGCCTGCATCATATGCAAGGCCGGCGTGGCTTGATGTGCGGATACGGGCTTAATCAAGGCAAACATATATTATATGCGAAGAGATGATAAGGTGTGCAAATGGACAAAACCGACCTGAAGCAGATCATCAATGAATATCTCCGCGGCCTTCTCGGCGGACCGGACATTGGCGATAACCATCCCCTGCTGGGACCCGGCGGAATTTTGGATTCAGTAACCGCCGCCGCGCTCATCCACCGGTTGGAGGAGCGTTTTGGCATAAATCTGACCGACGACGATCTCGCCCTGGAATCTCTCGGAAGCATTAATAGCCTCGCGGAGCTGCTTTTACGCTATACGGATCGGGAGGAATAAAAGTTGTTCGCCGACTTGCACATCCATACCAACGCTTCCGACGGAACCTGGGGCGTCCCGGAACTCCTGGAAAGCATTAAAAAAAGCCTTATCGGGCTTTTTTCCGTCACGGATCACGATACGGTGGAAAATACCGGCGCCGCTGCCGCAGAAGCGGCGAAGAACGGCGTCTTTTATCTTCCCGGGGTTGAAATCGCCTGCGCGTACCGGGAGAAAGAATATCATCTGGTCGCATACGGCATTGACGCGTCAAACCGGCAGCTTTCAGACCTTATGTCCCATAACAGGAACGTGAGGGAAGACTATAACACCAAAATCGTAAAATTTACGGAATCCCTCGATTCCAGGATCAGTTTGCGGCAATACCGGGAATATCGTCATGATCCCGGACGGGGCGGCTGGAAAGTCCTCAATTTCCTCCTGGATAAAGGGATCATCGGTGGCCTTCCGGAATATTTCACATTAGTCCAAAATCTGAAAGAGACCAAACTTTTCAAGGAACCCCAAACAGCCATCCGGATCATTAAGGCCGCCGGGGGTGTTCCCTTCCTCGCCCATCCGAACGCCAATTACAATGGCGGGACCATGCCCGAAGAGGAGTTAATGAAATGGGCCGGCTTCGGCATCGACGGCGTCGAATGCTATTCCTCCTACAATGCCCCCGGTGATGAGCGTATTTACCTCGATTTTTGCAGGCGGAACCACCTGCTGATATCAGGCGGTTCGGACTGCCACGGCTCATTTCTCCCGAAAAAACTGGGCGAACCCCCGATTACTCTGGAGATGTTGAATTTGGGAAATTTGTTTCAAAAATGATATGAAGGAATTTTAGGCATCACCGAGAAATATCATAAAGAATATAAAAAATTACCAAATTATTCATATCGTTCTTTACGGCCTTTGCACTTCGGCGGGATAACCGTTTTCCGGCAAATGCAAATCCTGAATTTACCCCGCCAGTGTAGCGTTTCGCAAATAGCTTGACGATGTCAAACGCTACACGATATGTAATGTCTCTTATATTCATCGTTAAGCTATTTACGAGACATTGCACTAGAATCAACAAAAAGGAGCCAAATCTTATGCCTTGCCTGTTGGGATACGATATCGGCAGTTCCTCCATCAAAGCCACGCTCTTGGACGCGGAATCAGGCCTGGCGATCGCTTCCGCCGCCTCGCCCAAAACCGAGTTGGAGATAAAGGCGCTTAAGCCGGGCTGGGCGGAGCAGGATCCCGCGGTATGGTGGGAAAACTTGATAGCCGCCACTGCGGAGATCAAGGCTGAATTCAGGACGGAGCTTCTCGCGGTGGAAGCCATCGGCATCTCCTACCAGATGCACGGCCTGGTGGCGGTGGATAAAACCCATCGCGTACTGCGGCCTTCCATCATCTGGTGCGACAGCCGCGCGGTATCATACGGGGAGAAAGCTTATACGGAGATCGGACCGGAAACCTGCCTGAAACATTTTTTAAACTCCCCGGGGAACTTCACCGCCTCCAAGCTGAAATGGGTAAAGGAAAACGAACCGGAAACCTATGCCCGGATTTATAAGATCATGCTGCCCGGCGATTATATCGCCATGATGCTGACCGGGGAAATTAAAACCACCCCTTCCGGGCTTTCCGAGGGTATCCTCTGGGATTTCCCGGCTCAAAAACGGGCGGATTTGCTTTTGGATTATTACGGTATTTCACCGGATCTGCTGGCCGACATGGCGCCCACTTTCGCGGTGCAAGGGGAAGTCACCGCGGAGGCGGCCGGGGAATTGGGCTTGAAACCCGGCGCAAAGGTGGCATACCGTGCCGGCGACCAGCCGAACAACGCTTTTTCCTTGAATGTGCTGAACCCCGGCGAACTGGCGACAACCGCCGGCACCAGCGGCGTGGTTTACGGCGTTGGCCGCGAAGTAAATTACGACCCTGAATCACGGGTTAATACTTTTGTACATGTCAACCACCGCAAGGAACAGCCGCGTTATGGGATTCTGATGTGTTTAAACGGCACGGGAATTCTGAACCGTTGGCTTAAGAACCTTTTGTCACAGGACGGTTCCCTGTGTTATGAGGAAATGAACCTGCAGGCCTCCGGTATTCCCATCGGCTCCGGCGGCATTGTCATTCTTCCGTACGGAAACGGCGCGGAACGCACTCTTAAAAACAAAAATATCGGCGGTCATATCCACGGTCTGGATTTCAACATTCACGGGCGGCCCCATCTGATGCGCGCTGCTCAGGAAGGGATAGTTTTTGCCCTGAATTACGGCGTAGAGGTTATGCGGGACATGGGATTAAAAATCTGCGCCGTACGCGCCGGCCACGCCAATATGTTCTTAAGCCCCCTGTTCGGCGAAATTTTCGCCAATACCACCGGCGCCGGCATCGAGTTATACAATACCGACGGCTCCCAGGGGGCGGCCCGGGGCGCCGGGGTGGGCGCGGGGATCTACCCGGATTTCCACTCCGCCTTCGCCGGCCTGAAAACCGTAAAGACCATCGAACCGGATCCGAAACTGATCCCTGCCTACCAGGAAGCCTATGCAAGATGGCTGGCGGTCCTGGATGGAAGCCTGTAGGGGAGTTCTTACGCCTGTCCACATAGATAGGAGGAATCGCCATGCCTGATCAAAAATCTCTCCACACCATTTGCCGCTGGACCTTCAACGCCGGCAAGGGCGGCTTCGTCCCGGCCGATATGCGTCCGGAATGGAGCGGTGCCAAACTGGACACGGTGGGCGTCGTCAGGCTGATCAAGGACAAGATCGCCCCCCGCCTGCCGTCCAACATTCAACTGGGTTACGAAGTGCACTACGACAGCGAAATCAACGAGCAAAACGCCGCGGAAGCCGCCGACGCCCTGCTGGACGCCAAAATGTACCTGGGCCTTATCACTCCAGGCGCACACAGCCGCTATGCGTACGGCGGAGTTGCTTCGCTGGACCCGAAAGAGCGCAAAGGATCGGAAGAACTGGCGCTTAGAACCGTAGACCTCGCCTATGGACCGTTAAAAAAGGCCTGGCACCCCGATCCCGCTTTCGCCCCCACTTATGTGCTCTGGAACGGTTCATACGGCTATGACCTGGCATCCGTCGGCGTCAGGAAGATGTATCAAAACCTGAAAGAAAGCGTGGCCGCGCTCTGCAAATACGAGGAGAAAAAAGGCGGCGGACTTTACATCGGGATTGAACCCAAGCCGAATGAAGGGCATCCCGCCATGCTCCTGCCTACCGTGGCCTCGGCCCTTTTGTTCTTCAGAAAGCTGGAAGAGGAATTCGGCGTTTCCCGCAAGAAAAAAGGCGTTAACAAGGAATTCGGCCATTCGGAAATGATCGGGCTGGATCATGTTTACGACACCGTGGAGGAACTGGACAACAACGGCATGGTCCACATGCATTTGAACAGCCAGGGTTACAACGACGGCGTCATCCTGGGCGGCCCGGGGAAATACGACATCGACCACGGCGCCCGCATCAACGGCATGAATATCGCCATCGCGGGCCTGGTTCGGGAAGCAGGTTTCAACCGCTGGAAAGGCCACGATATGCAGGTCCGGGCGTACGATAATGAAGAACAGGGAATTGACAGGATTGTCCGGAGCATCCTTTCCTGGGAAGCCTGCGCTACGGCCGCCGGAGAGCTAAATACCGAACAGTTGATGGAGCATCTGGAAAACCGTGAGACCGCCAAAGCCGAGGATTTGATGAGGAATGCTTTAGTGGACGCCCAGAAGCGTTTCAATGAGATTTATAATTGAAATTATAACATATTTCCTAGGCAAGATAAAAACCTCTAAAACCAGCCGCAAATTCAGACCACCTTTGGTCTCCCGCCCTGTTGTCAGAATCTACCGGATTGACATAAAATAAAATCCCTGTTATAATGACCTCTGCGGTTGGATACGGCTCTTTTTGACAGCGAACTGGCAAATCAGATCCGTTTCGAAACGCGGAATTCCGTATCATCTCCGGTTGCATCTGGAAAATGCGGCCAGCTTTTTGGGAAATGTTTCTCCTTTAAAACCTTCTTCATGGATGAAGCAAGGCCCGGAGGAGGAATAAAAATTTTGAAAGGGGGCGACAGATATGTGGAAGAGAGTTATCATCGGGGTTTCCGTATGCCTCATGATGTGGATGGGAGCAAGCCACACTGATGCGGCGGTCTTGCACCAAATCCGCAAGGGCGAATCCCTATATAAGATAGCCGTAAAAAGCGGGACCACCGTTAAAGAACTTAAACAGGCCAATGGTTTGCAAAGCAATACCATTATTGCCGGTAAGAAACTGACGATTCCCACGGAGTCCAAAAGCGCGCATTCCGGGGCTGCAAATGTCACCCGGGACAGCCGTACCATGGAACTGCTGGCCAGATTGATCCACGCCGAAGCGGGCGCTGAGTCATATAAGGGAAAGGTAGCCGTTGGCGCGGTAATCATTAATCGCTGCAACGACGGAAGATTCCCTCGCACCATCGCCGGCAATATATTCAAGCCGCACGAATTTGAATCGGTTTCTAACGGTTATATCTGGACACAGCCAACCGCAGATTGCTACAAGGCTGCCAAAGCCGCCTTGAACGGATGGGATCCGACCAACGGGGCGAAGTTCTTCTTCAATCCCGCCAAAGTGAGCGGCGGATCCTGGATGTGGACCCGCACCATCATCCAGCGCATCGGAAACCATGTTTTTGCGGTGTAAGCACAAATAACGGAATTTAAACACAAAAGGCACAAAGGCGCAGCGGCATTTCCCGTGGTGTCTTTGTGTCTTTTTTAACGTTCCATTATAAACTTTACCTCCATGCGGAAGGCCATAAAATCATCTCCTTATAACCCGCCTCAAATCCCAATTCCTCCAATACCCCCACCGCCGGAGCGGACAGCACGGGCAGGCCGATGACGTGCCCGGCGCGGCCTATCCTTTGCAGCCCGCGGGAAATTTCCTTGGGCGATTCGATCTGCACCACCAGGTCGACAGAGCCGATATCGATCCCCAATTCCAGGGACGCCGTAGCCACAATACATGGAATCCTGCCCGTTTTTAACATTACCTCCGCTTCCAGACGCACTTCCTTGGAAACGCTGCCATGATGAGTACGGGCGATCTCCCTGCCTGCCAGCTCATTGATTTCCGCCGTGATCGCTCCCCCGTTTATATGCTGCAGGCGCTCCAGCGAAAGAGAAAGATGAGCCCCTCTCTTGGTCGGGAGCATTGTATGTATCTCATCCACGATCACGAAACGCACTGTTTTTAAAATCCGCCGCGCCTGGGAGGAAAGGAGCAGAAAAAGCGATTCAGGCGTTGTGATCAAGATATGCGGGGGTATATGCGACATCCGCCGGCGTTCGGCGGAGGGCGTATCCCCGGTGCGCACCGCTGTGCGCAACTTGGGGAATCGATCTAATCCCGTCTCGGCGGCCTGTTTTTCCATGCCCTGCAAGGGGGTTTCCAGGTTAAGGCGGATATCGTTGTTTAAGGCTTTGAGCGGGGATATATAAAGCACGCTCACCCCTTCATCGATATTCATCCCGTTTTCCGCCGCCTTATAAAGCCAATCCAGACAGTGCAAAAAAGCCGCCAGAGTTTTCCCGGACCCCGTGGGAGCAAGGATAAGCGCATTTCTGCCGGCGGCAATCACCGGCCACCCTTTTTCCTGGGGCGGCGTCGGAGCGCCGTAGGTTTTTGCAAACCAGGCCGCTGCAACAGGATGGAAAGATGACAGGGCCGGATGGGACAATTTCAACACCTCGAAATTTTGTTTTATTTTTGGTATAATCGGTCGCATGAAAACTTATCCTAACATCGGTGAAAAAAATTTGAACGTAGCCATCATGGGAGCCGGCCTTTCCGGTTTGACTTGCGCCCTTGTTCTGGAAAAAAACGGCATCCGTCCGACGATTTTTGAAAAGCGCAATTGCGTGGGGGATCGTTTTGTAAATGGTGAAATATTTTTATCGGTGCTGAGCAGGCCTGTGGAAGATTGTATGAGCTTCCTGGCGGACGAATACGGGATCTACTTGAAACCAATCAGTAATATCAGGCGGTTCATCCTTCACTCCCAGCATGAATGCGCCCATATTCACGGCCGTCTGGGATTCTGCGACATCAGGGGACGGCATGCCAATTCCTTTGAAAACCAGTTGGCGCAGCAAGTGAAAAGCGAGATTATCTATAACTCCACTTGTACATATGAAACCGTGCTGCAGGAGTTTTCCCACGTCGTCCTGGCTACGGGCGACGCCGCTTACGCGTCAAAAGTGCAGGATTTCCGGATCTACCTCACCACGACCATTCAGGGGGCTACCGTCACCGGCGATTTTGATCGGTATACCATCATGGCCTGGCTGGATAACAGTCTTGCGCCAAAAGGATACGCCTATCTAATCCCTTTCTCGGAAAAAGAAGCCAACCTGGCGCTTTTTTACCCCGATTCCCCTGCCATCGAAGCGCGGGATAAAGAAAGGTTCTGGAGTTTATTTCATAAACGGGCCTGCCGGGATCTGGGTCAGGAGCTTCCGGTGACCGACCGCTTTGAAATAAGCCGATATATCAACGGCATTTGCCGGTACCCCCGCATCGGGAACACCTATTTTACCGGCAACTGCTTCGGCGCCGTCGCTCCGTTTCTGGGATTCGGACAGTTCGTCTCAATCCTGACGGGCATTTATGCGGCCTGTGATATTGCAGGCAAGGGTAAATATGAGGAACTGACCAAACCGCTGCGGCAAAATTATTACAATTCCCTGGTGCTGCGCAGTTTTTGGGAGCAATTGAACAACCGGCAATTCGATCTGCTGGTAAAATTCTACCGCACTTCCTTGGGCAACGGATTGTTCAACGCCGGGCGTCTCGATGTGGTAAAAATCATCAGTTGGCTGCTCAGACCCTGGGTAAGAAGACCTGCTTACAGGATAGAACGTTAGGGTCCTTCTTTGCAGTTAGAACCACCAGTAAAAGCCGAATCCCAGAACCAGTCCCGCCAGTATCACAATAGCGGGATGAATTTTTACTATCATAACCGCCGTAAGGGCTGCAATGGATACGGCATAGGCGCGCCAGTCCGGGTAGGTCTTCTTTGTCATCAATTCAAAGGCTGTCTGCAGCAGCAATACCACCACGATGGGCTTGGCCACCTTCAGCATACCCTGCAGCCGGGGATTATTCTTGAAGCGCAGCAGGACTCCGGCGATCAGAACAATGGCGATGGCAGTAGGAGCCACGGTAGCCAGCACGGCCACCACCGCCCCGGAAATCCCCGCCACATTATAACCCACATATGCGGCCATTTTCGGCGCAATGGGACCTGGCAGAGCGTTTCCGATGGCCAGGGCGTCGGCGAACTGCTCGTTGGTAAACCATCGGAAATTCTGCACCACTTCCTCCTGCATAAGGGGAATGCTTGCCGGCCCTCCACCGTAGCTTAAGATACTGGGCCGGAAAAAAGCCAAGAATAAATTCCACAATGTCATCAGCATTTTTTGTCACCATCCCATCGGGGCAATTAGTAAGTTTATATAACTCTATTTTAGCATACCTTTGTTTAATTTCCACATAAAGGAAGGAACTTCGCGAAAACCATAGAAATAATTATTACCAGGGGCTTGATGATCCCCCCCCTGAATGTCCAACTTCGATCACGAGGAGGTAATTCCATGGATAAATATTTCTTTGTAAAATCCATTCTGAGGCATTTATCAAACGGACTCACCTTTAAGAAAATCTGCGCCTTTTTCCTCAAAATCGCGGCGGTAGTGGTCATCCTGGCGGGATTGGTAGGATGGATCTACGCCTGGAAAGCCATCTTCACCTCGGATGTCACCGGTATAATCCCCGGCGGAATCGGAGTCCAGATTCTTGCGGTGGTATTTCTCTATATGGTTGTGCACAACCTGATGATCAGGGCCGCGGATGTTGAAAAAAACGCCGACTCCGGGTATACCGTGATGTCCATAACCTCGATAATTCTCAAACTTGTCGGGGAAATTTACGCCTGGTTTCTTGCTTTTGCCGGAATCGCCGGGGGGCTCTTCGCATGGATCTCAGGAAAACCGCTCTCCCTTCTGTTCAATGAAACCGCGCCGTTTATCCCGGTACTGGGGGAAGCCACTTTTTTGGGCGGAGTCACCGCCATCCTGGCCGGCGCCGCTTGGGCATTTGTTTCTTTGGTAGCCTTTTATTTTCTGTCGGAATTGGTTTCAGCAGTAATACATATAGCGAAACGGTAATTACAGGGACAGGTTTTATCCGCTTTTAAAACCTTTAACCTGTCTCTACAATTACCGGTCACATGCATCATACCCTGAACATTCCGTAAGACCGCCCCTCCATGGCAATGGAAACCGTACCGGGTCCGAAGGCCAGTTCCGTACCCCATCCAGCAAGCATCTCAGGTTCCCGTCCCATGCCGGACAGTTTCAATCTCGCCTCTGACGGGCTCCGGGACGGATTAAGCGCCACCAGGACACGCGCTCTTCCGTTGGAACGCATATATATGAAGGGGTATTTTTTCCGTTTGGCATAAAGCGGGATAAAATCAGCGTATGCCGCCAAACCCTTTTCAAAGCGCCTGAGTCTGATAAGATGTCGGACCCGGTTCAGCAATGAACACGGGTTTTTTTCCTGCTCCTCCACGCTGGGAGCGCCGGGAGCGCTATCTACCGGAAGATACAACTTATCCGGCGGCGCCGAAGAAAAGCCGGCGTTCTTTCCCGCGGTCCACTGCATGGGCGTCCTGGCCCCGGACCGCGGGCGGTATGCGCCTTCCTTATTCGGCAGTCCGTCAAGGTGCCGCATGCCGATTTCATCGCCGTAATAAAAAAACGGCACGCCGGGCATGGTGAACAGAAAGGCGTAAATGATCTCCAGTTCCTCATGGGAACGGGCGATATTGATGCGGGACAGATCGTGATTGCCCACCGGGATGGAGATATACCCTTTGCTCCGAGTGGCGTCAAGCTGATCCAGATAACATTCCAAAAACCTGCTGATATCCCCCCGGCCTTCGGCGTCAAAATAACTTTGACCTTCGCTCAGGCCGTTCAACGCCCGCCGGGATTCCTTCCTGAAAAGATCCTGATAACTCTCCACCCAGTGCAAAAAGTCGGCATGGAACCCCGCCCGCAGGGCCGCCTTGGGCCAGGACCACTCCGAGACCAGAAACGCATCCGGGTAATCCGCTTCAAGCATGGCCCGCACTTCCCGCCAGAACTTCGCGGCTTCCCTGCCCCCCGGATCCCTGCGGATGATGGACCCGGCCATATCCACCCGGAAGCCGGATGCGCCCATATCCAGCCAAAAGCGCAGGATGCCTTTTATTTCCTTTCGCAGCGCGAGAATGTCCGGATGATCCGTAGGCAGCTGCCATGCTTTGTCCGGATCAGGCTTCCCGAATCCGAAATTCAAGGCGGGCTGCGACCAAAAGAAATTGGTCAAAAAATTGCCGTTCCGCTCGCACCATCCATGGATGAATTTCCCTGCGAATTCGCCGCCTCCCATGTCCCAGGTATTGTCGGTCCAGATATACCAGTTGGTGTATTTGTTCCTTTCCGGTTTGCAGGATTCGCGAAACCAGGGATGATCGATGGAGGTATGCCCGGGCACGAAGTCCAGGATCACTCTTAAATCCCTTTTTTTCGCCTCCGCGAAAAGCTTTTTCATATCCTCATTGGTTCCGTATCTGGGGGCGACCCTGTAATAATCCGCCACATCATATCCGGCATCGCGGAATGGAGAGACATAACATGGATTCAGCCAGACGGCGCTCACGCCCAGGCTTTTCACGTAATCGAGTTTCACGGTGATGCCCGGGATATCGCCGATCCCGTCCCCGTCGAAATCATAAAAAGTTTGAGGGTATATCTCATAAAACACCGCATCGTGCACCCAGGCCGGGCATTTAGGTTTCATCTGCAGCAGCCTCCCGACATTTACAAAAATCTTCTCGTATTTTTCTATCTCCGCCATTCTTTTCCTGCTTATAACAGAATCATTTGATCGGAAATGAATTGTAACTGCCCAGTAGTTACGATAATAATCCGTATATATCCGGCATGACCGGGAATAAAAAAGCCGAGGAACGCTTCCCCGGCTAAAAAATATCGTCGGCCTTCAGGCGGATTTAGAACATGACTTTCATCGCGAATTTCAAATTGGAATAATCGCCGAGATTATCCATGAAATATTCGCCCCAGACAATGATGTCTTCGTTCAGCATATAATTGCCGCCGACGGTCATATAATCCAAACCGGCGGGTAATCCCCCCCAATATAAATCAAGCTCTTCCGCCATGCACATGCCTGCATAAAGATTCATTTGCCGGGAAACCGCGTATGCCCCCTCAATATACATGCCGGTTACCGCGTCCTGCTTAACGCCCGCATCCGTGGGAGTATAGGATATATATTCGAAATAAGCGCTGAATGCGTCCATTCTGAAAGCCGCGTCAACCACCATATGAAAATTGGAATCCTCGGCCCCCCCATTCCGCGTATCCTGGGCGATCCCCAGGCCGACGATGAAATTCTGATTAAGCGCAAATTCCCCCCGCAGCGTAAAATCAAGATATTCGTCCCCGTTTTCGAACTCCATGTTGGCTGCATTGGTGACGGAGCCGATGGCCGTCAACAGGCCCAGGTTGACACGGTATTTTGCTCCGGCGGCGTTAAAACCGAACATTTCGCACATCTGATCCCCTAAACTGCCCCCAAGAGTCATGCTCCTGCCCGCGTGCCAGGTAAGCGGAAAATAGCCCAGATCCAGCTCATCCTGAGCGAAGATGTTTTTCTGATAGTAATAGGCTTGCCATAGCAGATTGTTCTGGTGGGACATAAACCGGATTTCGCTTTTAAAACCGTTGTTCTGGCCGAAGTCCGCATCCGTTATGAGGGCAAGCCTGTTTACGGTGAAGGAACGGATGCTGTTGCCCGGCCCATCCTCACCCAGGATCAATGTTCCCAGAAAATACCCTCCCATCTTTACGTTGATCGCGGCCGGGGAGACGGCCGCCAACCCGAACAGCATGGATAAAGCCAATGCCAAAACCAGAATCTTTTTCAATTATGTATGTACCTCCTTTTAGATTTTCAATAACTTATTAATACGCCGCACCGCCAGGGAATCCTGCGATAAAAAACGGTTTGAGGCACTTTTACTGCTGGTAAGTGAACGCTTTTGCATATATCGGCAGATGCCCGGCATTTTTTTAGCGGCAATGGCTCAATCCCGCAAAAAAACACCAGCCATAAGCATCGGCAAGTTATCTGCCTCCCCCGTCAACAAATCCGCCCTGCAAGCCGATTACGAAACCATGCGATACTTTTCGACCATCCTTTGAAATTCCTTGAAGCCCTTCGCATCGCTAAATGCCCGACAGGGTATAATGAACGCCCTCGCCTTCACTCCGAAAATACAAGTGTAATCCCGGGTATTAACAACACGGTATATTTCGCTCCATGACAGATCCCCCCTGGCGCTCCTGATCCCTTCCGCAGTGATGTCCATCCCGACAATACCCAGTTTGTTACGATTCTTGTCCAGCGACGCCGACACCCCCCTGCGCACCAGAACTTTGATTTGCCGGGGATAGATGAATAGCCACGCGATCACTCCCAAAAGACCGAGAAAAACTCCGGTTACACTCGCCCTGCCGTCAACGAACGGCTTCAACACAACCCCCATATAAAAGACCAAAGGCAGTCCCCATTTTAAAAGAGCCCTGGTAATCCGGGTTTCCTTTGTATGCATGTAATGATGATAATTGATGTTCACCAGATCATCCACATCCATCCTATATTCCAAATGCATCTTCAATACCCCTTTAGCAATTTTTACGGTGTATTTTTAATATTATATACCCCGGAAGAAATTCCTGCCTTGAACCGCGAACCTGCCAAAGGGACCGGTTTTCCGGCACATATAAAAAAAGCGGAAAGATCCGCGTTTTAATACCACGTTGAACCGCCTGAACTTCTATGTTTGCCGGGAGAATTTGCGGGATGCGAGCTGAAACAGACTTGCCATCAAAGCGATGGCGAAGGCGGTCCAATATCCTGGAAAAGTGAAGCCATTTACATATTTTGAATTAAGGTAACAAGGCAATTGCCTTGTATAAAAGAGCGGTAATTTTTTAGATTAGCAATGTCTGCTCCTCTAGGATTAGTCTTTACATTGCCGATGGCATCTCCGTAACGCTTTTCATCTTACGGTTGTAATGAAACCTCGTCAGAATGCAAATACAAACCAGGAGTATCGCGATGGACGCAATATAAATGAGGGGTTGGCAAATGTCATACAGATAGCCGGAAACAAAGCCGAAGACGGCGCTTGTGATCATGGTGATGGTGTTATTCAGGGCGAAGACGCCGGCCCGTTCCCTGCCGGAGGTGACATCCGCCAGAAAGGTGTCGATAAAAGGCTTGGTGACTGCATAACCCGTTGCGAAAACAGCCACGCTCACCACAGCGAGAAGAAAGTGGCCCCGGGGTATGAACACCATCATGGTCAGCGACAGAATCTGCAGCAGGATGCCCCAGACCATAATAGGGATATGGTTGCGCTTGGAAAGGACCGGCATGACCAGGGAGAATACTAAAAGCATCATAAGTGAAAGGACTCCTCCTAAAAAGGAGATGGCGGATTTGTCCAGTTTCAGGACTTCGGTCAGGTAGGGGGCGAAATAAAGGCTGTTGAAGGTGCCCACGGGAAGGTAGGCGTTAAATAAAACCAGCAGCCAGGAAGCCATTTTCACATCCGGTTTGCCCTTATAGGCATCAAGAGCGGGCCTGTAAAGATTACGGCGCCACAACGCCTTTCCCTTTTCCCTGTGCTCCTTAAGTATCTCAAGTCCTATTTTGGTCTCCCTGAAATAATGGTGGCGCGCTATAATCATCACGGACATGCTTACCGCGGCGAAAACCAGCAGAATCTTTTCCGCCCGGATGATACCAAGGTGCAGTACAAGCAATCCCGCAAGAGGTGTCAGGACCCCGGTGGAAATATTGATGATGTTCAGCCAGTTGAAGGCGCCTACCTGCTGCCGCCGGTCCGCGTCCTCCACTATCATCAGGTTCCAGGAAACCGATACAATTCGTACGGTGCTGTTGATGAGGGTAGCCAAGACAAAGATCCAATAGCTTCCACCGATGAGGTAAAACAATACGGCGCCGGGCCAGGAGATCATGTCAAAAATCAGGGTGGTCATTCTTCTCCCCCAGGCGTCGGTGACGATGCCGCTGAAAAAAGAAAAAAGAGCCCCAAATATGAATCCCAGTGATATGAGGTATCCGATCTCCCTTTTGGTGACTCCCTGGCTCATCATGTAAAGGCTTAGATAAAACTTATATAGAAAATACGGCAAGCCCCATAAAGGCTGGAATAAAACGGCGATCCGCGCATTGCCCTTAAGGGCATGAAACGATCTGAACAGATTCTCGGAGCGGTCAGGCATATGTGATTCCATCTTTCATTCGTAATCATCGTAACCTTCTTGATGGGGATTTCAATACCTTCCCGCAAATTGTTACCGATTTATAAAAAATCCCGGTTGCCCAGCAACCCGCCGTGGTACCGTCCAATGCCATACCTTGCCACGTTCCGACACGTTCCTACGCAACGCCGGCTTTCCTCCATTTCAGGTATCCTTCGATGAATGCGTCCAATTCTCCGTCCATCACAGCCTCCACGTTTCCCGTTTCCACCTCCGTACGGTGGTCCTTCACCATGGTATACGGGCAGAATACATAGGAACGAATCTGGCTCCCCCAGGCGATGTCCTGGTGTTCGCCGCGCAATTCCGAAAGCTTGGTCTCCTGTTCCTGCCGTTTCCGCTCCGCGAGTTTGGCCGCAAGGAGCTTCATAGCAGTGGCGCGGTTCTGGATCTGGGATCGCTCATTCTGACAGGTAACCACGATTCCGGTAGGAAGGTGGGTGATCCTGATGGCGGATTCGGTTTTGTTCACGTGCTGCCCACCGGCCCCTCCGGAGCGGAAGGTGTCCACTTTGATCTCCGTAGAATCGATCTGCACATCCTCGTCGTCTTCCAGTTCGGGTAAAATGTCCACGGATGAAAACGAGGTGTGGCGCCGCGAATTGGCGTCGAAAGGGGAGATGCGCACCAGCCTGTGCACGCCTTTTTCCCCTTTCAAATAACCGTAAGCATTGGTTCCGGAGATTAGAACGGTGGAGCTTTTAATGCCTGCTTCCTCCCCGGGCAGGAAGTCGATCAACTCGGTTTGAAACCCGGACCGCTCCGCCCACCGCAAATACATGCGCTGCAACATTTCGGCCCAATCCTGGGATTCAGTGCCGCCCGCGCCGGCGTGGATGATCAGGTAGGCGTTGCGGCTGTCGTATTCCCCCGAAAGCAGAGTGGTAAGCTCCATCTGCTCAAGGTCTTTCCCCAAAGCGGATAAATCGGCGGCAAATTCGCTCTCCAGCTCAGCATCCCCGGCTACCAGTTCCAGGATCTCCAACAGATCCTGCTGGCGCTTTTCCAGCATGGATATTTTTTCCACCTGATTTTTTAGGCCGTTCAATTCTTTCAATAGTTTTTGAGCCTTTTGCGGATCGTTCCAGAGATCCTGCTTTTGGCTCTCCCGTTCCAGTTCGTTTATCTTCCGTATTTTTCCGGGCAGGTCAAAGATAATTCCTCATTTCATCCATCCGCTGCCCCAGTCCTTTAATCTCCCTCTTTGCCTCAGCCGTATCCAACATTGTCGTCACTCCCGTTTTTTCAATTATCACACCAGCAATCAGTAAACAGTAATAATCACTTAAGTTCATGCCGTCATGCCGCAGCATTTCTTATATTTCTTTCCGCTGCCGCAGGGGCAGGGGGCATTGCGGCCTACTTTTTTACCGACCTGGCGCTGTATGACCTTGGGCCCTCCGTCTTCTCCCCGGTTGATGGAGATGTTCCGGGCGCGCTGCGCCGCAAGCATTGAATCTTCTGTCTCAATTCTGACATGGAAAAGCATGCGGACCACTTCATCCTCGATATTTTCCTGCATCTCCTGAAACATCCTGGAGGCCTCGAATTTATAGGCCAGCAAAGGATCCTGCTGCCCATACGCCCGCAGTCCGATGCCCTCCCGCAGGTCGTCCATCTCCCGCAGATGAACCATCCAGTAATCATTGATCGCTTTCAACATGACCAGGCGTTCCAGATTCCGAAGTTCCCCGGGAGGGATCTCCTTCTCCCGCTCCTGGTAACATGCCCTTGCCATATGCCTTAGGCGCTCAATCAACTTCTGGCTGTTGTTCTCTTCAAGCTCCCCGGGTTTCAGCGAACCATGCTTAAGAAAAAAGGTTTCCAGTTCCGCAAGAAGCCCGGCCAAATCGCATTCCTCGGGCATGGACCGTTCCGGAACATAGCGAAGAACGTACCTTTTGACCAAATGATCGATCATGCCAAGCACCGTGTCGTGTACGTCCTCCCCCAGCAGGAGCAGCTTTCTTTGCTTATACACCGCGATGCGCTGCTGGTTCATCACATCGTCGTATTCCAGGACATGCTTGCGGATGTCGAAATTATGCATTTCCACTCTGCGCTGGGCGTGCTCGATGCGGCGGCTGATGAATTTGCTTTCAATAGTGACATCCTCTTCCCATATTTTCCCCATCATCCGGGAAATGTTCTCCCCGCCGAAAAGCCGCATCAAATCGTCTTCCAGCGACACGTAAAAACGGGATGATCCGGGATCCCCCTGGCGCCCGGATCGCCCGCGGAGCTGATTGTCGATGCGCCGGCTTTCATGCCTCTCGGTACCCAGGATATGCAGCCCGCCCAGTTCGATTACCTTCCTTTGCTCCTCTTTGTGGTCCTGCCGGATTTTGCTCTTCAACTCATCGATCTGTCCGGGCGTAAGATCCTTTTTGCTTTGCAGGACGCTTTTTAAGACGGCATCCGGATTGCCCCCGAGAATAATATCGGTTCCGCGCCCGGCCATGTTGGTAGCGATGGTCACCGCCCCCAGGCGCCCGGCCTGGGCCACGATTTCCGCTTCCCTTTCATGGTGCTTCGCGTTCAATACTTGATGGGGGATGCCCCGTTTTTTCAGCATCTCGCTCAACCGTTCGGATTTTTCGATGGAGATGGTACCTACCAGCACCGGCTGCTTTCTGCCATACAATTGGACGATCTCTTCCACGACCGCCTTGAATTTGGCCTCCTCCGACTTGTAGATCATATCCGGATGGTCCACGCGGATCATGGGCAGGTAAGTGGGTATTACCACCACCGGAAGGTTGTAAATCTTTCTGAATTCCGCCTCTTCCGTTTCCGCGGTGCCCGTCATGCCCGCAAGCTTGCCGTACATGCGGAAATAGTTCTGAAACGTGATGGATGCCAGCGTCTGGCTTTCATGCTCGATGCGCACGTTCTCTTTGGCCTCGATGGCCTGATGGAGCCCGTCGCTGTACCGGCGCCCATACATGAGCCGTCCCGTAAATTCGTCCACAATAATAACTTCGCCGTCTTTAACAACATAATCCCGATCCCGCTTCATCAGCTCTTTGGCACGCAAGGCCTGGTTTAAATGGTGTACCAGATCCACCCGGCTGTCCTCATAGATATTCTTAATCCCCAGAAGCTGCTCCACGTGATTTAAGCCTTCTTCAGTGACCACCACGGTATGGGCCTTTTCGTCCACCGTATAATCCACATCCTTGCGGATCCTCGGCACCAGGCGGGCGAATTTATAATACAGCTCGGTGGATTCCTCAGCCTGACCCGAAATAATTAGCGGCGTTCTGGCCTCATCGATGAGAATGCTGTCCACTTCGTCCACAATGGCGAAATTCAGCTTCCTTTGCACCATCTCCTCGGCCTGAAACACCATATTGTCCCGGAGATAGTCGAATCCGAACTCGTTGTTGGTCCCATAGGTGATATCCGCGTTATATGCCGTTTTCCTCTCCTGATAATCCAGGTTGTGCAGGATGGCGCCCACGGAAAGCCCGAGAAATTTATGGATGGCGCCCATCCATTCGCTGTCGCGCTTGGCCAGATAATCGTTGACGGTGACAATATGAACTCCCTCGCCGGTAAGGGCGTTTAAATACGATGGAAAAACCGCGGCCAAAGTTTTTCCCTCGCCGGTTTTCATTTCCGCGATTTTCCCTTCATGAAGTACTACGCCCACGATCAACTGTGTGTCAAAAGCCCTTTGCCCTATAGTCCGCCAAGCCGCTTCCCGGACCACCGCAAAGACCCTCGTCAGCAAATCGTCAAGCGATTCCCCGCGGCTGAGCCTCTCCTTGAATTCCGCGGTCTTCGCCGCAAGTTCCGCATCGGAAAGGTTTTTCATCTCAGGCTCCAGGGCGTTAATCGCCTCCACTACCGGCGCAATCCGCTTCAGTTCCTTTTCATTGGTATCCCATAAGTTTTTCAACCAATTCCACATCTATAGTACCTCCCGGCAATAGAACCGGCAATTAAATACGTCCGAATTTCAAGCCTTTCGAAACCGATTGATAACTTAAATCACCGGTTATAAAAATCATTTCAACAAATTGTACCACGCAATATTATAACACTTAGTGGTTGTTTACGCAAATTCCCGATTTTGATCAACACTATATTTTAGTGGCAAGACCTTGAATTGAATTAATGTAACAACGCAATTGCCCTTAATTTAATTTTAATTGATTATTAAACCCATATATGGTAAAATTTTAAATAACATAAAAAAAGGAGGGTATTTATGCGTAAAACATTTCTGATATGCGTATTTTTATTGTTATTATCCAACATGATTATATCTGCTCAAGGTGCATTTATTCTGTCATCGGCGATCCCCGGAACCTATGCTCTGACTCCTGTGGATTCCCAAAAAACCAGATGTGATATAGAAAGCGAAATGCTCCCTTTGGATCAAATAAACGTGGATATCCCCCAAAAAAATACCATCAATAAAGCTTTTTATGTCCCGATAATTCCTGGTTCTTATAATGATGTTCTCGCTGACTATAATGAATACTTCTCCGCTAAAATCAACTTGGGTGAAAAAGATTATGCCATATATACAGGGAAAAAAACGAACAAAGTAAACGAAAAGGAAATACTTACCTTTTTTTACGGCATTGATATAAATAATAATGGAATGCTTGAAGGTAACGAATATAAAATGGATTATTTTTTATCCTACGATCCTGATAAACATGTGTATTACGTATGGCTTAATAAAAACCGGTTTAAATTTGATATTCCTTATAACATCAACGGCATGGAAGAAACAAAAACACTCAGCGTTTACATGACTTATCTTATACAAAGGGGCTGGAGTAAGCTATGGCTTGAGGTAGATACATACTTTAGCGGCAGAGTTCTTTTATCCAACAATATTGAAATAAATATCGCAATTATGGACGGTAATAACAACGGCGTTTTCAACGATAAAGAGGATCTTATCCTGGTTGATTCAAATAAAAACTCCCGATTTGAAGAACAGGAAGCCATGCAGCTTCGCAAGGAATTCAAAATCGGCAAGGGAAAATACCGCTTCGCCCTGGACGGGCCTTATCCGACGAAAATAACCGTGGAACCGGCGCCGGAAAAATAATTACCTGAATGAAACTTATGTAACGGAAAACAGGGGCCGTCCTTTATGAGTCGACCCCCTTTTTCTTTGCTGATTAAAGCGCTGTCTTTCCTTCCTCTCCCGTACGGATTCGGACAACATCGTCCACATTGGTCACAAATATTTTCCCATCTCCGATTTCACCCGTTCTGGCGTTTTCGATTATCGTTTTCTTAATAATGTCCACTTCCGCATCCTGAACGACGACTTCCAATTTTATCTTGGATATCAAGTCCACCTTGTATTTTTCACCCCGCCACTGCTGGACAAGGCCTTTTTGTTTGCCGTGGCCTTCAATTTCGGATATCATCAAGCCTGAATAGCCCACTTGATTAAGCGCCCGCCTGATGTCTTCCAGTTTTTCCGGCCTGATAATCGCCGTGACATTTTTCATTTTATTTAGCCTCCTTCAGCACTGTATGACCGCCGGATATGGTGGCGTTAAAACCATTTGAACCCATAACCGCATGAATAGGTTTCCGGGCGGGAAATTCCGGATAGGCGGTATTGCCGTGTTCACCGATATCAAGACCTTCGATTTCCTCCTGCAGACTGACACGGATTCCAAAAGTCAGCTTAATAATAATCCAGGCGGCTATTGATATGGCAAATACGAATACCGCCACGCCAAGTACCCCGGATAACTGCGTAAAGAGCAGTTTGAAGCCGCCCCCGAAAAGAAGGCCGTTTCCTGTTGCAGTTCCGGTAATGGAATTCTGTGCAAAGAGGCCTAACGCCAGCGTGCCGAATACCCCGTTTACCAGATGAACCGATAAAGCGCCGACGGGATCGTCTATTTTTAAACGATCAAACATTATGACCGAAAATACTACCAAAATTCCGGCAATTGCCCCGATAATCACGGAACTTCCTACATTTACAAAGGCGCAAGACGCAGTGATGGCAACCAAACCCGCCAGGCATCCGTTCAGGGTCATGCCCAGATCGGGCTTGCCTAAAAGCACCCAGGCTAATGCGGTAGAGCTTAAAACAGCCGCAATCGCCGCGGTATTCGTGGTCATAAGGATATGGGATATCGCTTTCGGATCGGCAGCCATAGTAGAGCCGGGGTTGAATCCGAACCATCCGAGCCAGAGTACGAAAGCGCCGATGGTAGCGATGCTCATATTATGGCCGGGGATAGGATTGATTTTGCCGTCCTTCGTATACTTGCCGAAACGCGGACCGAGCATCAATATTCCGGCCAATGCCGCCCACCCTCCCACGGAATGGACCGCCGTGGAGCCTGCGAAATCGAACATCCCCATATTTGCCAGCCATCCGCCGCCCCAGATCCAGTGGCCGACGACGGGGTAAATCACCACTGCCATTACGAAAGTGAACATTATAAAAGAGAGGTATTTAATCCTTTCCGCGACAGCCCCGGAAACTATAGTTGCCGCCGTTCCGCAAAAAACCAAATGAAAGAAAAATTTGGCCAAAAGCGGCACTCCCGTCCAGGATAGCGCGGAATAAACGCCCCTGTATGCCGCGCCGACTGCAGGCGAATTATCCGCTCCACTGATGAACCACAACCCTTTTAGTCCGACAAACGGATTGCCGTCTCCGAACATGAGCCCCCACCCCAACAGAAGAAATCCAAGGGAAGATATGGCAAAGACAATGAAATTCTTGGACAATATATTGACGCAATTCTTGGCGCGGGCAAAACCTGATTCCACCATGGCAAACCCCAGGTTCATGAAGAATACCAGCATCGCTGCCAATAGGACCCATAATGTGTCTAAAACCACTTTAACATCCATTGCTTTCCCTCCCGCTTTTATTATTTCATTCGTGAATATGGACGCGTTTTAAATTGCCCGCATCACCTCCTTTATTTAATAACAGCCGGTATAGCGTCTAAAAGTACTTTCCGCCCGGCCCGGATATGTATATAAAAAAGCGCCTACGCAGACCATGCTATAGACGCCTTTGCCGGGATACACCTTCGTATCGGATAAATTTATAGAATTGTCAGACTAAGGCTTTCCTGTTTCCCCGCGGGATGTGAATGGCGTTGGCTTTTAAAAATTAAGAAGGCGACCTGTCTTTTCGGGACAGACGCCTTCGCCTTCAAATACGCCTTTGTATTTATGAATTCATAATACCAAATAAGGGTTTGGAAGTCAAGGCGGCTGCCTCGTAAAAATCCAACTTTTCATATGGTAAAAAACGCTCTAAGACAATGCTTTTCATGGACAAATAGTTCTTTAACAGAGCACGTCTTTATGCTAATATTGTTATGTGGAGGGAAACGCATGAATTTAGAAATGAAGGAACTTCAACTTCTGCATCTTTTAAATAAGACAGTGGGTTCCTCACTGGAGATAAACAAAATCCTGCAGCAAATCGTGGAAATAGTCCGCGATATCACCGGGGGGGACAGTTGCTTCATCTACCTGCTTGACCAAAAACGGAAACGTCTGGTACTGAAAGCTTCATGGAAAAAACACAGCAGGATCCTGGATCAGATATCGGTCAAATTGGGGGAAGGAATCACCGGCTGGGTCGCGCAGGCAAAAACGCCTGTATCCATTGCCTATAAAGCCTATAACGATTCCCGATTCAAGTATTTTCCCCGGCTGCCCGAGGACAAATTTGAGGCGTTCCTTTCTGTGCCGGTTATTTCCAATGATAAATTAATCGGAGTCATCAACGTTCAGCACGCCAAGCCGCATGAATACACCGAAACCGAGATCGCCCTTGCCGCCACCGCCGCCCAGTATGCCGGGGTTTCCATCATCAATGCGCGGCTTTACGAAGAGGCCCGTAAAAAGAACTCCCAACTGGAAGCGCTATTCCAGATCAGTCAGTCACTGGTCTCCAACAAATATTTTGAGGAAATCCTCACATTTATAGCCACGACCACGGCTGAAATCGTCAAGGTCAGCGTATGCTCCATCATGCTGATAAACGGCGATAAAAAATCCTTTCGCTTCAAAGCCATCTCCTGCCCGGATCAGGTTTATCACCGCGATATCAGCATACCCATTCAAAGCACTGTTTGCGGCCAGACCTACCGGACCAGCAGACCCGTTTACGTGGCTGATGTTCGCCGGGAATCCAAATTTGCGTTGCCGGATTTCGCGAAAAAATACAACCTTTGCTCCATGCTCTCCGTTCCGATGATGTGCAAGAATGAAATGATGGGCGTAGTGAACGTTTACACAGTCAAACCCCACGAGTTCAGCGAAGAGGAGATCAGCCTGCTGCAGGCGGTGGCCAATCATGCGGCGGCGGCTATTCACCACACCAGGCTTGCTCAGGAGATCGATAAAACCAAGAACGACCTGATGACCCATAAAAAACTGCAGCGCGCGAAAAGTATCCTGATCAACAATTATAAGATTTCGGAAGAGGAAGCGCACCGGCTGATCCTGAAAAAAAGCATGGATCTCGGCAGGCCCCTGCTGGAAATCGCAGAGGCCATCATCACAGGCGCAATAGTCCGGCCAGGCATGAACGACCTTACCGGAGACGCGGAGTGAAAAGGGGATATAACATTCTTACATTCGCCACAAACTTGAATAGGAGGACCTGAAATGGCTGTTGAAATTAAAAGAATCGCTTATGGGGGCTGGCCCAACTGCTATTCTGTCTCGGACGGCACAGTGGAATTGGTGGCCACCTCCGACGTAGGGCCGCGTATTATCAGGCTGGGATTTGCAAATGAGCCGAACCTTTTCGCGGAGTTACCGGAGACTCTGGGAAAAACAGGCGGCGAATCCTGGAACATTTACGGCGGTCATCGATTATGGCACAGTCCGGAGACGCGCGGTCGCACATATTACCCTGATAATTTCCCCATAGAGGTTCAAGCGTCGGCCGGCGGCATCCGCCTGAAACAGCCCGTGGAACCGAATACGGGCATTGAAAAGGAGATCATCATCACCGTTGATCCAAAAAATCACAACTGCCAAATAGAACACCATCTTACGAACCGCAATAATTGGCCGGTGACCTTCGCTCCCTGGGCCATCAGCGTGATGCGGCCGGACGGTGTCGGCATCGTGCCGCAAACGCGCAAGCCGGATGAGGAAGGCATGTTGCCAAACCGAGTCCTTTCCCTGTGGCCTTATACGGACATGAACGACACCCGCGTTACATGGGGCAACCGCTATATTCTTTTAGCCCAGGACCGGCAAAAAAAGGACCCCTTCAAATTCGGATTGTCCGTTCCCGAAGGCTGGGCGGCATATGCCTGGGACGGATATCTTTTTATGAAAAAATTCGCTTACGATCCCGTCGCTATATATCCCGATGGGAATGTAAACTATGAGTCCTATACCAGCGACACCATTTTAGAGGTGGAAACCCTGGGTCCCTTGCAGACCCTTAATCCCGGATCTACAGCCGGGCATGTGGAAACCTGGCATTTATTTAAAAACATTGGCAAGATAGAAACCGAAGCGGATGTAGAAAAGATAATTATCCCTTTGATTAAATAAAGCCCGTTATACGGTTAAATATTGATATAGCTAAACGCCCTTTCCATTCACGAGAAAGGGCGTTTAGCTATATCAGCCTCTGCTCATTGTGCTTTTTTAAGCGCCGGTATGCCGTTATTATTTTATTACCTGAAACCGGATTCCGGAACGTAAGACCCGCTCATATTCTATGGCCATCTGCAGCAAATCTTCCTTTAACGCCCGCTTGATGATAGGATTTAATTTCATATTACCGCTGCCTTCCATGGTTCTTATAACGTTGCCGTTGTTGCTCATGATAATTGCTCCTTGATAGATTATTAATGGATTGTCATTCCTAATATACCAAGGGGTTGTAAAATACATATTACCGGCATGTTAAAAAATTTAAAATGATTATGGTAATTTTGTTAAAATCCACTAAGAACCGCCATTTTATTAGCTATTTGCTTTTTTCCCTTGGGCCGCGCAGGATTGTAATTAAAATTAAGGCAAGCAGCACGGCGGCGGCGGTTGCCGCTATGTTACAAACCGCTTGCCATGGTTGGGACGGCCTTTTTTTCGGATCCCGCAATACATTGCTCACATCCGCAGGGCCCAGGCCGCATAAATCCTGTTTTTCCTTCTCCAGATATGCTTTGTAAAGTTCCATGTCGTAGCGGGGTTTTTCCGCGTCCCGGTTGCCGAAATAAAGGTAATAAGGGCCCTTGCCCGCTGATTCAAAAACCATTTTATCCACATAATAATCGACCCGGATATTCCTGATGGGGAGAGGCCGGTCGTCCCCGTTCGCAATCCTTATCTTCACCGTCCTCCAGGAGATGGGATTGTATGCCAGATCGATGCTGGCATCCTCAATATGCCTCCCCTGGAACGGGATATGATACAACTCTTCACTTCTGCTGTCGAAGGAGTTGTGTTCGGCTTCCGCGTATATGGTGAACAGGCGCTGGAAATCGCCGCTGATTTCAAAATATATCTGCTTCAGACAGAGTCGGTTCCTGTTATCCAGAATGACAACAGTTTGTTTAACTCCGTTTTTGATCTCATACGGCAGCTTCGTACTGTACACATACCTGAACAAATCTTCCGCAACGGAGTCGTAAATCAAATTTAAATGCTTTACAATAAGGCCGTGGGTATTTGCGGGGATTTTTATACGGTAGAAATTATACCTGCAAAACGCCGGAAGATCAATCTCCTGCAGCGCCAGGTAATCCAGACGGTAAATTTCCCGGCTTCCAAGGGGCTCCCAGACAAAGCCGTCATGACTGCCATAAAGGTCCACCCTTTTATGGAAGTTACCCCCGGACACCTCAAGGGCAACTTTGTTGCCTATAATATCCGCGCCTTCTTTCTTCGCAATCACCCGAAAATCAAAATACTGGTCCCTGTTTTTACGAAAAGTGTTGATCCATATCGCGTTGTACCTTATCTCCCGCTGTGTCTCCCCGGTGTAACCGTTTTGAAGATAATAAGGGACGAAATCGCCATGCGCATCCACGATCCGGAGATCCGCGAGATCGGGAAGGGCTCTCTTATAAACCTCCTCGTCAAGAAAAAAGGCTTTGTATTTTTCCTTGCCCCTCAGGATGATCTCTTTGCGGCAGCCCCAGGAAGGCATCATATCCCTGGCGGCGGCTCCGGCCGCCGCCGCAATGATGCATAAAAACAACAGAATCCCACATCCATTGATACGCATTGCCACCTTCCTAGAACGATTTTCAATCATGGCGGGTTTATTCCGGAAGCTTGCTTCTCACTCCCTTTTTTGGAAAGAATGGAAACTTATGAATAATTCTTCCTATATGCCTGAAATCCTTTCGGGGCGGCCGCATGTCATCAACATCCAAACCGGAGCATATTATCAGTTATCAGCGATCAGTAGAGGGAGGATCCGGTGTGGATCGGAATATTCCTGAGCCAATACCTAGGATAACCAGGGCGGCCCTTAGAGAGATGAGATTCTGGAACCCGTTATGCGCCGAGCATATAGGTTTGATCAAAGACGGGTTTGAGCCGGACGCAAAAGACCGGACCGAAAAAGCGCAGGGACTTATCTCCATGTTTCAAGGCCTTGCGGCGATTCTCCAATCCGAAAAACCTGTGGCGCCGCCGGACGCTTCGGATCTGATACATAATTCCGCCGGAACAGTTGAAGCCGCTCTGGATTTTTTCCTTTCCGTACAGGAAGGGATGTCCGGCGGATGGTTCAAAACCGCCCTGCCGGATAATGCCATAGCGCATATCATCAAGGAAACCCTGTATTATCAAGATAAATTGCATGCAGCCGACCGGGACTCCCGCTTACCTGAATCCGCTTCCGCCGGTTCCGGCACGGCCCCGCAAGTATGGACCCGTTCGAAACTTATCGCGGCGCCGCCGGAAACCTTGAGCGGGCAGGCCCTAGCCGAAATACTCTTTTGGGTGGAGATATCCGCGGAGCATGGAGATTTTTTGGCCGAAAAGTCCGGCCCGGTACTCCAGGAACGGTTTACCCGTGAAATTCTGAGTTTTGTTAATGATTTCGACGGGCTCCATGCCAGGCTGGAGCAAGGGCGGGGGCATCCGGGGGCGCTTGCGGATCTCCTGCGCTGCACCGCTGTTTTAAATCAACATTGGTTAAATTTCCTGGAGGCATTGAACGAAAGCGCCATTGGGGAGCGAATCCCCGCCGGTCGCGGGGTTCTCCGGCCGGGCCCCGCAATCCATATCCGGCATGAACAGGCATATTTTCAGGCGATTGTGGTAAAATTCATCGACAGGTTGGATAGGCGAAACATTTAAAGAGCAATTTACGTTGTTATGATAATCTTACGTCTTGCCACTAAATATCGATAGCCTGATGGTAGCCATACATTGTATTCAATGGCAAGACCTAGCATTAGGGTAACAACGCAATTGCCTTTTAATAAAAGCAAATTGCGGGTAAAAATATAGTTGCCAACGCAAATTACTCTAATTTAAAGTCATATTAAAAAAATTACGGAATTTGACGATAAAAAAATAGAAACCCTTTGTTTTCCAAAAACCAACAGACCGCGTTTTATCGTTTTTTTTATGTTTCGTTCCCCTTGATCATCCCGACTTAATACAAATATATAAGCGAGGTATTGGAAAGTGCTGCTAAAATGCCCGTTTGAAAGCCCCGAAATCAACCTTACGCTGGAACTGTTTTTATCCAAACTCGAAAGTATTCTTAAAAACCAACTGACTGCCGTCTACCTGCACGGCTCGGCGGTATTCGAAGATCTTGCCCCCGGATACGGCGATTTTGATTTTCTGGCGGTCGTCGGGGAGGACCTTTCCCATGAAGTGCAGGAAAAATTGCTGGATTTTCGGAAGGTTTTGCGCAGCAGCAACCTGGGCATATACGCCCGCATGTTGGAAGGGGAGTTTTTATCCCGGCGAATGTTGAAAAAAGGGGTCAAAGGCCGGGGCGTTTACTGGGGAACCCGGGAGGAGCGGCGCTCCGAGGAAAGCAGTCTGGATGGCTTCAGCATGCTGGTATTGATCACAAGAGGGATGCTTGTTTACGGAACGGATATCAGGAACGAAATCAGTTATGTGCCGCTCGCGGAATTGATCAACTCCGTCCGGCATCATATCAAGAACATCCGTGAGAACAGCAGATCAACGGACGGCGGAGTTCATTCCGTGGAATGGCTGCTGATGGCGTCGCGCATGCTCCTCTGGGTCAAGGAAGGAAAACTGAGCTCTAAAAGCGAAGCGGCCTCCTGGGCTTATGAAAACTGCACCGGGGGCTGGAAAAAGCTCCTGCCCCAGGCCGTGAAAATTCGTAAAAATCCCAGCCTGGCGTCGGATTCCGAAGCGAAAGAATGGCTTAAAAGCCTCGGCCCGCCGGCGCAGGAAGCCTGCGATGAGCTGGAAAAGGAATTGATCCTCAGGGGATATACCAAATGACCATCCAACAACTCCCCCGTCTGTTTTGCGGGCTTTTTGTGGGCGCTTATAATCCCTGACCCGCCGCCTTCGAAGGCGGCAATTTCGCCTTATCCATACCTTCGCGCCATGGGAATTCCCGTGCGGCATCTACAAACGCCGCAAGATTTTCCAGCGGAACCCCCGCCGGAAGGTCGCATCCGGATGATAAAATAAAATTAGCTTTTCCGTTCATATTCTTAAGGATAATTCCGGTTTCTTCCCGCACCATTTCCGGAGTGCCCTGCAAGAATATCCCGGACGGATCCACATTGCCGAAGAGGACCAGATCGGGCGGGATCTGCGCCCATACCTCCTGCAGATTCATGCAGGACCCCACGCTCAAGCCTTCCGTCCCGATCTTTGAATATGACTCCATAAGATGCCCTATACGGCCGCAATTGTGGAGCACCGGGCTTGCCCCCGCGGATTTTATTTTTTCCATGAGCTGTCTCACATAAGCATTGGAAAATTCCCCGGCTTGAGACGGTGAAAACAAACTGGCCGTGGGTTCAAGGATCCAGACGCAATCGGGACCGGATGCAAGGATCCCGGAGAGATATTCCTGCAGGAATGCATGGCAGAATTCAAGCAAGCCATGCACAAACTCCGGTTCCAACGCCACGTTCACGGCCAGTTCGGTGGTTCCCATCAATCTGCCTGCCATGGACAGGGGCCCCAGGATATATCCGCATTTCACCGCCTCCGTAGGCAGATTTTTCACAATCATCCGCACAGTGTCGATGAATACATGGAGGCGGCCTTCTCCGCCTGCGGAAGGGAGTTTAAGCTTGGATAAATCCCCGGCGCAGCAAACCGCGTGGCCTTCCACCGCAGGCGCTTCGTCGCTCATTTTTACTTTTGCGCCGGCGGCCTCGCACTCCACGGTGAGATCCATCATGGGGAAGACAAAATCCGGCCGGAACCTGTCATACAAAGAACTGACGGTATCAAACTGTCTGGCTGCCGATGTAAGGTTCTCCTGCAGATTGCCGCCGGTCAGCCGCATGCCGGGAAATCCCGCCAACGGAGCAATTATGGGCCGTTTCGCAGAGTTGATCCTATTGTATAATTTCATGTCTTTCATCTTCCTTTCCTACTTTAAAATATAACCTTGCGGTTAAAGAGTATATGTTTTTTTTAAGATGCGTGGTATTTTCTTGGCTTTCACCGGGAAATGCACAAATTATTGCCAAGTATAAAAAAAAATTACAATAAAAATCATCAGAGGCAGGTATATGATGAAAGTGGATTGAAAATAGTCACCGTCCCGTTTTTTCAAAAAAGGACCTCCGGCGTTCACCTCGAAAATATATAATGTCATTTCCGGGAGGTGGCCATGGAGGAGTTGGAAAAAGCCGTTAAAACCATCCGGGCATATGCCGATTCCACCCGGGTGCGCGCATTTCTGGTGGACCAGAAAGGTAAAAACATCCTGCCGGGCGGGGCTTCCGATGATTCCTGCCCATTCTGCCGGATCATACAGGAGAAATTCAAAAAAGCCGAGGAATGCTGCCGTGCGCACCTGTACGGGAGCTATCAGGCGGAATATTTCGGGGAGGCGTACATATTCTTCTGCCCCTTCGGACTGGTGCACTGGGCGGCGCCGGTCATGGCGGAGCATAGGATGGCCTGCGCGCTGGTTGCCGGTCCGGTGCTCATGACCAGCCCAGAGGATGCGCTCATCACGGATATTCTTGTAAAACAGGGGATCAGCGCCGATGAAATCGCTTTGCTTTACCATGCTTTAAACGGCATCCCGATTCTGAAACCCCAGACAGTCAACAGCATGGCGTTGATACTTTTCGCCGCAGCCTCGCATCTCTCGAAATTCGGCGCCGAAAATATACTGGCCGTAAACAGCGCCTTTTTCGAGCAGCAGGCGTCTATTTCGCAGTGCCTTCACGGCATGAAGAACGGCATTCCGGCGCAAATCGCCTACCCGCTGGAAAAGGAAAAGGAACTGGCCGTTAAAATCCGCCTGGGAGACAAGGCGGGCGCAAAAGAGCTATTGAACGAAATCCTCGGCACGATTTTTTTCGCCCAGGGGAACAGCCTGGAAACCATCCGTACCCGTGTAACCGAACTGGTGGTCACGCTATCCCGCGCCGCTTTGGAAGGCGGGGCCGACAACCAGAATATTTTGAACCTCAATTCAAGATATCTGGCCGAACTTAACAATATATATACGCTGGATGAAATGGCCATCTGGCTTTCGGGAGTCATGGCGCGCTTCACGGAAAGCGTTTTTAACCTTTCCAACGTCAAGAACATCGACATCATATACAAAGCTACGACTTACCTGCGTGAAAACTACATGCACGAGATCACCCTGGAAAAGGTGGCAAAAGTGGTGGCCTTAAGCCCGACCTATTTCAGCAAGCTCTTCAAGGATGAAATGAAGCAAAGCTTCGTTCATTACCTGAATGGACTGCGCATCGAGAAAAGCAAGAAATTCCTGCTGGATGACGCCATTCCCCTGGTCCATGTGGCAGGCCTGTCCGGCTTTCAGGATCAGAGTTATTTCACGAAAGTATTCAAAAAAATGACGGGAGTGTCACCGGGAGAATTCAGAAAATCCCGCGGCCTGGCCAAATACATCGGCTGAAAACCGCAAGTTACGCGGAAAAATGGTTAAATCAAAAACGGGAGGAAAGAACATGGATTTAAAACAAATTTCCGAACTGCTGCAGCAGGGCAAGGCGAAGGATGTAAAAGAGCTTGTAGCGAAAGCCATTGAGGAGGGCGCCGACCCCGGGGATATCCTGTCTCAGGGATTATTGGACGGCATGGCGGTGATTGGCGCCAAATTCAAGATCAACGAGGTTTACGTGCCCGATGTACTGATCGCTTCCAGGGCCATGAACGCCGGCATGGAGATCCTCAAACCTCATCTGGTGAAAAGCGGCGTAAAACCCATCGGTAAGGCCATCATCGGCACGGTGGAGGGGGATCTGCACGATATCGGAAAAAACCTGGTGAAGATTATGTTTGAAAGCGTGGGCCTCGAGGTCATCGATCTGGGCATCGACGTCTCCGCGGAAAAATACGTCGCGGCTGTAAAGGAGCATAATCCGCACATTCTCGCCATGTCCGCCCTGCTCACCACGACCATGGTCAACATGGAAAAAATCATCAAGGCCACCCAGAAGGAGGGCCTGCGCGGCAGCCTCATCATTATGGTGGGAGGCGCTCCGGTTACGGATAATTTCGCCAAATCCATCGGCGCGGACCTCTATGCCCCGGACGCCGCCACTGCAGCGGAACTTGCCAGGGATAAGATAGTGCATTAATATTATATGGATATTTAAAATTATGGCCCGCCATATATGAAAGGGGAAAAGCGGATGGACATCGGACAAAACATCCAAACGATAGTGAATATTTATCAAAAAAACTTCGGCCTGTTGGTCGGGGCCACCTTTGTGGCATGTCTGCTTTCTTTCATAACCTTCGGCATCTTGGCCGGACCCCTAATCGGCGGACTTATCGTTTTATGCTTGAAGCTGCATAAAGGGGAAAAAGGCGAATTTACCGAAATATTCGCCCATATGAGCTCCTTTCTGCCGGCGTTGTCTTTGACAATCGGACTTTGGGCGGGCATGATTGCGGCGAAGATAATCGGTTTCGTACCGGTTGTCGGCAGGCCGTTATTCGCGGTATGTTCTTCAGTTCTGGGCATTATATATGTGTTCTCCATCATATATGTGGTGGATAAAGGAGAAAAACCGCAGGATGCCGTAAAAAAAGGATCGGCTCTCTTCCTTGCGGATCCGCTTAGGGTTTGGTTATATATTCTTATCGTAGCAATCCTGGGAGGCATCGGCATAATTCTTTTGTTACCGGTCATCTGCACCATGCCTATCGCTGTGGTGGGAACGGCCTTGGCTTATCAGGATCTGTCCGCTATGGGCGGCGCAAGCAAAGTGCCTGAACAATACCGGCAAATTGCAGGATATATAGTGGCGGCATTAATCGTCACCGGTTTGATCTGTATGTTCACCATAAACAGCCGCTCCGTTTTTAGCGGACGACTTGGGGCGCCTTCCGGGAAAAAAAAGTATGACATCGGCGCCGGAAGAAAAAATCCCGGCAACAAGCTGCCCGGGAGTTTCCCCAGGGACATCCCCATTTACAAAGGCGCCGAAGTGGAAAGTTTTACGGGAGTAATTAAGAATAAAGAGGCGGGCGCCGCCGTTTCTACAGTAATCCTTGTAACCAGGGATAAAGCCGAAGCGGTGGAGAAGTTTTATACCCAAAAACTGCAGGCTAATGCGTGGGAAGTATCCGCCACCCGGTTCGGGGCGGTTATCCTCCTGGGCAAGAAGTTAAACAGGGAATGCACGGTCACCATAGCGCCTCAAAAAGGAAAAATTCGCATCACTCTTGTGGAAAGCAGGAAGCAATAATTTTTTAGCATACATATTCCGCAAAGTCCGCCAGAAATTCCTCGAAGAACAACTGGAAATATTCCGGGGCGAAAGCGGAAATGTGCGGCATGATCAGGATATTGTCCAGAGAGCGCAGGGGGGTGTCCATGGGAAGCGGTTCATTCTTAAATACATCCAGGCAGGCCCAGCGGATTTTTCCGGCGCGGAGCGCCTCATACAAGGCGCTTTCATCGATGCAATTGCCGCGTCCGACATTATACAGGCAGGCTGTGGGTTTCATCAGGGACAATTCCCCGCTGCCGATCAAATCAGTGGTTTCAGGCGCATTGGGTAACACGGCCACCAGATGGTCCGCCTCGGGCAAGTATTTTCGCCAATCCGCCAGGGGGATGACCCTGTCCACATTTTCCTCCGGACCCGCCGGAGCCCGTTTGACTCCGATATTGCGCATGCCGAAAGCTTTCGTCAGCCTTGCCACATGGCGGCCGATATTGCCCAGACCAAGGATGAGGCAGGTCTTCCCCCGCAGCGTGTGGAGTCGGCAAAAAAGGAGCTTATCGCACCACGGTTCATCCTTTTGAAGCCGGTATGCGGTCCCCAGGCCGCGCGCCGCAAAAAGCATCATGCCGACGACGGTTTCCGCCATAATACGGCCGTGAAACCTGCCGAAAGTGACTTTCAATCCCCGCTCCCGCAAGAATTTTTCCGGAATGCCCTCTTTTCCGGCGGCAAAGGTGCCCACCCACTTTAAATGCGGAGCCGAGGCCAGCCACCCGGGTTTAAAGACGGCCACCACGGCTACTTCCGCTTCGGGAAGAAGTTCCAGAAATTCTTTCTCCGTGGAGCAGTCAATGAAGTCATAGCCGTACCGCTTTAAAGCCTCCGGCACCTCCGGAGGTATCGAAGCGTAATAACTGACCGTATATGGTTTGACGTAAAATAATACTTTTCCCGGCATAACAAGATCCCTTCTCCATAAGCCATAAATCTTCATAAATTACTTCGATAACTGATTCTGATTACTGATCAACGGCTTATGACTCCACCGATATCTCTCCCTGATTTTAATATAAGGATCCGCCTTCAGATCATACCCGACAGCAAAATACAGCTGCTTCACAACCTCGCCGCAATGGCGGACTCCCACGGAAGGCAGCGTTTTATAACTTGCGCACGTTTCCCTGAGAATCCGGTCCGCTTCCGGGAAACCGTCTATAGGCCTAAGGCTGATGAACAGCACGCTCTTGCCCTTCTGTTCGCGCCAGCGGTCCCAGATGTCGTAATTTCTCCCATAAACAGAACCCGGCCCCAACAGACTGATATGCATCTTTTCCGGGGTGTAGAACGAAAGCATGCTGGAAAAAGAATAACTGCTTGTTGCGGCGAGATCCGCGCCGGTTTCTTCTTTAAGCCTGCTCACCGCCTGTCCCATTTCTTCCCAGCCGTAAATAGGCCCGAGAGCTTTTTCGATTTTCTCTTTTTTGGCGAAAGAAAAAATTTTAGCCCATGAGGAAACCGGCAACGCCGCCAGCAGTAAGGACAAGGCCATTAAAAGAACAGTTTCCCCCGCAGCGAAGCCGTAAATCCAGCAAAGGATTTTTTTTCGTTTTTCATATTCCGCTTCCCCTCTAACCGTCCCGTTGATAAGCAAGGCCAGACCCGCCATGCACGTTCCATATCCGGCGGCGGGCCAATGGGCTCCAATCTCCTTGGTGAAAGACTGCAGAAAAAACAACACGGGCAAAATCCAACCAGTACAGAGAATGAAGAGGGCGGTGCGCTTTTTAACCGCAGGTCCCGCATGGGATTTTTGCGCCGCTATACGAAATAAAACCGCCAAGGACCAGAGCATGGCACCGTATAAGACGGGGGTGACAATAAGCATCATCTGCAAACCCGAATATTTAAATGGGCCGAAGATGTCCAATCTCATCAGATGTCTGTTTAATAAATTAAATGCGAACGTCGCCCAGCCGTTCTTGCTGTTCCAATACAGAAAAGGCGTAAAGAGGGCCAAGGCGACGGCGAGAGCCAGGTAGGGCTCCTTGCGCCGCAGCCAGGCGCGTTCCGTCTCGGAAAGGATCAGAAAAAGAAAAATCCCGCCCAAAAGTGGAATAAAGAGAAACTTGGATAGCAGTCCCAGGCCCGCGGTAACTCCGGCCAAATACCAATACCCGCCGCGGTTTCTTTTTACGGCAAGCCAGACAAGATAAACGGTGATCTGCCAGAAAAGGATGGCCGGGGCATCAGTAGAGATTAAAATCGATCCCACCGCAAGGCCTGTGGCCGTCAGACTGAAAAATCCCGCCAAAAAGCCCGCCTTTTCCCCTCCCATTTCCCTGCCCAGCAGGTAAGTGAACCAGGTGGTGAGGGCCGTGCACAATATCGGCGCCATTCTTGACATAAGCAAACTTCCGCCGCCGATCCGGGTGAACAGAGCAACCAGCCAGGCGATCATGGGCGGATGGTCGTAATAGCCGAGAGCCAAATGCCGGGACCAGGTCCAATGATAGGCCTCATCGCCTGTTAGCGGAATCCGCGCGGCGAAAAAAAATTTAAAAGCCGTAAAAAGCAGAAGGGACAGAAAAAAACAATTTCGCCCCGTCAAATACCTCCGTATTTTCATGCAGGTTCTCCTTATCATTTATAGCTTTCGAACAGCTCCCCCCAGGATGTATGCCTCCTCCATTGATCCACAATCCTCTTCCCCTTCACGGGATACCAGAACATATCGTGATAAAAATAGGAAGCGAAGATGAAAATATTCACCAGCGGCGTATGAAAAAACAGCCTTTGCAAGTACTTAAGCGGTCCGAACCAGAGCAGGTCCCCTACGGAGCTGGCAAAATTGTCCCCCACCGTAAAACCGTAATCGACGCCGGAGATATCCTCCCCGGCCACCTCGATTTCGGCTGGATCCCCGATCCCCAGTCCTCTTTCATGGGCAATCCGGATAAAAGGCAGGGACATCGGATCAAACCCCATCATTTTAGCGGCTATAGCATCGATGGCCGCCGAGTCCGCGGAGGCCAGCATATAATCCTTGCAAACCGGAAGCATTGTCCGGGGTCCGGGGCCGTTTCCGGCGGTGGTTCCGTCCATTACCGTAAAAATCCCGGGGTGGATTTCCTTCTGAATCGCCAGCAGGTCCACCAGGGTTTCATGAATACAGGAGTGGCAATAATGGCGCTTGGTATTTAAGAGGCCTCCGAAGGCGTTTTTCATGGAACCGGTGGTCTGGGTGTAAATATGGCATTTGGTGGTAGGCAGATGCAGGATGCTCTTCCCGCAAAAGAAATCCGGCACCTTGATGCCGTGCGGAAAGATTTTGTCTAAAACCAGCATCTCAGCCTTGGGCTTGTATGTCACCCAATGCATGTCCCTGGATTTGAAGTTGTATTTTGTCTCCACGCCGTAGCGCTTTAAAACATCCACGTACTTGTTGAGACGCTCTCCCTTGTATGGGTTTGTCACCACCGTACGATTTTCCACGCAAACGGCCCGGTAGTTGTTCGACTGCAGGGCTTTGACCGCCGCCTCAAGCTGCCAGGGAGTAGTGTTCGCCCCGGGATAAGGAAAATGCCAGGAAATATTGTTCTTCAGAATAACCGGGGCATCCTTCGGCAGGATGTCGCAAAAACCCGCCATCTCCATGCACTTTATCGTATCCTCGACGACTGTCCGGGGTTTGGTCTTAACCACCGCCACGATTGCTTTCTTGCCCATCGCATACATCCTCTCCCATGTGATTTGTGGAAATATGGTTTATAATTCGCGCTTCACGCTTCATTCTTCACCCTTCTGAGCCCCAGCCTGTTTGCATACTTTACGCATTTGGTGATCAGATGCACCCAGACGGGCGCCCGCCGTCCGTAAAAATCTCCGGCGGCGGGCAGGCCGGTCAAAAATTCCGCCGCAGAAGAAAAATGGGCAAGTATCGAACCGCACCTTCCCAATTCCCACCGGGTATGACAGTCCGTTCCCGCGATAAGGGGTTTGCCGAAACAACGTCCCAAAGCGGTTGCGGCTGCATCATCCCCGGCGAAAACCGTACGGCCGTTGAACCCCTCAATAATATCCACCTCACGGATAATCCGCCTCAAAACGCCTGCATCCAACACATGGCGGCGCAGGCGGTCGCAAGGATGAGGCGCAACCACCAGGCCGCCCTGTTCCTTGATCCGGGATAGGGTTTCGTAAATCCCCAGCCCTCCGGGGATCCGTACGGATAAAAAGAGGCCCGTTATCTCCCCTTCCCGGGCAAGGATCTCTTCCCCGATAATCAAGCGGAAAGGCAAATCCCGGTCAGCCAGGCGCAGGGCTCCTTCAATGGTATCGTGATCCGTCACCGCGATGCAGCCGATCCCCCTTATACCGGCAATCCGGGCCACATCCTCCAGGGAAACCAGGCTGTCCGGGGAATAAACGGTATGCACGTGCAGGTCCGCGCGGATGAGGTGCATGAAATGGCCTTCCTTTGATATAAAACATCGGATTTAACTGATATAAATCAAAACCATGCTGGTGACAATCCACAAAAAAATATTCACAATAAAAGGCGTATCGGTCAAGAGCACCTCTTCGGGTTCTTCGCCGAGCCCCTCGCGGTGTGTAAGGAGCAGATAGCGGAAGACTCCGTATAATACGAAGGGTATCGTAAGCATCAGCCTCTCCCCGTGCTTGGAACCGAAAGTATAGAGGAAATATCCGGTGAGTGTGGAAGCGGTGATAATCGTGATTGCCTGATCCAGAAAAACCGCGGAATATGATTCCAGCACCTTTCGCCCTCCGTTGCCGTTCGCATTGGCCGCGAAGAGCTCCTGCCGCCTTTTGATGAGGGCCAGGAAAAGGGCCAGCAACAAAGTGCAGACCAAAAGCCACGATGAATGCGGCACGCGAATCAACACCGTTCCGGCCAGCGTCCTGAGGACAAATCCTGCCGCGATGGTCATGACGTCTATAATCGCCAGTTTTTTTAAATACATGCTGTATAGTATGATCAAAACCGCATATCCGGAAACAACCCACAAAAACTCCGGCCCCAACTGCAAGGCAATATACGCGCCCGCTGAAAAGGCCAAGACCATTACCGCCAATGCCGCCGGTATGGATATGGCTCCCCGCGCCAGAGGACGCAAGCTCTTGCGCGGATGCGCCCGATCGTGTTCCAGATCCATCAAATCATTGATGATATACAACCCTGAAGAAACCAGGCAAAATACGGCAAATCCCAGCGCCACCCGTATCAAATCCGGGATCACGAAAAAACGGCGCGCAAAAACTATCCCCGCGAAAATAAAGAAGTTCTTGGTCCATTGTTTACAACGCAAGGTTTGAAGGATAACCGAAATTCCACTTCCTGCGTTCCCCCGCAGTCCGGGCTTTTTAACGGCAGCCGCCCGTGCGATTCCAAACACCTTCTTTTTTATGAAGTCCACGAATCGTAGAGTTAATGAGTGGAGAGTCAATAATCCGGAGTATAAAGTCTATATTTCCTGTCTTCGTCTTATTGTACACCAGTTTACCATCGGTTTCAACCGTTTTCGGTCTGGCAAATATAACAATTGTGTCTTATATTCATCGTGGGTAAAATCATACTCTGGCGCTGTAACGGACGGCGGCTACATAAATCCTGATTGAATATAGCCGGCCCCTGGAGATGGAGATTAAGTATGGAAAGTCCTTTTTTCGAAAGAATAATTATTGTCTATATTGGATAACAAGCGGTTCTTATAATAGGCAATTGCGTTGTTGCCTTTATTCAAGACCTTGCCGCCAAATATAGTGTATGGCTACCATTAGGCTATCGATATTTAGTGGCAAGACGTAAAATCATCATAACAACGCAAATTGCTCTATAACAATATATTTGGGCCCAATTTTATCACTTACTTGCCGAATTGCGGTTTAATATCTGATACCTGCTTAAGAGAATTTTTTGACATCTTGTTTGTGATATGTCCGACTTATGGTAAAATAAAGGAAAGATTTGGCTTAACGGTTATGCGGAATATATGAAAAGAATAAAATATAGATTGATACCATTCATTTGGTTACAGGTAAAAAATTTACATAATTTAGCATCGATAAAACTTCCGGGAGGCGATTTACATGACATTTCATTGGCGCTATGAATTTATGCGGCCCGCGGATCTGGCGGAGGCGATAAAAAACAGGCCCGTAGCATGGCTGATGCTAAGCCCCCTCGAATGGCACGGGGAGGCAATGGCCTTTGGCTGCGATCCCTTTGTCGGACAGGCCATCCTGGAGCGGGCATGGAAGGAAGCGGGCGGCGTCCTGATTCCCCCGCTTTATCTGGGGACCGGGACCAATTATCAGGTATTCGAGGGCAACAAAGGAATTGTCGATTATTGGGAGATGGAAACTCTCACCAAGGAGCATAATCCCGGATCCCTGTATGTCCGTCCGCTTACCCTGGAATTGGTGCTGCGGGATTTTCTTTATTTTCTCCGACGCGAGGGATTCCGGCTGTGCGTGGTCGTCAGCGGACACGGCGCCATTGAACAGGTGAAAGTGATCAGGGAGATATGCGGCGCCTTCAACAATCAGCATACTCCGACGATGAAAGTTCTCACCGGATGGGATGCCGGCGGACAGACGCCGCCGGAACTGCGGTTCGAAGGATCAGGGGGGCATGCCGACTTCAGCGAAGCCAGCTGGCTCGGAGGCGTAAATCCGGAGATGGTAGATATCGGCAAATTCGGCCTTGCCGCGCGGGATCGTAAAATAGGCCTCGAACAGGCAAATGCGGCGAAAATCGATTTCGAGAAAGGCCGCAAATTCATCGAATTCAGGGCGATGCGGATTGCCGGGGCGGTGAAGGAAATAATAAAGAACTGGGGCCCCGGCCAATAACGGCATCCTGCAACTGCTTGTTTCAAAAGAAAGTGAAAGGACCATGTTGAACTTCAACTGATTACCGGTTACTGAATACCGTCACTGATTCAGCATATCCTCGGCGGCATCTTTCCGGACGGAGGATCCAAATCCTTCATCCCTCCGTCCGCCGTTTGCAGCAGGGCGCGCCCCGTGCCTTCCCTTACCATTCCGATAACTTCCGCCTGCGCGGATTCTTTTACCCCGCGCAGGACATCCCTCGCCCGCTTCGCATCCTTTCCTTCCACCACAGCTATAAACCTTCCCCCGCAAGCCATATGATAGGGATCAAATCCTTGGATAGCGCAAGCTTTTGTCACTCCGGGGTCCACCTGTACGGATTTTTCGTCGATCATATAATCAACCTTTTGTCCGGCCGCCAGTTCTTTTACGATGCCGGCCAGACCCCCCCCGGTAATGTCCCGCATCACGCGCGGGATTATCCCTGCGGAAATCAAAGCATAAACGGGCATCCATAATGGGGCCGAATCGCTAAGCAGTCCGGCCCGGAAGGGATCTCCAAGACGCGCCGCCAATACCGCCGCGCCATGATCCCCGATGGAGCCGTTTATTACCAAGCAATCGCCGGGACGCACCTCGTCCGGACTCAATCCGTATTCAGCGGCCGCAAAGCCGATTCCGGAGGCGCCGATGTAGATGCCGTCCGCTTCCCCGCGCCCCATCACCTTGGTATCCCCGGTCACTATGGAAATGCCCGCCTCCCGCGCCGCCTCCCGCATGGAGATGCATATTCTCTGAAAATCCGAAAGTTTAAACCCCTCCTCTATGATAAAGCCGCATGAAAGATAGGCCGGTTCGGCCCCCATCATGGCCAGGTCGTTCACCGTACCGTTTACCGCGATTTTCCCGATATCCCCGCCGGGAAAGAAGAGAGGTTTGATTACATAGGAGTCGGCGGTGAACACCGGCAGACGTCCTCCGCGGGCGGCCAGCACTGCTCCGTCCGCGGGCTGAACGTCATGGAATATAGGAAGGATGATTTCCTTTAAAAGCCTATTGAACAGCTCCCCGCCGCTTCCGTGGCCGGGGAGGACGAGATCGTGATCCAGCACCGAAACCGCCCCCTCACTGTCAAAGACATTATAATTGGATTATTTTTTTTATATTTCGCCTTTCGCTTTCCCATACCTTTTACGGTTTGGAACTTATCCATTTTTCACCTGTTAATTTTCTAAAACATCTGAGCCTTAAGCATATTATATCGCGAACATATGTTTGGATCAAGTTTAAAACAACGCAAATTGCCCGATGATGTATTCTTCTCCCGTCACAGGGCATGTTAAAACTATCAGGCATGAAATCCACCTTTAAAATGCTCCGCTGGAGCATCGAGGAGCTTTTGTCATGCCCGGCCCTGGCCGTGCAGGCCGCACTGGCGAATATGAAAAGGCGTTCGCACGTGAAAATACGGCGCAGAATCCCGGGAGGCCGATCCCGTCGGGCTGGTGACCGGAGCGGAAAATTTTCCGGTGATATGCATCACGGCGTCATGGACCCCATTGCAAGCTGCAGCCACTCGGTAAATTTCGCGCATAAGGTTAACCGGTTCCATCCCGGCAGCGCCGAAATTTACCTGGATGAGCGAAAACACCATTCGGACTTGGCCCTAGGCCTTTTCCTCCGGAATGGAAACGCGCCGCTCGTTTTACTCCGGTGACTCGAAGAAATTCTCCGCCACTAGATCTGCGCCTCACTCTCTTGCCTGATGAGGCCGGGTGCAAGCCGGACCGCGCACAAAAATGTATCAAACAGGCCGGGAGGTGAGCGGCAGGATAAAGCCATCTCTTATAGAATTATGTATTACCATGATTGGAGGTTTTCACTTGAAAAAACTCTGGTTGTTCACGGTATTCGTTCTGCTGATTCTTATGATCAGGCTGTCCCTATATTTTGTAAAAAACATGAACAGCCCCGCCGCCCAGGCCGGCATGGCGATGATCGCGGTCAACAATTCGCGGCTGCCCGACGCCGCGAAAATCATCGCCTATTTCAAAACAAAATGGCCTATGGATCAACAGCCCTCCCGGGTAACCGTACGAAGCAGCCAAATAACCTTTTCCTTGGGGGACAAGCTTTGCGGGATTTACTATCTTCCGGCTCCCATCCATCGACATCAACTGGCGGAACCCTGCCGGTACGCCTGGCGTTGGCCCGCAGCCATGAAAGACATGGAGCGTCACCGGGCGCATATCACCGTGGGAGTAATGGGGGGAGAAAACGGCGATCCGGTGGCCGCGAGTATCGTTCTGACCGAACTGGTTTCGGCTGTACTGGCGAACACCGACGCCGTAGGTGTTTACTGGGGAGCAGGCCCGGCGGTAAGCTCCGCTCGATTTTTCCGGGAGAAGACCAGGGGGATGGACGGCGCCCATCTTCCCCTGGAACTTTGGATTGGTTTTCGTGCGGGGCGGACAAAAAACGGGCTGTCTTATGTGTGTACCAAAGGAATGGTATCTTACGGCAAAAAAGAGATCGAGATGCGCAGTCCCGTGGAAAAACCGAAAGCGCTTCAGCAGGCGGCGCTGGAAGCCGCCCATTGTTTTTTTACCGGCGCCCCGGGAAGCGAGGCGGATGCGATGAAAATGCTGCCCGTTCCTCATTCCCGGATATATATCGGCCCATCCCTTTACAACAAGGCGCAAAAGGTCATAGTAATCGAATAAAATGAGTGATGCATCTTTATTACGGCATGACAGGAGTGAGAGGAAATGAAAGTGGAACTGATGGACACCACCCTGCGGGACGGCGAGCAGACTTCCGGCGTGGCTTTTACAGATATGGAAAAACTCAGTATCGCCAAAATGCTCCTCGACGAAGTGGGCGTGGACCGCATAGAAATTGCATCCGCCCGGGTTTCACCCGGAGAATTCGAAGCGTCCCGCAAAATCCTTTCCTGGGCCGCATCTAAAGGCTGCCTTGACAGCGTGGAAATCCTCGGTTTTGTGGACGGCGGAAAGTCCGTGGACTGGATCCGGGATGCAGGCGGAAAGCTCATGAACCTTCTCTGCAAGGGCTCCTTAAAGCACGCCCGCATCCAGTTGAAAAAGACTCCGGAAGAGCATATCTCGGATATCAAGGGTGCGGTGCTCTTCGCCGCAAAATCCGGCATCGAAACCAATGTATATCTGGAAGACTGGTCCAATGGAATGAAGGAATCCCCGGAATATGTATATCTTTTGCTGTCGTCCCTGCGGGATCTGAAGATCAAGAGGTTCATGCTTCCGGACACGCTGGGAATCCTTACCCCGGACGATACATACCGGTATTGCCGGGAGGTGATCAGCCGTTTTCCGGATCTCAAGTTTGACTTTCACGGGCATAACGATTACGACCTGTCCGTTGCCAATTCCCTGGCAGCCGTTAAAGCGGGCTGCTCGGGCGTCCATGCCACCGTCAACGGCTTGGGCGAACGGGCCGGCAACACACCCCTGGCCAGTCTCGCCGCGGTGCTGAAGGACCACCTCTCGTGCGAACTGTCCATCCGCGAGAATATGCTTGTCAAAATCAGCAAACTGGTGGAAACTTTTGCCGGGCTGCGCATCTCCGCCAATAAGCCCATCGTGGGGGATCATGTGTTTACTCAAACCTGCGGCGTGCACGCGGACGGCGACAGCAAGGGAAACCTTTATTACAATAATCTCATGCCCGAAAGGTTCGGCCGGGTCCGCAAATACGCCCTGGGAAAGTCCTCCGGCAAGGCAAGCATCAAAAAAAATCTGGAAGACCTCGGAATCGAGCTGGATCCCGGATCCATGGCGAAAGTCACTGAAATGGTGGTGGAACTTGGCGACAAGAAGAAGAACATCACCGCAGAGGATCTGCCCTATATCATTTCGGATGTACTGGGGAGCGGGACCTTGAAGGAAAAGATCAAAATAAGAAATTATTACATCTGCAACGCATACGGCCTTAAGCCTGTAGCCACCCTTTGCGTAGAGATCGACGGAAAAACATACGAAGAGACTGCCACCGGAGACGGGCAATACGATGCTTTCATGAAGGCGCTGTCGAAGATTTACGCATCGATCGGCAAATGCCTTCCCACTCTCACGGATTATGTGGTCACCATTCCTCCGGGCGGAAGCACGGAAGCCCTTGTGGAAACGGTTATCACCTGGGAGCATAACAAGGAATTTAAAACCAGGGGTCTGGATTCGGACCAAACCGCCGCCGCCATAAAAGCCACGCTGAAAATGCTCAATCTTATGGAGCAGTTTTAACCATGGCGATAATGAAGAAACCATCCGTCAAGGAAACCGACCTTTACCGGCCAATCCATGATTACCTCGTCCGGCAAGGGTACGCCGTGTACGGTGAGGTAAAAAACTGCGATATCACCGCTCTTCGTGGCGAAGAACTGGTGGTAATCGAGTTGAAACGAAATTTTACCCTGCCACTGATTTTACAGGCCGTAAAGCGCCAGGAATCGGCGGATTCCGTCTATGTGGCCGTGCCCCGGCCAAAAGGGTGCAAGGCCCTTTCCGCTCTCAGAGGCATGTTCCGCCTACTGCGCCGTTTGGAACTGGGATTGATCACCGTGGCTTTAGGAAAAGAAAACGCAACAGTGGAAATCCTGCTCCATCCGGCGCCTTTTGACCGTGCCGGAAGCAGGCGCTCTTCCCGACGTAAACGACTTCATATTATCCGCGAGATTGAAGGCCGCTCCGGAGACTATAATGCCGGCGGCAGCTCCCGCCGGGAAATTATGACCGCCTACCGTGAAAACTGCATTCGCATCGCATGCTGCCTTGACAAATTCGGACCCCTTGCCCCGAAGGATTTGCGGGGAAGATTCGGCGCCGGCCCCAAAACCCAGTCCATTCTGGGAAAAAATTTTTATGGATGGTTTGACCGGGTAGAAAAGGGTTTGTATGCTTTGACCGAAAAAGGCCGGAAAGACCTGGCCAAATACCCCGCCATGGTAGAGCGCTTCACCCCCGTTCTCTCTTCTGCGGAATAGAGGGGAACACAATAAGGCTTCGAAGGCTCTGGGTTACCCTCTCTTCCGAAAAAGAGAGGGCAGGGGTGAGTTTCTCACAACGCTTTAACTGTCGGCGATAAACTTGAGCAATTTGTGTTGTAACGATATTTTTACGTCTTGCCACTGAATATCGATAGCCTAATGATAACCATACACTATATTTAATGGCAAGACCTTGAATGAAGGTAACAACGCAATTGGCTTAACTTAAAACAGGGAGGTCAGGCATTGCGCAATATTCTAAAAAAGTCGGGATGCGCCATGATATCTTTATCTCCTGGTTTCCCCTTTTACTGCGGAACCCGGAATTCGGAAAACACCGTATTACGGCATCTGGATCCATGGAACCGATCTCAAGACCAAGGAAAACGCCGATAAGACACCGGTATGATGTGTTTATAAGAAACTGCATAAAGAATCCGGGATAGTAAATGCTAATAATACTTATACATGCGGCAACGAGGTATGCCCTTGATAAAAGATAAGTTAGTCCTCGGTATGATCCTGGGGGCCGTTGCAAACCTTGTGAAATGCCTGCTTTCCATATTCCTATTCTTCTCCGGCGCTTTGGACTGCCTCTTCTGTCATATGGCCGCGGGCATGTTTTTCCGCGATATTTCCTTGTCATCGTTCCCTTTTGCCGCCCTGCTGGTGGGGTTTTGCGCAGACTTCATCCTTGGCGCTTTTCTGGGCGTTTTTTTTATTTATCTGTTACATTTTACAGGCCCCAGGTTTTTTTTATCCAAGGGGTTCGGGTATGGCGGGGCTGTATGGTTTTTATTTACCGGCGGCCTGATGTCTTTAGGGATTACCTCCATAATGGAAAGCCATCCATGGCACAGTTTGATCCTGCTCTTGCTGCACATCCTTTACGGAATGCTGCTGGGCATTCTGGCACAAAAATACGGCGCGCAAGCTTTCCTGGAAAATCCGTAGCAGTTCGGCCGAAAAATTTATCGGGCCTGTCAAAACCGGCTGGCCTTTCTTAAGAGGCGCAGGGTCGGCGGAGCAGGTAAAAGTGCTGCAAATAGACATGGAAAGAAAACGCATCGCCCTGACCCTGAAAAAATGAAGGCACCCGGGCTTTTCTGTTAAAAACCGGCTTTTTACGAGTGCATAAAAAAATCTGTTACGGTAATACTCTTACCACGCAGGTTTTTTATTTTTTAAAAGGATTTTTTAATGGCGAATCAAGCTGAAAAAACATTGATTGCCTCAAACCTTGCGGAAACGCTGCAAAATATCAAAGATCGCCTGGGCAATCCCGCAGATTTGCGCATTATTCATCCCATGCCCGGCTCTTCCGGGCTAACCGCCGCCGTTTACTTTAACGGCCTGGTAAATGAGGGCATATTGTTTGGACAAATGCATGATCTGGCGAAAATGCCTCCGGACAGTGCGCATTTTTCACCAGCTACATCCCCGTCCCTGGAAGCGGTCCTGGCGGATATGTCCAAGGGATATGCCCTTTTCCTCATTTGGGAGCAAGGACAGTGCTTAATGCTGGCCATGGAGATTCCGGGCTGGCAATTGAGACCAATCGCTGAGCCTAAAGGCGAAACCCTGATCCGGGGGCCGCGGGAGGGCTTTACTGAGACCATCTCCGTCAATACCGCCATGATCCGACGGTGGATCAGCGATCCCGGCCTCAGGATTGAAGAGATTAAAGTGGGAACCCGTACTAAAACTTCCGTAGAACTGATTTACCTCTCCGGCGTGGCGAACCCCGCCCTGGTCCGCAACGTCAGGGAACGCATCGGCGCCATCAAGGTAGACGGCATTCTGGACTCGGGATATATCGAGCAGCTCATCACGGATAACAATATGACTTTATTCCCTCTGATTCAAAGCACGGAGCGCCCGGACAAAGCGGTGGCGGGGATACTCGAGGGGCGGGTCGCCGTGCTTGTGGACAAAAGCCCCTTCGCCCTAATCGTCCCCGTCACCATCAACGAATTTTATCAGAGTCCCGAAGATTATTATTTCGGCTTTTATCTCGGCAGTTTCTTGCGCTTGCTGAGGCTTCTGGGCAACAACATCGCGGTGGCTTTTCCCGGCCTTTATATAGCCCTGGCGTCGTTCAATCCCGAATTGCTGCCCACCAATTTCGCCTACACCATATCCGAAAGCCGCAGGGGCATTCCATATCCCATTTTTGTCGAGGTCCTCATCCTGGAAATCATCGTGGAAATTTTCCGCGAGGCGGGCCTAAGATTGCCCAGAACCATTAATATCACACTGGGCGTGGTGACCGGTGTCGCTGTAGCGTTCGCGGCCGTCCACGACCATCTGGTCTCCGGCACCTCCCTGGTGGTCGTGTCCATTACCGCCATTGCAGCCTTCAGCACCCCCGATTTTTCAATCAGCATCCCCTGGAGGATCCTAAAATTCATCATGATTATCAGCGCTTCCGCTTTCGGCATCGTAGGCCTTACCATCAGCGGCGTTTTCATCCTTGGCCATGCAGCCACTCTGGAGTCTTTCGGCACCTCCTTTCTGGCCCCCTGGGGGCCGATGCAACCCGCGGAATTAAGAGACACCGTATTCCGTATTCCCTTATGGCTGCGAATCAAGCGGCCCCGTACTTATCATCCCATTAACAGAAAACGCATGGAAATGTCCGGCGGCGAAAAGGAGGAGGAAGATGCGGAATGATCCGAAAAAGCACCCCCTGATTCCCGACAACCTGGTCATTGCCCTGATTGTTCATGCTTTTATCGGCTGGGGTTTTTTATGGCTTACCAAAATAAACACCGGACGCCTTAATTATAATTCATATTTGGCCCTGCTGCCCGCGGCTGTTTTTGTAATTCCGGTGTTTTTCAGCGCCGCCAAACTTCACCAGGTGTTTCCGGGGAAGGACATCATATTTATCTATCGGAAACTTCTCGGGAATTGGCTCGGAACAGTATTCGGAGCCGTCTTTCTGACTTTAGTGCTCTTTTTTCTTTCCGGCGGCGTCAGGATATCCCTGATAATGGTCATGACATATTTTTTCCAGCGCACTCCTTACTTTTTTATCATGATGATTTTTTGGGCAGTCGTCTTGTACCTGGTCTTGCATGGGATCAGGGCCATCAGCCGGCTGGCCGGGTTCATGCTGATCCCGCCCTTGCTCATCATTTACTTGCTGGTCTTTATGGGCTTATTTTATGTGCATACGCCGCATTTTAGGCCATGCTTGGCGGGAACCCCCGCCGCCTGGTTTGAGGCGGCCTTCGACTTGATTTTTGTCTTTTACCCCGTATATTCGATTTTTTTATACCTGCCCTATATCCGGCGGACTAAAAGCGTGGTTAAAATCGGGATTTCCTCCCTGGCGCTTATTCTTCCACTGTTTTTCCTGTCGATTCTCGGTGCGGTAGGCGTCTTCGGCATACAGGCCGTTGAAAAAATGGCCTGGCCCACCATGGAATTCTTTCACATCATTGATTTTCCCATTCTTCTCCTGGAACAGGCGGGGCTTCTCTTTATAATCACATGGTACGCTTTTAATCTCGTGGCCATCAGCCAAACGGTCTGCCTCGTCAGCAAGTTTTACAGGGAATTATGCTCCACATCCATGGAACTGGGCTGGTTTACCGTGGGGACTTCTTTATTGATCCTGATTCTGGCCGGAATTCCCTTGAATATTACCCAGATATATTTAATATTCAATAAGCTTAATAACTTTATAACAGTCATTCTGTTGCTGATCGGGATCGTACCGTGGATGGCCGCCCTGATCCGGTTCAGGAGGGATAAGCCTTGTCAACTGTAAAACGCACCCGCATATGTATGATACTGGCGGCATTGACGGTTTTTTCCGGGTGTTATGATATCGAAGACATCGATCAGCGCATGATTATAAGCCTGATCGGCATCGACGCCCTGCCTGGAGATATGCTGCGCCTGGGCATCCGCATGCCCCTGATAAAAACCAGGGAATTGTCGGGTTTTTTATTGGATATGACGAAAAAGGACTATATTCTTCGCACGGCCGACGCCCGCCGCCTTTCCCCCGCCTACCTTGACATGCAAAGCCGGGAAGAACACGCGCTTTTCATGGGTCAATGCCGCAGCGTCATCCTGGGTGAAGCGTTTGCCAGAAGAGGTATTCTTCCGGCCATGGATTTTTTAAACCGGCAGGCCCGGTTTCCACCTAGCGCCCAGATTATGATAGCGGCCCCCAGCGCAGAAGCGGTTTTAAATATCCAATGGCTGGAAGTGGAATTTCACGATCAGAATATCCGGTCTTTCGTGTCAAATATCCAGAATCCCATCATCTCGTTTAAAAAGTGGATGCTGTTCAGAAACATCGAGGATCCCCTGGCTGATCCTATCCTTCCGGTCATCCGTCCGAGCGATGACAACCATACCATTAAATTCATAGGAACCGGCGTATTCAACAGGGATCGCATGGTGGGAATGCTTGACGTGCAGGAATCAGTGCTGTTGGGTATTTTACTGAACAACAAAAAAACGCCCCAGGTATCCATCCCTTTCCACCATAATATACCCTCCTCTTTTACGCTGATGCGGGGGAAGACAGAAATTACCGCCTGCTTTAAAAAAAATCGGATTCTGTTTGCCATACGCATCCGGCTCCGGGGGTTCCTGAACGAACTTGGAGGCTTGCGGCATCATCTGTCGCCGGAAAAGATAGAAATGATGGAAAATAAAAGCGCTTCTTATCTGCGCCGCCGCTTCATTCTTCTCCTGCGCAGGCTGCAATCCATGGGAAGCGATCCTCTGGAATTGGGCTATTACTACCGCATCCGGCGGGGCGATAAATTCTCCATCCCCGACTGGCGCCGCCGTTATCCCGAAGCGGATTTTAAAGTGAATGTGGATTTTGTGATCGACCGTCTTGGAGCATTGCGCTAGATCTTCTTATTTGAACAATTTGCATTGTTATGGAAATTTTACGTCTTGCCCTAAATATCGATAGCTTAAATGTAGGTATACACTATATCTAATGCAAGACTTTAAATTAGGGTAACAACGCAAATTGCTCATATTTTTTTAAACTTGACTTTTTCCGGAGTGGGTGTTATATTTTTAAAAAAAGTAATACCAATGTATGTCTTATCTGGAGGCGATAACCATGCACATGTCCGATGCCTTGATCTCGCCGGCCGTCGGCGGGGTCATGTGGGCGGCTGCCGCGGGGATCACAGCCTATTCGGCGAAAAAAGTCCGGAAAAATCTTGACGAGGCCAAAGCGCCTTTAATGGGCGTTTTGGGCGCATTTATTTTTACGGCTCAGATGATCAACTTCACGATTCCGGGTACGGCTTCCAGCGGCCACTTGGGCGGGGGAATGATTCTTGCGGTTTTACTCGGGCCTTCCGCCGGCTTTTTGGCCATGGTTTCCATTCTGGTCATTCAGGCCCTTATTTTCTGCGACGGAGGGCTTTTGGCCCTTGGATGCAACATCATCAATCTCGGGTTTTATTCGTGTTTTATCGCGTACCCCCTTGTTTATAGACCCATCGCGGGTAAAAATGCCGTGCCGTGGCGGATTGCCGCCGGCGCAATTCTGGCCTCCATAATCGGGCTGCAATTCGGATCCTTCAGCGTGGTGCTAGAAACCGTCTTTTCCGGTATAACCGAACTGCCGTTTAAGATCTTCGTGCTGCTGATGCAACCCATCCACCTTGCCATAGGAGTCTTTGAAGGGCTTATCACCGCCGCCGTAATTTTGTTCGTCCGGCAGGTCCGGCCGGAGATCCTGGAAAAAACCGCCGCCGGAGAAGCTTACGGGAATATGTCCTTAAAGCGGGCCATTGCCGCCATCCTTTTACTGGCTTTCCTGACCGGGGGTTTTATTTCCTGGTTCGCGTCCTCATACCCCGACGGACTGGAATGGTCTGTATCAAAAACCGTCGGAGGAAAAGATCTGCGAATCCGCAGCGGGATCGTTTCATCTTTAACGGAGCTGCAGAAGAAAATCTCGGTTTTCCCGGACTACGGCTTTAAAAAGCAGCAGCCGGCGAATACCGATGCCGCAAACAAAGGCGGCACCAGTCTTTCCGGCATTGCGGGCGCTTTGATGACTTTGTTCCTTGTATCATTAATCGGATTCGGTTTACAACTCGCCAAAAAACGCGCAAGCAAGTAGATCCTTGGAAGGGCAATTTGCGTTGTTATGATGATTTTACGTCTTGCCGCTAAATATCGATAGCCTACTGGCAGCCATACACTATATTAAGTGGCAAGACCTTAAATTAAGGTAACAACACAATTGCCTCTGAAAGGAGCGCCTGATGGCTGATATTATGAATTCCATCCTGAACCTGCGGCTTCTGGATGAACTTGCCCGGAAAGAGACGCCCATCCATCGCATCCATCCCATCGGGAAGCTTCTGATCACCCTGGCTTTTTTAATCTTTACGGCGTCTTTCGGTAAATACGCCGTCGCCGGTTTATTGCCGATGGCCTTATATCCGCTGGCCACCATCATTCTCGGGGAATTGCCCGCTTCCAAATTATTGGCCCGCGCGCTTTTCGCAGCCCCCTTCATCCTGGGGATCGGCATTCTCAATCCGATCTTCGATCAGACGCCTTTCCCGATCTTCGGACATGTCACAATTACCGGCGGATGGCTGTCTTTTTTCTCGATCATGCTTCGTTTAGGCTTGTCGGTATTGGCCGTCCTGATTCTTATCGCCACCTCGGGGATGGAGGGGATTTGCATGGCCATGTCCCGGTTGAAGGCCCCGCGGATCTTTGTTACGCAATTGCTGTTGATGTACAGATACCTGGAACTGCTGATGGAAGAAAGCGCCAGAATTGTTCGGGCTTATTCGCTGCGCTCCCGAAACGGGGGCAAAATTTCTTTCAAGGCGTGGGGTTCCTTTCTTGGACGGCTTCTGTTGCGTACCGTGGATCGGGCTTACCGGATTTATCAGGCTATGCGTTGCCGGGGCTTTGCGGGAGAAATCAGGCCGGCGGATGCTTCCGCTTTCCGGACCCGGGATTTTGTCTATATCTCCAGTTGGCTGTGTTATTTTACGCTTGTACGCCTGATTAATATACCGGAATATTTGGGGTCTGCTCTAAAAGTGTTATAAAAGGCAATTGCGTTGTTCCCTTAATTCCTATCGGGGGTGTTTTAAATAAGCCATCATCTTGTAGAAGTGAACGATTTGAAATATATCTATCCCGGCGGCCAGCACGCTCTTCAAGGCGTCTCTTTCCGGATAACGCACGGCGAGTCAGTGGGCGTGGTGGGGGCCAACGGGGCCGGAAAATCCACTTTGCTCTGGCATTTAAGCGGGATCCTCCTTCCGACTTCCGGAACCGTCCGGGTGGGGGATTGGCCGGTGACCTCGGAAACCCTCGTCCGGATCCGGCAAAGCGTGGGCATGATCTTTCAAGATCCGGATGATCAGCTCTTTATGCCCACGGTTTATGATGATGTGGCTTTTGGACCCCTGAACCTGAGGCTTCCTCTGCAGGAGGTCGAGGATCGGGTGCGCCGGGCTTTGGAAGCGGTCGGCGCTTCCCACTTGATGAACCGCCCTCCTCATAAACTTTCCGGCGGAGAGAAACGCGCGGTGTCCATCGCAGCCGTCTTGTCCATGTCCCCCGACATCCTGGTGATAGATGAACCGTCCGCGGCCCTGGATCCATTTTCGCGCCGCCATCTCATTCAAACCCTTGCGGGATTTAAGCATACCAAGATCATCGCCACCCATGACCTGGACCTGGTTTTGGATTTATGTGAAAGGACCATTGTCCTGAGTAAAGGGTCGGTCCTGGCTGACGGCGGCACGCGTGACATATTTTCCGATGAAACGTTGCTTTTCAAAGCCCACTTGGAAAAGCCCCTGCGCATGCAGGGCTGTCCGGTATGCGGCGCTTCAACAAACAGTGATCGTCAACCATCAGCCAGTTAATCAGTATCAACAATAGCTTATATACTACTGGTTACCATTCACTGGATAAAGTGCCGGTCATGACCAGCTTGCCATGCTTCACACCCCTGGTGCTGATCAGCCTGTCCGAGATGCGCCTGGCTTCATCCGCCGCCGCTTTCACCACCAAGACTTCAAGGCAGTCCCGATCATCGAGATGCACATGAAGGGCGGAAATTATCTCGTGATGGTATTCGTGCTGCAGCTCCGTCAGCCTATCGCTGAGTTCCCGGATGGTGTGATCATATACCAGGGTAATGGTTCCCACGCTTTCCCCGGATTTATCCTCCCATTGTTCTTCGATTAATAATCGCCTGATTAAATCGCGGATTGCTTCGGAACGGTTTTGATACCCTTTTTTGCCGATTATCTCGTCGAATTTGTCCAAAAGTTGCGGCTCCAGCGACACTCCAAAGCGGATTACGCCGCCCATAATGGCATCACCCCCGTAAATTAAGATTTAACAGTCACCGCTAGCATATCAGATTTTTTCGCGCGGGGATTTCCCAGAACATGCCATGGCCCTGTCTTTTTTTGTCCATCCTCCTCCCGGTCTTTATATCTGGATTATATCATATTTACCTTCGGATCCCGAACCAAAAATTAGATCCGGCCCGTCTTACCATGATCATCAATCATTACATCCCCGTCCGACCGCAAAATTGCGCGTAAAGCACGGAATGATGAACCTTTATCCGTATTCCTCCCCGCATCGCAGGTCATATATTGAAATGAAGAATGATTAAAAGTAGTCGATAAGGAGGATGATGTTCGTGGGTGGTGGCAATTTATTCGGTGACGAGAATCTCTGCTGCATCGTCATTGTTATTGCCGTAGTTATAATCATCTGCTGCTGCTTCAACAAGTAACGGCGCGCAATTCAGAGCAGTCTGACCATTATACCCTGTTATACAAAGCGCCCCGCTTCAAATACGGAAGCGGGGTTTTGCTTATTGTCAAAAATAAAGCTCACCCTTTTTGTTCCCCCCATGAAGCCCGGATGGCTTAAGGTGAGGCATTCAGGGATGAACATTAACCGAACCTGTCTTTTTTAAAGCCAATCATTACCTATAATTTTAGGATGCCTGATTAACTGGAAGAGGTATATCTGCAGGAAAGAAATTTTGGAAGCGTGATCTGCGTCGCCTGGCTGCGTTGTCGCACCTTTCATAATCAATGAGATTAATGAAAGGTGCTCCGCCTTGCCATGCTCGCATCTGACGCTTCCGTATGTATAAAGGTAAGAAAATTTCTTTCCTGCGTTTCTCACCCGAAACTGGAATGACCTGCCAGGATGCGGCAGTTTCGGAGGCAAAGTGGATGGTAAACTCTAGCGCTCGTAACTAATAAAGTGCATCGAATATTAAGCTTTGTTTTCTGCAGTTGGAGCAGCTTCTTTTTTTCTTCTTCCGGTGATTATTCTATGGGCTTATAATATCAGGAAAAGTTTTCACGAACTCTTTGGCTTTACCTTTAATTCTGAGGATTAATAAAAAGGTATTTATCGCCTGTTTTATAAAGCTGAAGCAAGAAAATAAATTACGGGCTGCGCCCGGAACTACACCAATAATTATACCAGTGTAAAAGCCCTCCCGCAAAGGAAGGGCTAAAATACTTGGTATGTCTATATTTGATGGATTCCATTGTGGTGGAGGCGGGGGGAGTTGAACCCCCGTCCGAAAAGACGACTGCAAGGCTTTCTCCGGGCGCAGCCCGCGGTTTATTGTCTCGCTTCAACGCCGGGCGCGGGCGCCCTGCGCATCAGCCAGCTCGATGATCTTGGCCTGCGCCTCCGAGCATCGGCGCAAGAGCATCCCGATTTATTTGACGCCTTCCCCGCCCTCTCGGGCTAAGAACGGTTCGGACGGCCGCTTGATTAAGCGGCGTAAGCTAAATCGTTATTGGCACTTATAAAGTGCTGCCGTTTTTTAACGAGGCCAACGGCGCCCTCGGCCCGCTTACCTTGCCTCCGCGCTTCCCGTCGAAACCGGTCGCCCCCTTTTTCAGTAACCAGTAACCCAAGCAGACTCAATATATATCGCGCTTCTATTATACCATAAAAACAAGGAAATGTGTAATAACGGAATATGCCGTCCTGGAATCCCATTCATCTGTTCTTCCCTCTCATCCCCCGCTCGATCTCCCGCTTCGCGTCCCGTTCGGCCATGGCCTCCCTTTTGTCATGCAGCTTCTTCCCCCTGGCCAAACCCAGCTCCAGTTTCACTTTGCCCTTTTCATTAAAATACATCACCGTGGGCACCAGTGTCAGGCCTTTCTCCCTGAGCTTGGCGGAAAGGCGGATAATCTCGCCCTTGTGCAGCAGCAGTTTTCTGGTCCGCAAAGGGTCGTGGTTGTATCTGTTGCCGAAATCATACGGCGAAATATGCATGTTGTATAAAAACACCTCGCCGCGTTCAATGCGGGCGAAGCTGTCCTTCAGGTTCCCCTTCCCGTCCCGCAGGGATTTCAATTCGGTCCCGGTCAGGGCGATGCCCGCCTCCAGGGTCTCCTCGATGAAATATTCATGCCGCGCCTGGCGGTTGGTGTTGATGATTTTGCGATCTCCGCCCATGCTTTGCTCCTTTTGCAATGGTAAGAGCAATTTGCGTTGTTAGGATAACTTTACGTCTTGCCACCAACGATAGCCTAATGGCAGCCATATACTACATTTAGTGGCAAGACCTTGAATTAAGGTAACAACGCAATTGCTTCGCTAACAGTAAATATTGTAGCCGAAATTTCGCCGCAAGTAAACTATTATACAAAATAAACTTTCAAGACCGGGCAGACGGAAGCAGACGTAAAAAAAAGCGCCGTCCGGCGCTTTTTAAGTTTAAGCTGTCTCTTCTCCCGACGCTGCGGTATCCTCCTCGCCCGTTTCGCCTCTGGAGGTGTTGTACTTGAATACCGGACAGGTGTGGCAAATCGCCCTTTTCTCGGTGATGGTGCCCAGCGGCAGACCGTCATGGGCGCAGCCGACGCCGCACAAAGTATTGGGTATATACCAACATTTCTCCTCTTCGGCCTGGTATGCCGGGCAACTGGTAAAATTGCAGTTCATGATGCGCCAGCACCGTTCGAAAGAAGGGTTGACCTTGAACCTGCCCACGCGGGCGGTCAGCCTGTCCGCCATCTCCAGGAGCGACGCCGCTGAGATGGCCAGGCTTTCCGTGGTTGACCTCTGCTCCTGAACCGCGGCCGCCACTTGCCGGCTTCCGGCTGCGGTCTTTTTGGAAATGCCGGAGATGCTCTCCATGGTCCCGGTCATCTCCTCGCTGCTTGCGGCCTGTTCCTCGGCGGCGGCGGCGATCTCCTGAACCGTGTTCACGGTTTGAATAACCCCCTGCATGATCTCGGTGAACGCGTCGCTGGCATTGCTGACCAGCTCCGCCCCTTCCTCCACCGCCTGCCGTCCGACCTTCATGGCTTCCACGGCGGCCTGGGTTTCTATTTGAATTTCTTTAATCATATTAACAATCTGTGCGGCGGAATTGGTGGACTGCTCAGCCAGCGAGCGGACTTCGTCCGCAACCACCGAAAAGCCCCGGCCGTGTTCGCCCGCCCTGGCCGCCTCAATGGCCGCATTCAAGGCCAGCAGGTTGGTCTGCCTGGAAATGCCCCTGATCACGTCCACAATCTTTCCGATCTCCTGGGAGCGCTGCCCCAGACGCCGGACAACCTCAGCGGACTGTCCCACTGTGTCCCGCACCCTTAAGATCCTGTCCTTGGCCGATTGGGCCAATTCCATGCCGTTTTTGGCCAGGTGAGAGGCCTGGGTTGACAACCCGGACGCCCTCTGCGCCTCGATGGCAACCTGCTGGGCGATGGAAGCCATCTGCTGGGCCGCCTCGGACGTCTGCTCTATGTTGAGGGATTGCTCCTCGGTGCCCCGGGCGATTTGCTCGACGGTGCTGCTGATCTCCTGCGTGGCGATTTGTACGGATTCGGTCAACTTAAACATGTCCTGAGCCGCCATGGCCAACTGCTCCGAGGCATCAAGGTTTTCCTCCAGCATCGCACGCCACTGATCCGTGGTCTCGTTGATGGCTTTAAACAAGGTGCCGAATTCGCCCTTGGTCGACCCCATCTGGAACGACAAATCGTTGTTTCTCAGCATATCGAAAACGTCCTGCATAATCCGCAAATCACTGAATGTGGTTCTGTTCAATATCACAAACAAGGCAACCACCAGCGCTATCGGAGCTAATGCGGTCAACAGAAAATACATGGTGGAAGTTTTTTCAAAATACGATCCCCCATATACTGAAGCTACGATGAGGCAAATAAAAAACACCAATAAATACGGTAATTTCACGGCGACCCCTCCTGCCTCCAGTTGCCTGCCTATCAATTAGTTACCATTTCGACAAGAAATCGCTTATTCCTGCAGATAAGGCAATATTCACCGGCGCAACGGGTTTACGGAAAAAATCCGGCGGACGTCATTATATATATCGGTATATCGCAAATACAGGTTAATATCTGAGCAATTTGCGTTGTTTATGACGATTTTACGTCTTGCCTCTAAATATCCATCGCCTAATGGCAGCCATACGCTATATTAAGCGGCAAAACCTGGAATTTAAAGTAACAACGCCATTTCCTTATATGGAAAAAAACGGCCGACCGAATCCCCGGACAACCGTTTTTGCATCCTCGCTTTATCCCACCGGATGTTTACTGATAATATTTCGCCATAATCCTGATGGCAAGCACCAGCACGAAGAAGAGGCTGGCGAAGATCAGGGTCATGCGGTCCAAAAAACCTTCCAGGCCTTTGTTTTTTGCAAAGAAAAGGTTGGCCCCGCCGCCGATGCTCCCCAGCCCTTCGGCCTTGCTGGATTGAAAAGCCACCACAAATGTCAAGACGACGGAAACAACGAAGACCACGATCTTCAATATATTAGAGATTATATCCATTCAGCCGTTCACACTCCTTATGCCGTCCGGCTTTAAGCCGGCCCCGCCCGGCGCCGGACTTGTATATTATAGCACAGTCCGTTTTTTTTGGCAACAACCCCAGGCAAGCTTCGGAGAATTAAAAACTACCTCGGGATAAACTGTGCACGGTGTATCTTAGGTTCGGCCATATTTTCGCTGCGCGAAAAATCGTATTATCAAATTCCCGCTTTGACGAACGGCTGTTTGCTCCGCTGCTTCTTCTCGGTCCAGCTCCTCCAGATAACCCAGAGGGCGCTGGCGATGAAAATGGACGAGTAAGTCCCTGTGATCACGCCCACGATCATGGAAAGCGTGAACTCATGGATGGAGGGCACCAGCAAAAACAAGGGAATAATCGCCACTATCGTGGTGCCGCCGGTATTGATGCAGCGCCGCCAGACGGACAAAATGGCCCGGTTCACCAATTCCTCGAAAGTCTCTCCCTTCTTGCGCGCTTTCATATTCTCCCGGATCCTGTCGTAAATCACGATGGTGTCGTTGATGGAATAGCCGACCGTGGTGAGTACCGCCGCCAGGAACGGTCCGTTTACCTCCAGGCGCAGCAGGGAAGCCATGCCCATTACCACAATCACATCATGAACAAGGGCAACCACCGCCGTTACTCCGGATTTGAACTCAAACCGGAAGCTGACATAGAGCAGGATGCCGACGGAGCTCCAGATGACGGCCCAGATGGCCTTGGCCAGCAGTTCCCGGCCCAGGGACGGTTCCACCCTGTAAACATTGACGTCCTCGTAATGAAATCCCTTGCCGTATTCAGGGGAAAGGATTCTTCCCAGCTCCTCCAGGACCTTCCGGACCTGGCTTTCAGACAATGCGCGGGTGCGCAGGATCATCCCGTATTCCGCTTTTGCCTGAAGATTTACGCTCCGGCGCGGTTGGACCTGGACGCGCAGGCGCATTCCCGCCAGCTCGGGCGACGATTCGATGGCCTTCAATACGGTCTCCGCCCTGATGGGCTTGGACAATTGAATCTCCATATTGGTCCCGCCCGTATATTCGATGCCCGCGTTCATGCCGTTTTTCCAGATGGAAAAGAGGGAAAGCGCCAAAAAGACGGCGGAAACGGTGAGCCAGATTTTGCGCGTGCCGATGATATTCATATTCATTGGACCGCACCTCCCTTATGCCCAAAAAGGCGGGCGAACCTGTCCGGGTTCTTATCCACGGCCGCATCTATGAACAGCCGGGTGACGGCAATCGCCGTGATCATGCTGATGACAATACCGACGCTCAAGGTGACTGAAAATCCCTTCACCGGACCCGTGCCGAAGATGAACAGGCAAAAGGCCGTGATCAGGGTGGTGATGTTGGAGTCGATGATGGTGCTCCAGGACCTCTCGAATCCGGCCCCTATGGCTGACCGCAGCCGTTTGCCCAGCTTCAGCTCCTCCTTGATCCTTTCAAAGATGATGACATTGGCGTCTACGGCCATCCCCACCGACAGGATGAACCCGGCGATGCCCGGCAGGGTCAATACAAACCTGAACAGCGCCATCACTGCGAGAACCCCCGTGGCGTACACCAGCAGGGCAAAGTCCGCCAGCGTCCCGGGGAACAGATAACAGACGATCATATAGAGCAGCACCAGTATGCCGCCTATAATCACCGCCCATTTGCTGGTCTGAATGACCTTGGCGCCCAGGGACGGGTCGATTTTTTGGGAGGACACCGTTTTCAGCGCTACCGGCATGGCCCCCGCCTTAATGATCTGGGCATAGGAGCTGACCTTGCCGTAGCTGTTGTTGTCCTGGCCCATGGTGATTCGCCCCTGGCCGTTGGGTATCCGGCTCTCAATCACGGGATCCATCAGCATTTCCTCATCCAGATATATGGCAAGCTTCTGCCTGATATGGCTTCCGGTATATTGGTCAAAAATTTTGCTTCCTGTATCGTCCAACTGGAATTCGATGCAGTAACCGTAGTGCTCCTGATCCGGAGCGACCTGGGCATCCTTCACATGCTCCCCTTCCAGCACGACGACCCCCAGGGGATCCCTGAAGGTGAGTTTGCCCGTCCTGCCCAGTACGGCCTCCAGTTCCTGCGGCTTGTTATATCCGGGGGCCTGGACCTGGATCCGGTTCTGCTCCGGAATCAACCGGACCTGCGATTCCTTGACGCCGATCCCGTTGATGCGCTGTTCCACAATGGTCTTGGCGCTGTCCATCTTCTCGCGGGAAACCACTTCATCCACGATCACGCGCAGTTTGGTGGGATCCTTGCTCAAAACAACGGGCTTCAGGATCAGCTCCTTCTTGATCCCGGACTCGCTTTTCCAGGTATATTCACGGGGTACCAGTTTGGAGGCGTCCCGCGCCCCCTCCTCGTCCGCCATATCGAACAGGATGCCTTCCCTGTTTTTGTCCACGGATTGGCTGTTTTCCATGGCGATCTGGTTTTTCACGAACTTGTCCCAAAAATCCGCGCCTACCTGCCGCAGGACTTCTTCATCCACCCTCGTGTCCGCGTCGAGATTCAGCAGGATTCCGCCCCGCAGATCAAGCCCGAGATTGATGGGGAGATAGTAAATGATAAACGCTCCTGCCGCGAGAATTGCGGCTAAAATGAGAAATCTCCAGAAATGCTCTGTTCGCAATAGCCATTCCTCCTTAAACAATCGGCTTTACAGCGCATGCAATCCCTTTTTTCACACTTTTTTATTATATTTCTTTCTTTTTGGCTTGTCAACAAAACGTTGAGGACAGTATTTGTCAAACATGCATTCGGGAAGTAAACCTTGAATAAATAATCAAATATAAAATAAATCACTTTTCAGATGTCCGCTGAAAAATACCCCGCCAGGAACTCCTTCTTCGCTTCCTCGAAACAATCCGCCGCTAGGGCGCGGCGCATTTCCTCCATCAGGCGGGTCAGGAAATGCACGTTGTGCATGGTCAGCAGGCGCATGCCCAGCAGTTCCCCGGATTTCAGCAGATGCCTGAGATAGGAGCGGGTGAAATTAAGGCAGGCATGGCAGCCGCAGGCCTCTTCCAGGGGGCGGAAATCCCGGGCATATGCCGCATCCCTGATGATCATCCGTCCCCTTTGAGTCATCACCGTGCCATGGCGGGCCATCCGGGTCGGCCACACGCAGTCGAAGAGATCGATCCCCCTGGCCACTCCCTCCCACAGGCAGTCCGGAGATCCGACTCCCATCAAGTACCGCGGTTTTTCCTCCGGCAGAAAAGGTATAGTAACGTCAAGCATTTCATACATCTGCTCCTTCGGCTCGCCCACGCTCAATCCCCCTATGGCGTATCCGGGCAATTCCAGCGCGGTTATCTCCTCCGCGCTGCGCCGCCGCAAATCCGCAAAAACCCCCCCCTGGACGATGCCGAATAAGGCCTGGGCGGCGTCGGTCTTGGCTTTTTTACACCGGATCGCCCAGCTTGTCGTCCGTTTCACCGCATCCAGGATCTCCCGGCGGGAGCCGGAGTAAGGAGGACATTCATCAAAGGACATGATAATATCGGCTCCAAGAGCCTCCTGAATTTCCATCACTTTCTCCGGAGTAAACAGATGCCTGGAACCGTCCAGGTGGGAATAAAAGGCCACACCGTCATCGTCGATTTTACGCAGTTTGGACAGGGAGAACACTTGAAATCCTCCGCTGTCCGTCAATATCGGCCGATCCCATGACATGAAGCCGTGCAGCCCGCCGGCCTCCCGGATTATATCCGGTCCGGGCCTCAAAAAGAGGTGATAGGTGTTGGCGAGAATGATCCGGGCGCCGACTGATTTTAAATCTTCCGGGCTCAACGTCTTTACGCTGGCCTGGGTGCCTACGGGCATAAACGCGGGCGTCTCCACCGCCCCGTGGCGCGTGGTGATCCTGCCAAGCCGCCCACGATTTTCTGCGGACTTTTTTTTCAGTTCGAAATGAAATGGATTTTCCATGGGCATCAATCCCACTTCTCATTGCAGATCAACATGGCGTCTCCGAAGCTGAAAAATCTGTATCCGGCCCGGATCGCCTCCCGGTAGGCGCCAAACATTCTTTCCCTGCCCGCAAAGGCTGAGACCATCATCAGCAGAGAGGAACGGGGAAGATGAAAATTGGTCACCAGCCCGTCCACGGTGCGGAAACGGAATCCCGGGTATATAAAAAGATCCGTCCAGGCGCTGCCGGAGGAAATATTTCCATCCGTACCGGTGAACGTCTCCAGGGTCCGGGCTACCGTGGTTCCCACGGCGATAATCCTCCGGCCCTGCGTTTTGGAATCCCGGATCAGGGCGGCGGTCTCCGGGGAAACGCTGCAGAATTCCCGGTGTATCCGGTGATCCTCCAGATGTGCCGTCCGGACCGGGCGAAAAGTATCCAGCCCTACGTGCAGCGTGACAAAGGCCTCACCGATACCCTTATTTCCCAGTTTTTCCATGAGCTCAGGAGTAAAATGCAGCCCCGCGGTAGGCGCGGCAGCGGAACCGTCCACCCGGGCGTATATGGTCTGGTACCTGTCCTGATCCTTCAACGGGGCATGTATGTATGGAGGAAGAGGCATTTGGCCCAGGCGTCGAATTGCCTCCCTGACGGGGCCTTCTCCGGAAAAGGCGATGATTCTGCCTCCTGATGCCGCGCAGTCCCTGATTTCCCCCTTCAGTTCCCCGCGGCCGAACAGGATCGCCTGTCCGGGCTTAAGCCTTTTCCCCGGCCTGACCAGGGCTTCCCAAACATCCCTTTCCGTCTCCCTAAGAAGAAGGATTTCCACGGAAGCGCCCCCGCGCTCCTTCATGCCATGCAACCTGGCGGGGATTACCCTGGTGTCGTTAAACACCATCACATCCCCGCCCGTCAGAAACGAGGGAAGATCATAAAACCTTTTATGCTCGATGCGGCCGCTGGAAAAAAGTACCATCAGCCTGGAATGATCCCGCGGCTCCACCGGCTGCTGGGCGATGCGTTCCTGCGGCAGTTCATAATGAAATTCTCTTACCAGCATGCCATCCTATTCCTCATCAGTCAACCCGAATTGTTTCAACAATTGCGGGGAGTTGCGCCAATTTTTCCGGACCTTTATCCAGATCTGCAAAAAGACCTTGGTCCCCAGGAAGATCTCTATGTTTTCCCTGGCTTTGGTGGCGATTTCCTTTAAACGTTTTCCATCGGCGCCGATGATTATACCTTTCTGGGATTCCTTCTCCGTGAAAATGACGGCCCGGATGAAATACAGCTCCCGATCCTGCCGCTTTCGCATCTCCTCGATCCTGACCACAATGGAATGGGGAATCTCCGCAAACGTCTGCGCCAGTATCTGCTCCCGGATGAACTCGGCGGCAAAAAATCTTTCCGGATGTTCCGTGATCATTTCCTCCGGATAATATTGCGGCCCCGCGGGAAGCAGCCCCACCATATCGTCCTCCAGCGGTTTGATCCCCTGCCCGTTCAGCGCCGAAACGGAGTAAACTTTTCCCAGCCCGAGCTCCTGCGCCTGCCGGAGTATTTTTTCCCTCTGAGCGGTCCCGGCGAGGTCGATCTTGTTCACCACGACCAGTATTGGAATTTTTAAGTCCCGCAGTTTGTCCAGAGCCAGATAGTCCTCTTCCGTCAGGCCCGGCGCTTCCAGCACAAAAAGCGCCGCATCCGCCTCACCCAAGGCGTGCTCCGCGGTGCGGACCATGCTCTTCCCCAGCATGTGCCGGGGGAAGTGAATGCCCGGGGTGTCCAGAAAAATCACCTGATAATGTTCGCCGGTGAGAATGACTTTGATTTTGTTTCTTGTTGTCTGCGGCCTGGGCGATGTGATGGATATTTTCATGCCTGCAAACCTGTTGACCAAAGTGGATTTACCCACATTCGGCTTTCCGATCACAGCCACAAAACCTGAACGGTGTTCCATGTCAATCCTCGCTTCTCCTTCGGCCGGCGCTCCAGGCGCGTCATCGAACGGTCGACGGAGCTCCTTCAGGCGCCGGGAAATCCCAGCCTCATCAGCCATCTGTATTCTCCCCGGCCGTATTCATCCGGAAGCTCCTTTATCTTATGAAATCCCATATCTTCATACAACCGCAGCGCGCACCGGTTGTCCGGCGCCACGGTCAGTTCGACACCGCGTATCCCGTCTTTCTCCAAGGATTCAAGGCACTTCCCCAAAAACCATCTCCCGTATCCTTTCCCCCGGAAATCGGGATGGATGCCGAAGCTGAGTAAAAAACCGCAATCCTTCCGCAACCAGCTGCGAAAAAATTCCGCCACGCCGATCAACTGCTGCCGTAACCTCAGGCTGTATACCTTGCCGCAACGGATGAGCGGCGCCATAATCCAGATGGAAGCGCTTCCGGCGCCGAAAATAGTCCCGTCGAGAGCCGCCAGTTCTTCCTTTTCCCGCAAATCCCCCGGTTCAACCTCGGCGAAAACCGGGCTTTCAGGATACCCGGTATTCAAGGCCTTTTCCCCCCCTTCCCCAAATGCCCGTAGCCGAAACCGAGCGGCAGCAATTCCATCAGTATTTTACGCCGGAGATCCCCCTTATGGTTGATCATAATCACTTCCACATCCGGCCCGAATTCCGAAAGAAACTGAAGGCAGGCCCCGCAGGGCGGACAAACCGGGTCGCTTTCCGCATATATGGCTATTTGGGAAAACCGCTGCGCCCCTTCGGAAACCGCTTTCAGCGCAACGGTCCTCTCCGCACACACGGTCATCCCGTATGAAGCGTTTTCCACGTTGCACCCGGTAAAAATCCTGCCGTCCTCCGCGAGCAGCGCAGCCCCCACCCGAAAACCCGAATATGGGGCATACGCCTTAAGCGCCGCATTTTTAGCCGCTGTGAAAAGGGCATCTTCAGCCACCGGTTATCCCCCCCCTTAATCATGCCCCAACTTTCCCACTTAAGGCAATTGTGTTGTTAAAAACATCGTCTGTTCTTGTCCCACACGATCATATAAATATTTTTCAGATATAATTTTGATTTATCTGTTTCGCATTGCAAGAACAGAAAGATACGACTTTGCTGCCGGGCTAAATTGACATGCAAGAGTTGAGATTATAAGAAAAAAACCTGGTAAATCAGAAGCGTACTCAATATACCCAGTAAAGCCCCGGCCAGAACCTCCAGAACCGTATGTGTCCCGCTTTCCACTCTGCTTTCCGCCACCAGGAGGCAAAGCAAGAGCACCAGCAGCGTCACCAGGGGGCGGGCGTTTTTACCGGACAGGATCACCACCGCCGTGCCCAGCGCAAAACTCAACGCACTGTGACCGCTGGGCATGCCGCCTTTCAGAAAAGTGCCGCGCTTTTTATTATAACTCTTCCCCGCAATCACCAGCACGGCTACCAGTAGAAGGACGGCAAGGGTTATGGTAGGGGGATTGGCGGTGATTCTAAAGAAAGGTTTGTGAATAAAATTGCTGATTTCATCCACAAAAATGATATACCCGATGACGGCGGCGGCGACGGCGGAAACCAGCACCGCGCCGGCGGCTACGTTTTTGGCGATTTTAGCCAGCGGATGAAAATCCTCGGTGATCAGATCGATGGTCTTCTCAATGGCCGTATTCATGAGTTCCGCCACTATCACTGTAGATACGGCCACTACAAGCATCAATTTCTCCACCGGACTGATGGGAAAAAGGATGCATAAAAAAGCTACCAGAAACGCCAGGGCGAAATGGATTTTCAAATTCACCTGGGTGCGGAGGGCATAGAGTAGGCCTTCAATAGCCACATTGAAGCTTTCTATAAGGTTCCTCGGTCTCAACGCGGGTACTCCCCGACATATTTGCGGTAAATCTCCGCTTCTTTTTCGCGCATGTCGGCGTTCTCCTCTTCCGTGCGGTGGTCGAAGCCCAGCAGATGCAGCAGACCGTGGATCATCAGGATGCAGACCTCCTGCTCAACGGAATGCCCATGCTCCATAGCCTGTTCCGACGCTTTCTCCACGGAAATTACGATATCCCCCAGCAATTCCGGCTGGCCGCCGGGTTCGCGCACGTCCGGCTCGGAGAATGCTTTCTCCAAAAGGGCGAAGGCCAGGACATCGGTGGGCTCATCGATCCCCCGGTAATCCCGGTTGTATTCCCGCATCTGCCGGTTGTCAACAAGGAGAACGCCCGCTTCCGCTTCGAGGTGATCAAAATCGCCAAGCACGGCTTCGGCAATGCCGGGAAGTCCTGCCGAAAGGCGCGGAGGGAAAACCGCATCCGCCTCGGGAGTGCTATTTATGTGCATCATTGCCGATTTTTTTCCTTTCTATCTCGGTGATCTCCGGATATTGGATCCGGGTGTGATAAATGCCGTTCAATATTTTCTGGAAAGCCTGGCTGGTCTGATGGAGATCCTTGAGCGTGAGATCGCACTCGCTGAACTGGTTGTCGTCAAGCCTTTCCTTGATCATCCTGTTGATCATGTTTTCGATTTTCACGGTGGTCGGCTTGGGCATCGCGCGCACCGCCGCCTCAACGGAATCCGCCAACATTACAAGAGCGGCTTCCCGGGAGCCCGGCTTCGGGCCGGGATAACGGAAATCCTCCTGACGGATCTCCCCGCGGTCCTCCTTTTCGCTTTCCGCCGCCCTGACGTAAAAATACCGGATCAGATCCGTTCCGTGATGCTCTTCGATCACCTCCACGACATGATCCGGGAGCTTGCTTTCCCTGGCCAAGTCGGCCCCGTCGCGCACATGGGAGGTGATAATCAACGCGCTCAGGGTAGGGGCAATTTTCTCGTGGGGATTTTCCATCCCCATTTGGTTTTCGCTGAAAAAATAAGGCCGCCTGATCTTACCGATATCGTGGTAATATGATCCGATTCTGGTAAGCAATCCGTCCGCGCCGATGGCGTTGGCGGCGCTTTCCGCCAGATTTCCGACGATGATACTGTGATGGTAAGTGCCCGGCGCCTCCAGCAAAAGTCTCCGGAGCAAGGGATGGGCGGGATTGGCCAGTTCCAGCAGGCGCATGGATGAAGTGACGCCGAATAAATGCTCCACAAAAGGGAGCAGTCCCAATGTCAGCACGCTGGATAGAAAGCCCCCCAGGGCTCCCAACAGGCTGTTTTGGACCGCCAGAAGCGGATCGTTCCCCCTCAGCAGTATGCTCAGAGTGAAAATGGTCAGCATATTGGTGACGGTTACCAGAACCCCGGCGCGGATCAAATCCCCCCGCTGGCTGAATCTGTTCAGGCTGAAACATGCCATGCCGCCCCCCATCAAGGAGACAATGGCAAAGATCATTTCACCGTTGCAGATCACTCCCGTCATAAAACTGAGCAATACGGTCAACATCAAGGCCAGCGGCGCGTCGATGAAAATCACCAGAAGCATGCTGACAAAAGCCGCCGGAATGATGAAGCGCCAATCCCATCCATTATATTGCACCGGGATGAGCGTGACTATCTTCGTAAGAATCATGAGAAGGGAGACGGCTACGGTCATCAGCACCAAAAGGCGTTCATTGCCGAGAATTTTCTTGTTATACTCCACGATATACAACAAAAGCACGGCGATAAAGGAAAGGATCAAAAAGGAAAGGCTGAAAAAAATCAGGATCCGGTTGGTGCTGTTGCCGATGACATTCAGGTATTTAAGGTTTTCGATATCTTCTTCGGTGACGATTTTGTCCTTGAATAGGATGGGAGTGCCCGCCGGAATATAGACGGGACCGATCCCCCTGGTTTTTTCCATCTGCAGCCTGCGGACCTTGTCCATATCCAGGATGCCGTTGGATACCAAAAACCGCGCTATAATATCTTTAACCGGAGCATATTGTTCAGGGCTGTAATTCCCTCGTTCAATCCATTGATCCAGGTTGTCCCTGGCCTCCTTGATCTTCTCTTCCAAAATCAACCTGGAAGTCAATATCCTGTATATTTCATCCTTTACTTTGGCCTGCAAGTCTTCCCATTCGTCATGGCCCGCCTTCAGGCAATAGACGATGGTGGAAGGCTGAAAGCCGACGTTGTAATCCGCGCTGAATTCATCGTTGATTTTCCGGGCGTATTCCAGGCGGATTTTATCCGTGACCGCAAGGCCGTTTTTCCTTTGCTCCTCCAGATCCTTGCGAATAGCTTCCATCCGTTCGAAAAAATAATTTACCCTTTGCAGCGACAGGCCGCTTTTGCCCGGATCCAGCGCATAGTTGTCGGGATCGCGCGAGGCCTCCAGGCTGGCTTCCTGCTCTTTCTCCCGGATAAGCTTATCGGTACTCAAGCGGTTGATAATCGTACGCGGGGCAAGGTAATCGATCTTGCTTTTTTCGCCCGCTTTTACGTCCAACTGCTGTGGCACGTAATCGAAAGAAAGGATGGCGGTTAAGATCATAAAGATAATCACCACCAAAACCCAGTCCCTGATAGTGGTATTGCGAAAAAACTTTTCCCAGTATTGAGAAAACTTGGAATACCCCTCCGCGAACAGCGGCTTGGCTTTCTTCGGATCAGGCATATATTCACCTTCCATTTACGAAATCCATATGTTCAACCTTTTTTTCAAAAGCCTCGTAGGCCTTGATCACCTTTTGCACCAGCTCGTGCCGGACAACATCCTTTTCGCTCAAATAAACAATGCCGATGCCCTCTATCCCGGAAAATATCTGCTTGATGTTGAAAAGTCCGGAAGCACGTCCGGACGGCAGATCCACCTGGGTGATGTCCCCGTTGACCACCATTTTGGAGCCGAAGCCCAGCCGGGTAAGAAACATCTTCATCTGCTCGTGGCTGGTGTTCTGGGCTTCATCAAGGATGATGAAGGAATCGTCCAGCGTCCTGCCGCGCATATACGCCAGCGGCGCGATCTCGATGACCCCTTTTTCCTGCAGCTTGATGAAACCTTCAAAACCAAGGCAGTCAAACAACGCATCATACAGTGGCCTGAGGTACGGATCGACTTTTTCCTTCAAATCCCCGGGCAGAAAACCGAGTTTTTCACCCGCCTCCACCGCAGGCCGTGTCAGGATAATGCGCCCCACGGTCTTGCTTTGGAATGCCGCAATGGCCGCAGCTACCGCCAGGTAAGTTTTGCCCGTGCCCGCCGGACCGATCCCGAAGGTGATGCCGTTGTCGCGGATGGCTTGTACATATAACCTCTGGCCGACTGTGGCGGGTTTTATCTTCTTGCCCTTGTAAGTGACATTGACGATATCGGAACCTGCGGACCGGGGCTTGCCCTCTTCCCCAGACTGCGCCAGGGATAGCAGATATTGCCAGTCCATGGCGCTCGGTGGATCGTTCCGTTTGATTCTTTCGCAGAGTTCCTCCAATACATGCACCGCTTGCTCCACCCGCTCCCGGCTTCCGTACAGAAACAACTCCGTACCTCTGGAATTTATCTCAATATCCAGCGCCCTGGCCAGGAACTTTAAATTCTCATCTCCCGGGCCGTAAAGCGTAGCCGCGAGGGCGCCGTTCTCCGCGGAAAAGCTCCCCTGGTACGAATCGGACATTTCTATCCCGCCTTTAACCGTTGTTAAATATCACGGTTACTATAGAACCGGTGATTAAATACATCTAACCGATTTCGGAAAACCGCAATACGGTCGTGCCTAAGTTAGGGCACGCTCCTTTAACGCGTTTTTCCGAAATTAAAATTGATAAGTTTAATCACCGGTTTACTAATACATTGTCAACATTGAAGCCATATAGAAGCGAAGCTTACTCTCTTATGGCAAGGATAAACGGAAATTCTTTGAGTCATCTCAACCGCCATCACCAGGCTCTGCCGATTTCCTCGACCTTTTCCCGGATCACCGTTACCAGAATAATATTGCCTTTTTTGCCTACTATTATATTTTCCTTCATACCGGTCGGGCTTTTGGACAATTGTTTCGCAAGATGCGCTCTTGCCCTGGAAACGCCGGCCCATATCGCCTGCTCTTCGCTGAGTCGGACGAGTTCGCGTCTGGCTTCCAGGTATTTATCGTGAATGATTTCGACAATGCTTTGACGATTCCTGCCGGATATAAGGGGTACCGAGGTTTTTACCCAGCGGTAGCATTTGTACGGCGGGGCCGTTTTACCCAGTTTAAATTGCCGGGCGCCTAATTTCAACCGGAAACAATGCGCTTTTTCTCCAGTCAATCGATAACGGAAGCAAATCATGGGTACGCGCACCCGGGCTTGATACCAGACCACCGCTTCCACAATGCCTTTGGCGGGCTGCCAGGTATCGGGAACGTCTATGGTTTCGGCGCCTTTTTCTCCCTGTCTGGTGATTTGCAACGGGCCGCCTGTGATTAGAGGATCACCGCGCCTGACCGTATCTCCCTCACCCACCAGAGCCCTCCCGGAAATAACTACCATTCGTGTGATCAGGCCATCCTTATCCGCGCGGATCATTTCGTTATATCCGGAAGCGGGCGGACGGATTTTTTCCACCACCTCCACTCTCAGGACAGTCCCTTTAACCTCCATCCCGAGCCAGCTTATGGCGGTAAATCTCCGCATAAGCTTGCGGCGTTTTGCGTCCAATGCCAGCTCGCTTTTCCAAATCCCCCTGGCCAGGCGCATTTCCCTTAAGGCGCCGCTGAAATCCCTTGTCGGTATGCTTTTTAATCCCTTGATATCCACCACCCATATAAACATGGATGAGATATAGATGGCCATGACAAAAAACAGGACGCCCGCGAAAAAGCCTTTCCTGATCCATAACTTATGCAGCAGAAAAGGCAGGCCTTTTTTTTCTTTGATGAAAATCCTGCAGCGCGTCTGGCGTCTTAAGTCCTTCAGGTTTTTAAACCCCTCGATGCCAATCACCGCAACTGCGGCGTCGGATTTTAAGTAACTGATATTCCAGAGCTTGATCCCGCGTACGATGGCCAGATTAAGCAGCCGTTCAACTTCGCCGCCTTTAATGCAAATCAATAAATAACCTAAAAAATAAAGCCAAATTTCGATAATTTAACCTTCCCTCCAGTCCACCATCTCGATCAGGCGGATTTTTCCGGAAAAAGTTATTACCTCCTTATCCGCCTTGCGCAGGACGAAGCCGGCGCCAGCCACTTTTATCTCACCGTAACCGGTGCCGATCCGCAAAACGGTATCGCAATATTCAATAATCCCCCTGTGGTTTTCCAACTTCAGGTATTCGTTGCCGATAATCTGCAGGTGAGGTATGCTGAAAACCACATCCCGGGGCAGATCCAGAAGTTTAACAAGGGCAGCGCCGATTTTCCCGGATCTTTTTTCGCCCACTTTACCGCCTCCCTTCATAAATTCTATGCGGAAGCGGTTCCTGATTTATCCCGAAATAATAAAAAACCATGCATAAAAAACAGAAATCCGCAAGTCGCCTTGCGGATTTCCCTACGAAGATTTGCGCTTCCTCGCCGCTTCGGATTTTTTCTTCCGGCGCACGCTTGGTTTCTCGTAATGTTCATGTTTGCGTATTTCGGACAAAATGCCGGCTTTCTGGCATTGCCGTTTAAAGCGCCGTAGCGCGCTGTCCAGCGTTTCATTTTTCCCAACCCTGATTTCGGCCATCTGAATCCCTCCCCCCCTTGCTGCAACTTCCTTTTAGAGACAGGATGCGAGCGTAGCGGCAACCATTGCTGGCTATATTTTGTATATATTATAACCTACCATATATTATACAAGATTCCGGCATAATGTGTCAACATCCAACCAATCAATCAACTTATCTTCATCATCCCATTGCGCTTAATTTTCTCCCCGCCAGGATGTGAAAATGGACATGCGGGACTTGCTGGCCGGCATGGGGACCGGAGTTGATCACAATACGATACCCGTCCGCCAGATCGAATTTGCGTGCAATCTCCCCGACGGCGTTAAAAACCGCCGCAAGCTCCCGGGAATCCAGTTCCGTAGGCGACTCCGTATGCCTTCTGGGAACGACCAGGATATGTATGGGCGCCCTGGGCTGGATATCGTGAAACGCCACAACCGTTTCCCGCTCCAGCGCGATCTTTGCCGGGATCTCCCCGCGGGCGATTTTACAAAAAATGCAGCTCTCCATGAAACCCAACCTCCTTTTTTATCCATACTGTGTTTAAATATCCGCCGATTCGACGGCACCGTACAGCCCTCCGCGGGCAGCCCTGGTAACGCGCACCCGCACCAGTTTATTGCGCCAATCCGTTCCGGAATCCGGGAAAAAAACCTGCACATATTGTATATTATAACCGGTCCAGTTTTCCTTCTTTTTTTCTTCCGCCAGAACTACCACGGACTTGCCCAGGAATCTCCGGTGGAAGGCATAAGACATCTCATCCGCAACTTTTTTGACCGCCGCCGCCCGCTCCTTTTTTATCCCCGCGGAAACTTGCCCGTCCATGGAAGATGCCGGCGTACCCGGCCGCGTGGAAAAGGGAAAGATATGCAGGCGCGAGAAGCCGATTTTTTTAATAAAGGAAACTGTTTCCGCAAAAAGCGCCTCGGTTTCCCCGGGAAAGCCCACGATTAGGTCCGTGGAAAGAGCGGTTTCCCTTCGCGCCCTACGCCGTATCCCACCCGCCACATCCGCAAAAAAGGCGGTATCGTAACGGCGCCCCATCCTGCGCAGGATCTCGTCGGAGCCGCTCTGCAGGGAAAGATGAAAGTGCGGGCAGAGTATGGTATCCCCAGCCATCAGCTCCAGCAATTCCTCCGTCACGTCCTGCGGATCCAGAGATCCCAAACGCAACCGGGCCAGTCCCGGGATGCGGACGGCGTCGCGCACCAACTCCGCCAGAACCGCGCGCCCGAACAGATCCTTACCGTAAAGGCCCAGATGGACGCCGGAGAGCACCACCTCTTTAAATCCCGAGGCCGCCATCTCCCCGATTCTCGCAAGCGCCCGTTCCGGTGCCATGCTCCTTACGGGACCGCGGGCCAGAGGTACGACGCAATAGGCGCAATAATTGTCGCAGCCCTCCTGGATCTTCAAAGTGGCGCGGGTCCGCCCGGCATATTCCGCGGCGGTTATTTCCTCAAAGTCCTCCCGCCCGGTAAAGGGGGTCACCCGGTTTACCGGGGACGGTTTTTTCTCCATTATTTCCAATGCGCTGTCTGCAATCTCCATCCGCCCCTTCGTTCCCGATACAAGGGAAACGCCGGGCATGGCCAGCAAACGTTCCGGAGCAATCTGGGCATAACAGCCCGTCACCAGGATCGGGGCGGCGGGGTTAAGTTTATGCGCGCGCCGGATAAACTGCCGCGCTTTTTGTTCGCTGGTTTTCGTGACACAGCAGGTGTTGACCACATAAAGATCGGCTGCTCCGCCAAATTCTACGATCTTAAAGCCCTTTTGCCGGAAAAGTTCGCTCAGGGCATTGGTCTCGACCTGATTAACCTTGCAGCCCAGCGTATGGAAAGCGACACTGAACATATTTCTAAAGCTCCTCCTGATGATATGCGAAAGCATTATGGTTGTGGATGGATTCATAGCTCTCGCAGGTCACCTCGAACCATTTCAGGGCCGGCACGGCGCGCAGTGCAATCACGCAGTCCCTTAGGATGTCCTCGACGAATTTCGGATTGTCGTACGACTTCTCCGTCACGTATTTTTCGTCTTCCCGTTTGAGAAGAGGGTAGATCGGCGCGCTTCCGCACCCGCTCAAAAGCTCCACTACATCCTCGATCCAGAGGAACTTCCCGGGTTTGAAACGGAGCTTGACCCGGATGTTCGCCCGCTGGTTGTGGGCCCCCCCGTTTGATATCTCCTTGCTGCACGGGCAAAGAGACACCACGGGTATCTCCACGGACAAAAAATAGTTGAAGTGTTTCTCCCATAGAACCCCGGCGAATTCGCACAGATAATCAAGATAGCTTACGCTGCCGCTGACCGGCGCGGTGATGGGCAGAAAATACCTGAACTTCATGGAAATCTCCGTGCGCTCCGCGGAAAGCTTTTCCTTCAAGGCCTCCAGGATCTTCCGGATGCCGGATATGGGTTTGGCGCTCCACTGGTTCAGCGTCTCCACAAAGCGGCTCAGATGGGTCCCCCGGTATTGATGGGAAAGGTTGGCCGACAGTTCCACCTGCCCCTGGACGCTTTGCTGCCCGCCGGAGCGGGTGGCTATAAGAAACGGCATGTGGATTTCCTTTACGCCGACCTTATGTATGCCGATTCCTCTTTCATCGGGGGAATTTTGAATATCCCTCATGGCAAGCACCCCACATCATTTTAACACTTTTTTACGGATTTATGACGTTTTTCCCCGTGTCAGGCTCCGGGGATAAAAAAGTCCCAGTATGAACATACCGGGACTTGTGTTGTTAATGTTAGCGATCAATCCGCATCCTTGACAAGATTTCATTTGGCACCGGCTGTTTTTCGGACGGCCAAATGGGATTGAGGCAGCCAAAGCCTTATAACTTAACAACATTTGCCGCCTGAAGGCCGCGGTCGCTTTCCACAATATCGAAAGAAACCTCCTGTCCTTCAGTGAGCGTTTTGAAACCTTCCTCCTGGATTGCGGAATAGTGCACAAACACATCAGCCCCGCCTTCCTGGGCGATAAAGCCGTACCCTTTCTCCGCATTGAACCATTTGACCTTACCTGTTGCCATTCAAATAATACCTCCTAAAAATTTGCTGGCCAAAGCCTAAAATCAATTTATCAAAATATATAATTTTTGTCAATCTTTTTTCGCTTTTTTGCAGCGATTTTATAAGATAAACACTGAAAAACCTGCTAAAAACAATGCCTTACTTACTGCGGCCTGGTCTCTTTATTAACCATCAACTGGGTTTGGCCGGTCCCGAGATCCAGACAATAAAGGTTAAGGTCACCGCCGCCCAAAAATAGCACTTTGTTTCCGTCGGGCGAAACGGTGAACGATTTGATCCCTTTCTGGGCCGGCGCAATATTTTTCACCAGTTCTTTAAACTGGTTACTCTTCATTTCCCACAACAGCAGGTTGCGGTCCGCGCAAATCAGAATCCGCTCCTCACCCTTGAGCCAAAGCAGTTCCTGCATTGCCACAAGCTCTCTTGTAATGTATTTCTGCCCGTCCCAGTCGCCTTTCAGCTCCCCGCCGGGCTTGGCCTTTTCCCATATCCCCTTCAACTGCTGATAAAACGCGTCGGCATCCTCTTTTTTTTGAAAGCGCCCGGCTTTGACCCTGAACCAGATTCCCTTTTCCTTCAGATCCGCGGTTTCGATGCAAAAATCCGCGGACGGGCAGAGCGTTTTGAATTGCTCCAGAAGGGTTTGGGCTTTGGCGTAATCCGTGAAAGACGCCAGTTGAAGCCGGTAAAACGCCAGATCCCACGCCGCAGTAAACTGCCGGTTTACGGAATCCCAGATGCAAAGCTGGGGTGGATTTTTTTGCATGGAGACATAGGCTAAAAGCCTGCCCTCCGGGGACCACCGCCCCAGCATGGCCTTATCCATAAAAAGCACGGAACTTTTATCCCTGGTCCAGTTATAGAGCGCCGGGGCATCGCTTCCCGCCTTCCGGTATGTATAAATAAAACTCAGCCCCTCGGGATGCCAGTTGAAATCGTCTCCCTCCGCCGCGATCAGATAAGATTGCAGCGAATTGAGATTCAGCAGATTGACGCCCTTGGCGTTTTTGTAAAGGAGCTGGTTTCTCGGTCCCGTCACGGGCATCTCGGTGACGTTTTCCTTTAAGATCAGATGGCTTTCCCCGGTATCGGTGCGGAACATGACCAGCCCCTGGGCATTCCAGCCGATTATTTTCTGCGGGCCGGCCGGCGCCGCCCCGTAAAAGTCGTATTCCAATCCCCCTTTGCCCGGTAAATAATCAGGGGACTGGTCGTCGATCATATCCGCGCTTCCCGGCAGAACCCTGTATAAACGGAAATCCGCATCCAGCACAAGGTAGTAATAAGATCCTTTTTTGACCAGCATGATCAATTGATCCGTGGTAAAATAAACCTTCTCCACAGATTCCTTCACCAGTTGATAGCTTTTCCTGGTGAGGATATCATATAGGCAGACATTTCCCCATGGCTCCCCGGCTGTGCCGGATTTGTCGGAATATACCAGCTTATCTCCCCTGCGGCTGAATAAAAATAAAAGCTGCCCGCCCCCGGTCTGGGGAAACGTATATATCGTCTCTTGCTTTGTCAGATCCTGGTACAGCACCGCCAACTGGTAATTCTGCCCGGTCTGCCATATATAATACAATGCGGAGTCGTCCGGCGACCACCTTAAATCCATAATCCCGGACCCTGCGTCCTTTAATTCCCAGATGACCCTGGCTTCCTGGATTTTCCGCAGGTCGTCCGCAAGCCATATTTTATTCCGATCAATGTAAACGCCCTTCTGGCCGGAATGGCTTTTATAAAGCCTGATTCTGTCCGCGGAAAAACCCGCGCTTCTGCCGCCCTGGTAGTAATAAAGGGTTCCGGGAGCGGTTCCGTCGCCGGACAGATAATAAAACGCGTCGTTGTCGACCCAAAACGGGGCATATAAAACCGTTGGTTGAGCATAGACGGGTATTCGCGCAAAAAACGCCGCGCCGGCAATAAGCGGAATGAGAACCGTCAAACGCATGTTCCATCTCAACTCACGCTCACCTCACATTTTACATCCCGCATTTGATTGATGGATGCAATCGTGATAAATTTCTCCATCAGCTCCGGCTTTCCTGCCGTAAACGGGGAAAATCCGCGCCGGCGGAGGAGTAATTTTTACCATACAACCTCTTATACCAGGCATAGGTCCAGAGCACTTTCTTTAAATAAACCCGCGTCTCTTCAAAGGGGATCTGTTCGGCATGGCGCGGATCGCCGCTCCACGTTTTTTGCCTGAGCCAGGTCTGCACATGCAGGTGGCCGCTGTTGTATGCGCAAAGAACCAGCGGGAGCTTCCCGAGAAATTCCCGGTTCAAGTAGTTCAGATACCAGCACCCGTATTCGATGTTTTTTACGGGCACGGAAAGTTCCCGGAGGCTAAATTCCATTCCCCGCCTGGTTGCAATCCAGGCCCCCGTATCCGGCATGACCTGCATCAAACCGAGCGCGCCCTTGGGGGAGTGAGCCGCAGGATTGAAGCTGCTTTCCACTTTAATGATGGAGATGACCAGCAGGGGATCAAGGGAATACCTGAAGCAGTTTTCATGGATGATTTGTTTGTAGGGGAAAGGGAAAAATATTCTGGCCGCGATCGGGGCGATCAAAATCACCGCTACCGCCGCCAGCCAGCATATCGTGTAAACCAACAAATTTCGCCAACCTATATAGTAATACCGCAATTCAACCGCTCCCGTAATAAAATTTATGCGGATTTAACGGTTTTAAACCGGTGATCAAACATATCAAAGGCCATTGCGTTGTTGTCTTAATGCTAATATCATAACAACGCAAATTCTCATCAATACAACTTATACTTGGTCTGTACGGCCCGCCAGGCATCCCTGACCCTGCCCTCCAACCCTGACAAATCTCCGCTGTTGTCTATGCAATAATCCGCCAGGCGCATTTTTTCATCCATGGGCATCTGCAATCTAATGCGCTTTATGGCTTCCCCGGAAATAAGGCGGTCGCGGCGCATGATGCGATCGAGCTGCATTTTTTCCGTGGCGTAAACCACAACTGAAAGGTCAAAATGTTTATTCCATCCGGTTTCAAAGAGCAGGGGGACTTCAACCAGGACGGCGCGGAAGCCCCCGGCCGCGAGATCTTCGAGTCGGCGGTCCACTTCTTTTTTCACCGCCGGGTGCACAATCCCTTCCAGCTTCTTTAAGGCAACCGGATGCGAAAAAACATGCGCCCCCAGCGCGGCGCGGTCAACGGAACCATCGTTTTTTACGTAGTTTCCCTTAAAGGTTCTTAAGAAATCTTCCCGGGCCGATCCGGACGGCTCTATCACCTCGCGGGCGATCTTGTCGGCGGAAACCACCGGAACGCCAAGCTTGTTCCAGATTTCCGCAACCGTGCTTTTTCCGGTTCCCATGCCTCCCGTCAAGGCTATTTTAAGCAAGTTCAAGACTCCTTTTTCCGCGGCTAAAAAAACCTGCTGATGCCTAAAACGATGATTATCAATCCGGGTATGAATTTCAACCTGCCCAGGGCGTCCGGTGCGCTTTTCCCCGCCTGCAGGCCCAATATGAACAGGACAAATTGGAAAATACCCGCCATCAATGGTATATACAAAGGCCGGACACCGCTTAGGGCCAGGCCGATTCCCGCTCCGAAAGCGTCGATGGACAGCGCCAGCCCCAGCAGAACCGCTTCCGAAGCCCCGATTCCTCCGGAATGATCCCGATCCGCGGTAGCGGGCTCATAAAGTATCTTCACGACCAAATCCAGGAATGGGATGCGGAAACTATATTCCCCGCACCCCGGCTTCAGTTTGTCTTCCATCTTAAGATACTGTCTGATGAGACAAATCCCGATGCCGGTCAAAAGCAAGGCGCCTGTAAGTTTCGACAGCCCCGGCGGCAGAAACGCCCGGCAGATGCCGCCGCCTACCATGGCGAAAAACAAAACCGCCGCGGACGTTATTCCCATAATGATCCTGGAACGAAGCGGCACGGCGATTTTCTGCGCTCCATAAGAGATCCCTGCCGCAAAGCTGTCCAGGCTCAAGGATAAGGAGATCAACAAGAGATGCAGCATTATTTTCCCCCGCATCGCTTTGTTTAAAACCTTTATATCTTATACAGCAAGCGGAGGATCGGTGCGTTTGCAAAACCGGGGGACAAACGTCGGGGTCTTTAAAATTATTCGCGGCCCTTGTTTTTTTTCGGCGCCTTTTCCCGCTGGCAGACCGGGCAATAATAAGTACCGCGGCTCCCCAGCACCGAACGTACGATATCCCTGCCGCACCGGACGCATTTTTCACCCTTTCGCCCGTATACCAGGAGCCTTTCCTGAAAAGCTCCGGCGGCGCCGAACCCGTCCAGGTAGTCCCGTTTTGTGGTGCCCCGATAGGCGATGGCCTCCCTTAAAATCTCCCGTATGGTCCGGTGCAATCGCTCAAGATCCGCGGCGGAAAGCTCGCCCGCAGGAGTGCGGGGATTGATGCCGGCCCTGAACAACGATTCATCGGCGTATATATTACCGATGCCCGCAATTTTTGCCTGATCCAGAAGAAGATTCTTGATCCTGGTTTTGCTGTCCGTGCAAAGACCGCGCAAATAAACGGGGGTGAACCCCTCCTCCAGGGGTTCGGGACCCAGCTCCCCAAGGCTTCCCGGCGGCGACTCTCGTTCCTTTTTCCAGAGATACATGAAGGCGAATTTGCGCGTGTCCGTGAGGCGAAGCTCCAGGCCGGCATCCAGCCTGATGATGAAAGAGGTGTGTTTGCGGATATCTTCCTGCGGATCCGTAAGCACAAGCTGCCCGGTCATCCTCAGATGAAAAACCAGCCTGTCTCCGGAAGACAATTCCCAGATCAGGTATTTACCCCGCCTTTTCAGGGAAACACCCTTTTGCCCGCATATTCTTTTCCGCACTTCCTCCGGTTCCGCATCTTTTAAAACCTTGGGGTATAAAATTTCCACGTCGCAGATTCCCGAACCGGTGAGATAAGGTTCAAGCCCGGTTCTGATTGTCTCCACTTCAGGCAGTTCCGGCATCCCATCACCGCTTTCTTTTATATGGGGTCATTTCACCCCAGTTGGCGCCGGTTTTGGCGTCCACCGTTACCGGCACGGTCATGGGATACACCCCTTCCATTTCCGGAATTACTATCTCCGCCAGGGCATCCAGTTCGCTCTTGTGCACCTCGAAAACCAGTTCATCATGCACTTGCAGGATCATGCGTGCGGTAGGCGCTTTTTGCCGCAAAACGGGAAATATTCTGACCATGGCCAGTTTGATGAAATCCGCGGCGCTCCCCTGGATGGGCGTATTGCGCGCGGTCCGCTCCGCAAAAGACTTCGCAGTATTATTCCGCGAATGAAGGTCCGGAAGATAGCGCCTCCGGTGTAAAATGGTCTCCGCGTACCCTTTCTCCCGGGCTTCATCCACCAGGCGCTCCAGGCATTCCTTCACCTTAAGGTATTTTTCAAAGTAGCTCGCGATGTAATTTTCCGCTTCACGCCTGGGGATCCCCAAATCCCTGGACAGCCCGTATCCGCTCATGCCATACAGAATGCCGAAATTAACCGTCTTCGCCCTGTTCCGCATGAGCGGCGTGACATCTTCCGGCAGCACGTTGAAAATCTCCGCGGCAGTGTATGCGTGGATATCCCCGCTTTCCCTGAATGCCCGGCAAAACTGGGGATCCTGGGAGAGATGGGCCAGAATGCGCAGCTCGATCTGGGAATAATCGCAGGAAAAAAGGAGGCGATCGGGGCTCCCGGCGATAAAGGCCTTGCGGATCTCGCGCCCGTCCCCGGTGCGGATGGGGATGTTCTGCAGGTTGGGATTGCTGCTGCTAAGCCTGCCCGTGGCGGTGACCGCCTGGTTGAACGAAGTATGCACCCTGCCGTCCTTGCCGCATAACTGGGGGAGCACATCCACATAAGTCGTTTTTAACTTGACAAGCTGCCTGTTCTCCAGGATCAAACGCACTACCGGATGATGCTCCGCCAGGCTTTCCAACACCTCGGCATCGGTGGAAAAACCCGTCTTGGTCTTCTTCTGCGCAGGCAGTTTCAGCCGCTCGAAGAGGAATTCCCCGAGCTGTTTCGGGGAATTGATATTGAATTCTCCCCCGGCGTGTTTAAAAATCTTGTCCGCCAGTTCATCCAGGCGGGATGACATTTTCCTGCTTAAATCCTTAAGGAATTCAACATCCACGGCAACCCCGCTTTTCTCCATCTCAAGCAGCACGGCGGTCAATGGTATTTCCACCTCCCGGTACAGGCTCTCCATCCCCCAGGAGCGGATCTTTTCGTGCAAATCCGTAAAAAGCCTTCCGATGACGCCCACCGCCGCCCCCGCGAGCTGCGCCAAGCTTAGCTCGCTATTTTCCCGGAAGGAATATAAAGGCAAATCTTTTAATTCCGGGCCGTATTCGGCAAAAGAGATGCGGAGGTGCATCCTGGCCGCTTCCGCCAGTTCGTGGCCGGCCGCGCCGGCGTTGGCCAAGTAGGAAAGAAGCATGGTATCGTCATCCGCCGGGGGCAGATGCAGTCCGGTTTCGGCGCAGAATTTCGCCTGGGTTTTATAATCGTGGCAAATTTTTTTCACATCAGCGGATCCCAGACATTCCAGCCATTTCTCCCGGGCCTCCCCCGGACGGTACTCTAGAAAAGCCGGCTTCCCGGAAGCAAGATCCAGGGCAACCCCCACCGGCTCCCGGATTTTATTTTCGTTCTCCCTGAAAATATACTGATAAATGATCCCGTCCTTTTCCGCCTCCTTGAAAAAAAGCGCCCAATCGGGATTTTCCCGGGCGGGAGTGAAAAGATCCCGGAGGCTGCCTGCGGAGGTCTTACCTCCCAGCTTCGCCAGGAGCGAGGTGAATTCCAGTTCCTCATAGATGGGACGAAGCGCATCCGGATCCGGCGCCCGGTACTTCCATTTCTCATAATCCAGTTCAATGGGCGCCTCGCAATCAATGGTGGCCAACCTGCGGCTCAAACGGGCCTGTTCCTGGTGCTCCGAAAGCAAATTCCTCCACCTGTCCTTTTTAATCATGTCCAGAGACCCGAGAAGCCGGTCCAGGGTCCGAAATTCCTGCAAAAGCTGCGTGGCGCTTTTGTCTCCGATGCCCGGCACGCCGGGGATATTGTCCGATGTATCGCCGCTCAACCCTTTCCAGTCCGGGACCTGCTCAGGCCAGATCCCGTAACGCCCGTAAACCTTTTCCCTGTCGAACAGCTCCATTTCCGTAATCCCCTTGCGGGTCAGCAGGACTTTGATGCGCCCTTTCACCAACTGCAGGGCATCCCTATCTCCCGTGACAATATAGACATCCAAACCCTTGCCCTCGGCAAAAACCGCGGCTGTGCCGATCAGGTCGTCCGCCTCAAAACCGGCCTTCTCCATACAGGCCACGCCGTAATCATGGAGCAGTCTTTTTAAAACGGGAAACTGATCCGTCAGGTTCTCCGGGGACTTTTGGCGGTGCGCCTTATATTCCACATACTCCCGGTGCCGGAAAGTGGGAGCGGCCAGATCAAAAGCCGCCGCCCAGTAATCCGGGGCGTAATCCTCCGCAAGGCGGTTCAGCATCATGGTAAACCCATAAACCGCGTTTGTCGGCATTCCGGACGCGGTCGTGAACACGGGCAGGGCGTAAAAAGCCCTGTTCATCAAGCTGTTGCCGTCCAGAAGGAGCAGCTTTGCCATGCTTCATTCCCCTTTTTCCAGAAGCGTCGTGATAAAATCGAACTCACCCCCGTTCCCCCTCTCTTCTACGGAATGGAGGGGGACATAGCAAGGCTTCGAAGACTTAGGGTTGCCCTCTCTTTCTCCACCCGGGGGAATCCCAGAACCCGGAGAAAGAGAGGGCAAGGGTGGGTATCTTCAACGCTTCTAGGCCCGTTGATTAAATACGCTTGTTTTCATTGCGGTTTTCATGCAAAACGCCCGCCCAGTAAAGCCACACCCGCGGCATTGTCCGAACAGTATTTTTTCTCCGCAAAAAGAAGGCGTCCCGGCAAATTTTCCTTAAGGTAATCCTGGATCGCACCGTTGGCCATGACGCCCCCTACCAGTAAAACGGCACCGGCTTCCGTTTCGGAGAGATTATCCCGGATTATCTCACCCAGCATCCTTCCGATACAATGAAACACGGCTTTAGCGATTTCCGCCGGGCGCACGCCCTGCTCGATCAGACGTAAGGCCGCGGTGGCGGGTCCTGAAAAACTAATCCTGTTCTTCTGTTTCGAAAAGGGCAGGGCGGGGTATCCACCCCCGCACTCCTCCGCCATACGTTCCAGCGCAGGGCCCGCAGGAAACGGCAGTCCCATGGCCACGCCGATCCGGTCGACAAACTGGCCCGCGTGCAGATCCGAAGTGGCCGCCAGAATGCGGCAGCAGTATCCTGCAGACGATTCTTCCACCGCAAGGACTTCGGTGGTTCCGCCGGAAAAATGCCCCGCCAGAAACCTCGGAGGCAGTTCCTCTCCGCAGGACCACGCGCCGGCTGCCAGGTGCCCCTCCTGATGGGAGCAGAAGTAAACCGGTTTATCCGCCAGCGAAGCGATGGATCGGGCGAAATTCCTCCCCACCGTGAAAACCGGCAGATAAGAGCCGGGTAAACGCCTGGGCGCATCGCTTGCAGCCACTACATCCACGGATTTCAGGAATCCCCCAAACTCCTCCAGGAGCAAGGGAATATTGCGCAAGTGCTGGAATACCGCCTCGGACTGCCGAAGTCCTTTTCTTCCCTCAGGAACTGAAAGCGGTATCCTCCTGTCCGCAGCCATCCTGCCGTTTTCCCAAAACGCCGCGGAGGTTGTATAACAGCTCGTATCAAAGGCCAGGACATTTCCCATCTTGAGCCTCTTTTTTAGGGTCCGTATCCCGCGCTATGCGCCCCAGCACGCCGTTGACGAATTTCCCGGATTCATCATCACCGTAAACCTTGGCCAGTTCCACAGCCTCGTTTACGGTAACGCTGACGGGGATGTCGGAACACTCCAGCAGTTCATATACGGAAAAGCGGAGAATATTGCGGTCGGTGCCGGCCATCCTCTCCAGGGTCCAGTCCAGGGCCGCATGGCTGATAAGCTCATCGATCCTAATCAGATTTTCTAGAGTGCCTTCCACTAGTCGTTTTAAAAAATCCCGCGCCTTAACCGACATATCCTCTTCGGCGATTGCGCGCTCCAGGGCGGTTTGCCAGGGGATCTGCCCCACATCGACTTGAAACAGGACGCAAAGCGCCTTTTCCCTCGCCCGGCGTCGGCTCATCAGATCACCTCAAAATAAAATCTACTCTTTCGGCGGAAAATAGCGACGGAGCATTTCCATCATCGTATTCCTGGGATGATCCATGCTTTTGCCGATCAGATACCCCGCCGCGACAATGGCCGCAAAAACCAGTGTCACCCAGAAATCTTTCGTGGCAAGGAATATTATTCCCAGGACCAACCCGAAGAAAGTGCCGATAATCCGCCCTTTATATTCCAGCAGCATGGGGATGAGATCATGCTTTCCATTCTCGTCCAACGGATCTCCTCCTTTGCATCCAACCACGCGTTTATATCTTTGCGAAAGAATGACAATTTCCATAACCCCGGACGCTGATCATTCCTAAAACCTTAAAACGGCCGGTTGTGTAAAACTATACTCCCCATTCCAGCTTATTCCGGTTGTCCGAAACGATCTTCGTGACTGAAACCTTGATATCTTCGGCTTTCCGGCTCATCGTCTCCTGGAGGTAATCCTGAACGCGACCGCGGATATCGCTCTGGATCTGCGGGATATTCATATCCGCCATTACGGAAAGCTCGATTTTGATTAAGATTCCTTCTTTGCGCGCTTTAACCTCAACCTCCACATCCCTGACGCCCCTTACCTTCCTACATGCCCGGTTCACCAGGGTTTCCACCGCCTCCTGCGCGACTATCACCTCGCCCAGTTTGGTGTCGTACTTGAGCCTTTTTTCCTCCAGAACGCGGCGGAAGGAATAACGCAGCAGCTTATATCCGGGGAAAATATAAAGGACGGCCAGTCCGAAAATCCAGTATCGGAAGTATTTGATGCTGATCAAACCCGCCATGGACGCGAGCTTCATATGATATACTACTTGTCCCACCAAAACCGCCAGCAGGACTAGGCCTGTAATGAAAAGCAGGATTGACGACAAAAGTAACAAAAACCGGTGCACCAGATTCATGGGCTTCCCCCTTTCCTTCAATGAGGAATTTGAATATTTTCTGCGCCATGCACGGAATTCAGGAAATGCACGAAAAAAGGTCAGGAGATATCCTGTTTCAGACGCGCGGCTTCCCTCGGCTTTTCCTCTCTGGGAATTTTCACGCCCTGGATATGCACGTTGATTTCATCCACTACCAAACCGGTCATGGTTTCCACTGCTTTTTTCACATTTTCCTGGACTTTCCAGGCAACCTCCGGCAGCTTCGCCTGATAATCGATGGTGATGAAGAGATCCAGCGCCAGCATATCATCGCTCATCTGCACCCGTACACCTTTGGCGGTGTTTCCAAGGCGGAATAACTCGGCCAGGCCCTGCGGCACGGAAACGCTCATACCCGCCACTCCTTCGACCTCGGTGGCGGCAATACTTGCAATGACCGAAAGTACTTCATTGGCGATCTTGATTCTCCCGGCCTCACTGTGGTTGGAAGGCATCTATTTCACTCCTTAAGACGTTCCTTTTTAAAATAATCGCCTTCAACGCAAAATATGCTTAAAGCTTATTGTTCCTTGGCCATATATTTGCCGATGAATCCGGTGTCGATCTCGCCTTTCAGGAAATGCTCGTTTTCCAAGACTTTCAAATGAAAGGGGATCGTGGTTTTGACTCCATCCACTTCCATCTCCCGCAATGCCCGGTGCATCCTGCGCACCGCTTCATCCCTGTCCAGGCCCCAGGCGATCAGCTTGGCCACCATCGAATCATAATAGGACGGTATGATATACCCCGTATATACCGCACTGTCCACTCTGACGCCGATCCCTCCGGGGGCATGATAAAAAGCGATCTTTCCCGGGGAAGGCATGAAATTCTTTTCCGGATCCTCCGCATTGATGCGGCATTCGATGGCATGGCCGTTGAAGATGACATCGGATTGCTGATATCCCAGATGATCCCCGGCCGCGATCCGGATCTGCTCCTTGACCAGGTCGATCCCGGTAATAAGCTCCGTCACCGGGTGCTCCACCTGGATCCTGGTGTTCATCTCCATGAAATAGAACCTGCCGTACTTATCAAGGAGAAATTCAATGGTTCCCGCATTGACATAGTTTGCCGCAAGGGCGCCGGTGACGGCCATGCCTCCCATCTTCTCCCGTAAGGAGGGGGTTATCGCCGGAGATAATGCTTCCTCCAATACTTTTTGATGGCGCCTCTGGATGGAGCAATCCCTTTCGCCCAGATAAACGCCGTTGCCGTCCTTGTCCACCAATACCTGCATCTCGATGTGGCGCGGCTCCTCGATAAACTTTTCCAGATACACCTCGGGGTTGCCGAAAGCCGACTCCGCCTCCGCCTGAGCCATCTGGAAAAAATTAGAAAAATCCTTTTCCACAAAAACCACGCGCATCCCGCGGCCTCCCCCTCCGGCGGAAGCCTTGATTATTATCGGGTATCCGATTTCCGCAGCCATCTTTTTCGCTTCCTTTTCATCCTTGACTGCCCCCTCGGAGCCCGGGATAACCGGCACCCCGGCCTGGGCCATGGTTTTTTTCGCCACGGCCTTATCGCCCATCTTTTCGATGGCTTCCGGAGGCGGCCCGATAAAAACAAGCTGATGCGACTGACAGATCTCAGCAAAATGCGAATTTTCCGCCAGAAAGCCATAGCCGGGATGAATGGCGTCGGCCCCGGTAATGGAGGCGGCGCTGATGATGTTAGGTATGTTCAGATAGCTTTTACTGCTGGGTCCTTGCCCGATGCAGATGGACTGGTCCGCGAGCCTTACATGCAGCGAATCTCTGTCCACCTCGGAATAAATGGCTACGGTGCCAAGCCCCAACTCCCGGCAGGCCCGGATTATCCTTACGGCAATCTCACCGCGGTTGGCGATGAGTATCTTGCGAAACATATCCCGCCCTCCTCCCGGACTTATAATTTCTCAATGACGAAAAGAGCTTGCCCGTATTCTACCGGCTGCGCGTTTTCCACCAGTATCTTCACGATCTTCCCGCGCACCTCGTTTTCGATCTCGTTCATCAATTTCATTGCTTCGATGATGCAAAGCACTTGTCCTATTTCAACGATCTGGCCGATTTGGACATACGGTTCCGCATCCGGACTGGGCGCTCTGTAAAAAGTGCCAACCATGGGAGCATAAACCGTTGTAAAACGGTCATCGTCTTCGATTTTCGATTTATCGCCCCCCACGGCCTCTGGCGAAGACTCACCCGGAATGGAATTCAGAGGGGCGTGAACCGGCTGGGGGTAATAGGCGGGAGCGGTTTGCAGCACCGGCTGCATATGGGCAACGCCCTTTTTGAGGGTCAGCTTGTTGCCCTCGTTTTCCCAGGATAATTCGGTTATGTCCGTATTTTCCAGAAGTTTAATCAGATCCTTGATCTCTTTGAAATTCATGCCGATGCCTCCTTTGGCATTTGGATTATAGGCGCCTATTATATACAACAACATTAACCTTTTCGTAAACGATTTGCAAACAAAACGAACGCTTGCGACGGCGATTAAATTAATCCGGTTTGTTTTTAGAAAATCGCGGCATTTTGGCGCGATTTCCGGATCATTATTCCATACTTCCATCGCCGACTTCCAAACATATAATCCGCACTGAACGGGAGAAACTCCGAAAATGCTGTTAAAACTAATTCACCATCGATATTTTTTTTCCTCTTTTTTTATGGAAGCCCCCACTGGCACGCCCGGACGGCAAAATCAAAACCCCGATTTCATTCTTTTACAACCTTTATCCGGCTTCCGCGCCTATATAGCGTCTTGATAATCCCTCTATTCAAAGATATCGCCATACCTTATCCGGATCTGCTCCGGTCCGATACCGGCGACTTCCTTGACCAGCGCGGCGATTTCCGCACAGTCCTCTAATTCCGGCCTGCCCGAAACCATTACCGCCATCAAACCGCCCTCCGGCCAGTCGATGAAAACCATCCCATATCCTTTCAACCGCAGCGCATGCTCCAGGGAAATGACAGCCTCGTTTCTTTCCATGAGCCGGTAATATTCCCTCATGGATGCCTCCCGCTCCGGAGCGGATACGGCCATATCGTGGCTTTTTTTATATAGCTGTTCCAGTTTGCGGCGCACGATCTCGTCTCTTTCAATCTTCCGGCCTGTAAAAGCCTCTCCCTGCCCCGGTTCTTTGAGAAGGGCAGGAGCTGTCGCCGCAACCTGAATATTTTGCGGTGTTTTCTTTTTATTACGCCCGGTCGGCAAAAATGATGATCCCCACAAATCCGCCCCCAGCAGTCCGAGGGTAAATCCTGCCGCCAGGAGCAGCGCCCCATGACGGACACTTTGTTTTTTAAACAGCCAGATCATGCTCTCACCTCTTCATAGGCAAAACTATGATCCGGTGTGCGGGAAGCCCGGTCAAAGCAGCCACCGCCTCCAGGATCTGCCATTTTACCTCGTAAATCTCCGCGCCCTGGGCGATTACAAGGACTCCCTGGATTTCGGGAGCTGTCTCCTCTTCCAGAAGAGGCTTCTCGCTTCCTCCCGAATCCACCATCACCACTTCACGCTGCTTTTCTTCCTCGGTAGTAATTCGTTTTACTCCGGTCTGGCTTTCCTCGGTGCGCCGGATGTTCTGCCTCTCGTTTTCCTTCCAGATTTGCCTGCCGCTGTTTGCCAGGGTAATGTCAACAACGACCTGTCCAATGCCTTCAATATTGCTCAGGCTGTCCCGCATTCTTTCCTCCCAGATTTTTTCCAGGGCCGGAAGGCTGCCGGTGCAATTCGACCCGCCTTTAACATCGTCTGGATCCTCATTGTCCGGCGCAGGAGCCACTCCCCCGCCCCACCATAAAAAGATCAAACCCAGGACGATGACTCCGACAAACAAACGGAATTTTACCGCAAGCGTCCGGACCTTGGCCCACCATTGATCCCATTCCCCGGCCCCGGCCGGTTCCAACGTCCTTTTTTCCTCCATAGCGCTTTCTCCTAGAGCAATTTGCGCTGTTAGACGATTTTACGTCTTGCCGCTGAATATCGATAGCTTAAATGTCTATGCCTGTATTCAGCGGCAAGACCTGGCATTAAGGCAACAACGCCATTGCTTTCCTATATAATCAGTGATAAAAGAAATATTCTTGAATTATCTGTCAATTAATGCATTTTTCTTGAAATCATCCTTATTTTTCCCGGTGTCATATTTCTCTTTGGCCTCCTCCGCGGCTTTCAACCCTTCCTCCAGGATTATCCTGCTTCTATGCTCCGTTTCATCCACGGGAGAGCTTTCCCGAAGCAAATCGCGGCTCAATGACTGTTCGATTCGTGATTCACCATGAAGCGTTTGAAAAAGATCCAGGACCGGCTGCAGGATAAGCAAGATGATCAGCAGGCCCGTCACCAATCGGGTATACCGCTTCATATTGTCCGAGGGCGCCAGCATATGCAGGAATTCCGCCAGCAATAGAAGTATCACCAATTTCCGCACCAGAGCCGTAAGCGCATTCATTACAACGACACCGCCGACAGGTTCCCCAGCACTACCACGAAAGTCAGCACGGCGATGAACATCATGGTAACCACAAAAAGCACCGCCAGCACTCCTTGAAGACTATTTCCCACTTCGCGCAGGGCCAGGTGAATTTGCTGTTCCCCCGTGGGCTGCAAAAGAGCCCCCGCCAGCCGGTAAAGCAGCGCCAGGACCAGCAGCTTGATAAAAGGGAAAGCGCAGATCAGGAAAACCGCCATAACCCCGAAAAGCCCCAGGGTGCTTTTCAGCAGCAAGGCGCAGCCCGCCACCATATCCAAGGCATCCGTAATGTTTGAGCCCACGATCGGCACAAGTGTTCCAGTCATGAATTTGGCCGTACGGAGAGAGACCCCGTCCACCAGCGCCGCATTGATCCCCTTTACCGACATCATGGCCAAAAAAATACTGACCGCGAGCCCCAACAGCCATGTTCCGCATTCCCTCAGCAATCCCGCCAGGTTCTTCACGGTGATCTCGCTGCCGAACTGGGAAAAAACGCCCAATACCCCTGAAAGGAAAAACAAGGGAAAAACCAGATCCCGCGTACAATCCGCCACTGTGATAATGCCCGCCAGCAGGATCGGCTGCAGCAGGTGAATGGATACCATGCCTCCGGCGGCTCCAAGCAGGGAAAGCAGCACAGGCAGGATGGCATACATGAAATCCACCATGAGGGAGACAGTCTCCCTGCCTGCTTTCATCGCCGCAGCGAAATTAACCAGGACTAACACGAGTAAAGTGAGATAACAAATGTAAAAACCCGCTTTAGCAGGGCCTTCTCCCCCGAAGGCATCCTGAAAGTGTTGCATGATGGAGGTTAAAACCACCAGAATAATCAGCATCCCCAAAAAACCAAGGTTCCGGCGGAATTCTCCGGTCAGAAAATATAACAACCGCGCGCCGATTTTATTCTCATCCCTGGCCTGTCCCGGCAAATTACGCCAATCATATGGTTTAAGGAGCTCCCTGGCCTCCCCGTCCATCCGTCCGATTTGCCTCTCCAGCTCCGAGGTGTCCATGGCGCCCATCTGTTTTTTGTAAATATCCTCCCAGGCGCGCTCCTGCCCCGCTGCAAAAGTGGGCGAAAGGAAAAGTAAAAGCAGGCAAAAAACCGTCCGGATCTTTGTTTTCATCTTACAGCAACTGCAGGATGGTTTTCAGGATCGCGCTTAAAACCGGGACCGCCATCAGAATGATGATCATTTTTCCCGCCATCTCGATCTTCATGGCCAAGGCCCCCTCACCCGCGTCTTTACAGATTTGCGCGCCGAATCCGGCCACATATGCCACCCCCACCACTTTAAGAATGATCCTGAAATACACCGGATTGATCTGGGCCTGCCAGGCCAGCCCCTGTAAAAGTTTCACCACCTGCCAGGCTTTGTCCACCACAAAGAAAAGCATCGCCGCCCCCGCGGCAAGACCGGCGACAACGGCAATTTCCGGTTTCTCCTTCCGCAGGATGATCAGAAAAATCGTGGCTATCAATGCAAACCCGACAATTTTGATTATTTCCATGATTATATCCCGAACACCGACCTGACGTCTGCGAAGAGACGCTGCAAAAGCTGGATGATCATGAACATGACGATGATTACCCCGGCCAAGGTTAAGAGTTGCCCCTGCTCATCCTTGCCCGCCTGCTTTAAAACCAGGCTGATGACGGAAATGAGTATGCCGATTCCGGCAATTTTAAAAATAATATTGATGTCCATCAATAAAACACCGCCACCAGAGCCGCCCCGGCCATAAATCCAAGGTAACGCCAGAGTTTCACTTTCCGGGCTGTTTCCCCTTCCAGCAGGTTTTCCCTGATTTTAAGACGCTCCCGGGCCGCCTGAATTAAACGAAGCTGATCCTCGCGGCCCGATCCCCCCAGGCTGCCGCCCAGACTTAGTAGCGCCTCGGATTCTTCCCTGCCCACCGCCAAATTTTCCGCGGCAAGCAAAAACTCCCGGCGCCAGGCCTCGGAAACTGAAATACCGTCCCCCTGCCGTAATCCAATCGCAATGTTATGCATCATCCTGCGCGCAGGACCTTTCATGTCGCAGGCTGCAATGGTTATTGCTTCCGGCAACGGTTTTAGGCCGTATGAGATCTCCGTCCACAAACTTTCCAGAAAATACAGGAATTCCCGTACGCTGCGGAGCCGTTTCTGCAGCCGTCCTGAAAACCAAAACCCCCAGCACGTGGTCCCGGTGATGACCATTATAGCTCCGAAAATTTTCATCTTTTCCTCCCGGATGGATAAAAATGCCGTCAACCTATTGCTTGGTTTTCCCTATTTCCGCCTCCGCCCAGGATCAGCGGCATGTTTGTCAATTTTTGACCTTTGGCGCAATCCGTGACTTCGGCGTAAAACACCCCGTGCCTCCGGGAAAGCTGTATCACCCGTTCAAACACGGCTCTATGCAATATATTCCTCCAACCGGGCCTGCCGGCCAGATCGGATAAACCGCCGGCATGCACCGTGGTCATCACCTTTACTCCGGCGTTCAATACCGCCTCCAATGCCTCCAGATCCCTTTCCGTCCCCAATTCATCCGTGACAATGACAGCCGGCCCCATGGAACGGAGCAGCATAAGCATTCCGTCCCTTTTGGGGCAGCCGTCCAGGATATCCGTACGCACCCCCAGATCAAGCTGCGGTTCCCCCATAAAACACCCCGCCAGCTCGGATCTTTCATCCACAACTCCCACGTTCAATCCCCCAAAATTCAGTTCCGGCACCCCGTTGCTGATCCGCCGCGCGATTTCCCTAAGAAGGGTGGTCTTGCCCATCCCGGGTGGAGAAATGATAAGAGTATGGTATACGGACTGATCCGGACCAAGGATGTATTTGAGAACTCTATCCGCAACTCCGTTCAACTGGCGGCAAATCCTGTAATTATAACCGGCTAAGGAGCGCAAGGCTTTGATGCTTCCCTTATCCAGCACCGCCTTTCCCACGAATCCGATGCGGTGCCCCCCGGGGATGGTGAGATACCCTTGGCGAAGCTCCTCCTCAAAAGCGTAAACCGAGCACTGGCTCAGCAGTTGAAATATCTTATCCAGGACCGGCCTTTCCATGATGACGCCTTCCTGCGGCAATGTACCGTATGTCCCGCCGGCTGAAATAAACAGCGTGCCGTAAGGGCTCTCCAAAGCCAGCGGCCTTTTAAGGCGGATCCTGATCTCATAAATCGATTTATGCATTTTTTCCAAAACCGGCTGTAAAAAGCCCCTTATCTCCCCCGGCAGATACGGCCAGATCTCTTTCCCCCAGCGTTCCAGTTCCATCAGTTTCTCCATGCCGCCTTTTTTTGTTTACGGCATTGCGTTGTTACATTAATGCCGGGTCTTGCCGCTAAATATAGTGTACGGCTACCATTAGGGCAATCGATATTTAGTGGCAAGACGTAAAATTCGCATAACAACGCAAATTGCTCATTTTAAAAACAACAAGCCCGTCCCTGGTTTAAATTATGGATACGGGTTTGAATTTATGACAATAAATTTTATGAACTATAATTCAGCGCTAGATATTTAAATATATTATCATAAACGCAAGCGATTCGGATATGGGAATCATCATTACTTCACTGCTTTCCCTCATTTTCCTTCGATACAGGCGCCGCATGATCCAGGCCCTTTTTATCGAAAACGTAAATCGTTTCTCCGCAGGTAGGGCACAACACCTCCACATTGCGGCCGTTTAAGACCATCTCTTCGATGCAGAGGTTTTCCTGGCAGTTGGGGCAGTTAAGCTCATAAAACGTATTCTCCTCCTCATTATTCTCAGTGATTTCAAACTGGTAAAAATCCTCTTCAAGCTGGGACAAATCCTCATCCATGCTCTGCAGATAATCCTCAAGGTCGTTCAACCGGGCTTCCAAGGTCTCGCACGTTTCCGCGACATCGCCGCAATATTTCAGAAGACCTTCCCAGATCAATTTGGTTTTTTCATCCGGCTGAAAGTCCGCCCCGCTTATCAAACCTTGCAAATACGCGGCGCTTTTCGTCAGCTTGGCCATGTTTACGATCCTTTCGCTTAAAATATCCGGAATAATCGAATAATGAAATCTAATTCATGCATTTACTTATAGTATATGATAACCCAGGTCGCGATATCCTATACAGGATTGAGGTATTTAATCACCGTTTTATATGGAGCAATTGCGTTGTTATGATGATGTTACGTCTTGCCGCTAAATATCGATAGCCTAATGGTAGCCATACAATATATTTAGCGGCAAGACCTTATATTAAGGTAACAATGCAATTGCCTCATCGGAAGTTATTTGTTGACTCTCCGGATATAACCTCCGGTCCGGGTGTCTACGGCGATGACATCGCCGATGTTGACGAAAAGCGGAACATTTACGGTGAGCCCCGTGGAAACTTTGGCCGGTTTGGTGCCGCCCGTGGCCGTATCCCCTTTAAATCCCGGTTCGGTCACGGTTACTTCCAAATCCACGGTGGTAGGCAGATCCACGCCCATGGTCTGGCCCTGATAAAACTGGATCATCACCACCATATTTTCAATGAGGTAATAGACCACATCCCCCAATTTATCCCTGGTGAGGGAGATCTGCTCGTAATTCTCCTTGTCCATGAAAAAGTAATCATCGCCCGAATTATAGAGATATTCCATCTCGCGGGTCTCAATGTGGGCCCGGGATACCTTCTCCCCCGCGTTGAAGGTCTTTTCCAGCATGTTCCCAGTGCGGATGTTTCTGAGCTTTGTGCGGACAAAAGCCGCGCCTTTCCCCGGTTTCACATGCATAAATTCCACGACCTGGAAAATCTCCCCGTTGATCTCCAGAGTAAGACCGGTTTTAAGATCATTGACGGAAATCATGCGATCACTCCTTTATATACAAGCAAATCAAGTACAGGTAAATTATATTAAAAAAAACCGTGATTGTCCACACTTTTCTGCCTTTTATCAAGCTCCGCCCCGGGATAAAGGGATTTTCTTTTATATCTCCCATAGATCGCGCGGAATGGAATTTAATGAAAACGCGCCTTCTTCACCGATAACAGCCATATCCTCGATCCTTACCCCGCCCCAGCCGGAAACATATACTCCGGGTTCCACGGTTACCACAGTTCCAGCGGGCAGCGGCCGGTCTTCCGTCACGGGCGACAAATGCGGTTCCTCGTGAATCTCCAGGCCGACTCCATGCCCGGTTCCATGACCGAAACGCTCCCCATGGCCTCCTGTGCAAATCACCCGGCGCGCCAGGGCATCTGCTTCCCTTGTCCCCATCCCGGCCCTTAAGCCCGACATACATTCCTCCTGGGCTTTTAATACCAGACCGTGAATCTCTTTTTGCCTTTCATCAGCCCGGCCCAGCACCACAGTGCGGGTCAAATCGGCATTATATCCCGACAGGCGCGCTCCGCAATCTATAATCACCAGATCACCCTTCTTCAATTCCGCATCGGAAGCCCGCCAATGCGGCAGCGCGCTGCGGTTCCCGCCGGCGATGAGGGTCTCGAAAGCGAATCCTTCGGCCCCCTTAAGCCTCATACGGTATTCCAATTCGGCCGCGGCCCGTTTTTCCGTCATCCCCGGTTTAAGTATGCCCAGAAAGTCCATAAAAGCCTCTTCCGTGGTACGCAAGGCCTTTCCTATCATATCTCTTTCGGCGTCATCCTTGGTCATTCTCATTTTTTCCAGGAAAGTGCACGGAACTATATGATCCGCGCCGAACGCCCCGTTCAATTCCGCATAATCCGCGTAAGCGATATGGCGGGATTCCACGCCGATCCTTTTAGGGTTTAATTTTTTACAGGCGTTGATCACCGAGGGAAGAAACATTCCCTCCTGTTTAACCAATTCGTAGCCCGGGGCCTGCCCGGCGGCCTGCTTAAGATACCGGAAATCCGTAACCAAGAGCGCCCTTCCGGAGGTGATGATGAGGGCCCCGGAGGTGCCGTAAAATCCGCTCAGGTAATAGCGATGGATTTGGCTTAAAACCAGCAGGAGGTCCAATTCAGCCTTTTCCATCAATTTGCGCGTTCTCTCCAGTCGATCTTTCACCAGAATACCTCCCGGCGCTTTCCTTTAACGGGCTACTTTGTTTCTAAACAATTCACCAGGGCATCCAGCGCCATAAGATACCCGAACCACCCGAAACCGCTGATCTGCCCCGCCACCACCGGGGCAATCACTGAGTGGGCGCGAAATTCCTCCCTTTTGTATATATTCGAAAGATGCACCTCTACAACGGGTAAATTCACGGCGGCCAAGGCATCCCGCACGGCGATGCTATAATGGGTGAATGCCGCGGGATTGATGATAATTCCGTCGCATTCTTTCCGCGCCGCCTGTATTTTATCCACCAGATCCCCTTCGTCATTGGTTTGAAAAAATTCCACCGTACAGCCTGTTTTTCGCGCCTTCTCCCGGACCAGGCCGTTGATCTCCTCCAGGGATTTTACGCCGTATACGGCTGGTTCGCGCTCCCCAAGCAGGTTGAGGTTGGGGCCATTTAAAATCAGTATCTTCATATCGATACCTCCTACTACTAAAAAATAGACGATGGAATACAGAGGACAGGATACAGAAGTTAAATCAAGCCCTCCCCGAGGACATTCATTACCAGATCTTTATCAATATCATCGGTGATGATGGCTTCCCCGATTTTAACGGTAAAGACCATGCGAATCCGGCCCTGCCGCGCCTTTTTATCCCCCTGCATCAGGTCCCAGACGCGCAGGGGATTATACGCCGGCACAGGCAGGCCGGCAAGGAGCTTCCGCACCATGCGCAACTGCTTTTCCCCTTCTCCGGCGGACAGAATCCCCATCCTCATCGCGATCCGGGCGGCCGCGGCAATGCCCAAAGCCACCGCTTCGCCATGGCGAAAATATCCGTAGCGGAAATACGACTCCAGGGCGTGCCCTACCGTATGGCCGTAATTTAGGAGCGCCCGCTCTCCTGCCTCCTTTTCATCCCTTTCAACCACCGCGGCTTTGATCCGGCACGACCATGCCACGGCTTTTTCCAGCGCCGCGTTATCCGCCGCCACTATCCGGTCCAGATTTTCATCAAGGTATGAGAAAAAGGCGGCGTCCTTGATCATGCCGTGTTTGACCAGTTCCGTCAATCCCGCCCTCAATTCCCGGCCGGGCAGGGTTTTAAGCGTTGACAGATCGGATATCACCAGGCGCGGCTGATGAAAAGCCCCGATCAGATTTTTCCCGCGGGGGTGGTTGACGCCGACCTTCCCCCCGATGCTCGAATCCACCTGCGCCAAAAGCGTAGTGGGAATCTGGACAAGGGGCAGGCCCCGCAAGATCGTGGCTGCCGCGAATCCGGCCATGTCGCCGACAACTCCGCCGCCCAAAGCCAGCACTGCAGTCTGACGGTCCGCCGGCCAGGACAGGGCCGCATCGTAAATGCGCCGTATCTGCCCCAGATTCTTATATTTCTCCCCGTCCGGAACCTCCACGGCCCGGCAGTTCATTCCCGCTGCCGCCAGACATTGGAGGACCGGTTTCAGATACAATCGCCCCACGGTGGGATTTGTTACAAGCAGGCATTTCGGGCCCAGGCCGCACGCGGCGATCATTTCTCCCGCCCGCGCAGAAACACTCTCGCCGATGTGAATACGATAACCGCAGCCGTCTAAATTAACTGCCACAACCTTCATGAACCGGTTCCTCCAGTGCCTTTTTGGACGGGGATTGGACCATCTCCATGGCCAGGGAGATCCCCATGATGCTCCAGAGCAGCGGCCAGGTGCTGACTTTGTCGTAAATGAACGCCCCTTGCGCCAGATAAGCAAGTAGCAGCAGGCGCATGGTCAGGACAAAACATCTTTCGCCTTTTGCCAAAAAAAGGCAGCGAAAAAGCAGCGCCAAATATGCAATCAGTCCGGGAATTCCCATCGTAACGGCCAAGTCGAGGTAAATATTATGCGCCTTGATGCTCGGGGCCTTCCCGGCCCCTTGAATATACGGCAGCGAATCCAGCCCCGCCCCCTTAAACCAGTATTTGGGCAGCACCTTAAGCATCCATTTCCACATGGCAATACGTTCACCCGTGGAATAAAGATATCCCCGCCCCGGAATCCTGGCTTCAACCTTGCCTCTAACCGCCAAATCCGACTCCCGGCTGATGGAGGCCATTCTTTTTAACAGCATCCAGTTATGCAGAGGCAGCAGGCTCAAGACCACGGCAATACACAATCCGCAAGCCAAAGCAAGCTTAACATAATGTTTCCGGAAGCATATCAACGTACATATGGATAAACACGCCAGAGCCACCCAGGCTCCCCTGCTCAATGTGGCCAAAAGGCTGGCAAAAATCAACGCACTCAATAACAGCCAGATTTTGCTATTGCCCCGCAAAAATTTATAAAGGGCCAAGGGCAGTAAAAACAACAGATACGTGGCGAACCAGTTGGGATTTCCCATGGTGCTGTAGCTGCGGAACAAGTTATCAAAATACCATGTGCCTCTGGGCAGCAAATTTAAGCCCAGATACTGCAGGACGCCTATGGCCGCCACCGGAACACCGCCCAGCAATAAGGCGTTTATCCCATGTTGAATATCGTCTTCCGTTTTCAGGCAGATCAGGGGGAGGCAGAGAAAAACCATGCAGAAAATCACTGTCATTAAGCCGGTGTGCTGGTAGTGGTGTCCGTAAAACGCATTTACCGCCGCCATGGTGTAATCGCTGAAGATTATCCACAGGCATCCCAGGCCGATAAATGTAAAACCCAAATTCAAGGCATCCGCGGGATAAAATCCACGGCGGGCCCTGTGATACAGCAAGCCGGCCAATACCATGCCGGCCAGAAAAAAAATGATTGTGTCGCTGTTTAATCCATAAAACGCCAAAAAATACAGGGCGGCCGTCATGGCCGGAATCAGCATCAGCGGAAAGCCGCGGATTTTTTCCCCGCGCGCGGGCCACGTGGCGCCGGCCAACGCCGCAACCGCCGCGGCGCCGAGAAACTTCAGGTAAGAATATTTCACCAGGGTAAAATGGACGAAGGAAGGGGAGAATGCCAGTGGAAAAGTGCTTAAAAAAACACAGAAAATCCATTTGCCCGTTTTATGCCAGAATTCTTTCATGCCTGATTCATTATCCTTCCCGCTGTATTCATCCGCTATTATTATTCCATAACCGCCGGAATCATCCTGCCGGCCTGATAAATAAACACGATAAAAGACAACCCGGGCCGGACCCGGGTTTTTATATGCGCATCCGCAACCAAATCTTAAATGGTCATACATCGCTGGTGCGCTGGGCAACGGATACTTTTACCGAGTGGGTCTCATCCGTCTTATAATCCATCTTAAAGTTTATTTGCACCGTAACCAGGGAAGGACCCACTGCAAAATTCAAGGGATTGGCGTCAGCCAAATACATGCGGGTAACAACGGTTTTCCTTACGGCGCCGTCCACATAATGGCAAATATTCCCGTCACCGTCAAGCTTAATCTCGTTATTTTTATCGGATTGGTCTTTGAACGCAAGATTGGATGCCCCCGGCAAGGTAAAATATCTCCCGCTTCTTAAAACCCGCTCAAGGTATTCGATGGCCTGTATCCCTAAATATCGCATCTCATCTTTCTTTTTTTGCCTTGCGTATTCGTCCAGAAAGGTAACATAGTTCTGCATCACCGCAACCGAGACAATGATAAAGATGGATATGGCCACCAGTATTTCCACCAACGTAAAACCGGAGGTTTTTTGGTTATGGGTCGTCATCGTCAAAACCTCTTTGGTAATTAATTCGCCATAAGATCCTGCTTAATACTCCACTTGCTGGACAACTTCCGTTACCAGCTCAATTAAGGACGGGCCTGCTTTCGTCATGTCGGCGGCATTGGATGAAGCGGCTTTATATACCCTTATATCGCACCGGTATTTATTCCTGCCGTCCACATTAACCTTGGCCACGGCCTGTTCCTTGATATAGTGCCCGTTAAATAAAACCTCATGAGTGGTCACGGGATTATCGTCCACATATGTAAACGTGTTGCGCATCAATTGGCTACGCAGCAGATCCACCGATGAAGAGGCGATTTTAGTGGCTTCATCCATCTGCCGGGCGTCTTTCTCGTTGCGCAAGTTTACAAGCAGGGTTTCCCCGGACAGGATAATTGCGAGAGCCAGGAGGAAAATCGCCACAATCACCTCGGGTATGGTGAATCCCCTTTGACGGCCCCTGTTCATTAATCTCACCTCTATGATATCGCCTTGGCGGGCGCGTAAAATCTTTCTTTATACTGCCGGATCCTGATGTTGGTCAAACGCGCCACAAAGGGCGCATTGGCCATATTCTCATAGCGCCAGACACGCCGGGACGGGGTGTAATATTGCCCGCTCCAGTCGGAATCCACAAAAACGGTATTGAAAGCATCGATAAAACACCCCTTGACTGTGACAACGCGATAGCTTTCCCACTTTTCAAGAAAGCGCACGAAATTCTCCAAACCGCCGTTATAATGCACTTTATTCCCATAGGCGGAACTGTTGGTTTCCAAATCGATGCGCAATTGCGCAAGCAAAGCGTTATACCCGGGTTTAGTCCAGTCTTTTTCCGCTTCCCTGACTATGGTTTCTTCTGTGATTTCCTCCTTGTTTGCGGGATCACGCGGATCCTTCACGTATGTGTCTTTATTCCCCGCCACTATCGCCGCGTTGACGGTCATTGCGCTAAGGTAGCTTCCATCCGCCTTCTTGGGGATATTCGTATTATTGGTCGCCACGGGAACGGCCGTGCAAAAATAAGGGGAAACCAACGTCAAACACTGGGAGGCAAACATAAGGTCGTAATATTTGGAACCGTCCGCCCTGCAATTGACGTTGCCTGATACATACAAAGGCGCATCCGTAACAATACTGGTATGCGCGTATATTTCATCGGCGTTTTTAACCAATACCGCGGGAAAAAACTCGCCCATCACGCCTTCTTCCTCTTCGTTTATCTCCTCGGCCATGGTGATGTAAATGATATCCTGCTGCAAATCAATATTAGGGCTGACGGTTCGGAAATATTCGTAGAGCTTTTTTATGTCTATTCCGACGACCTTTACCTTCCGGCCTTCGCGGCCGTCCGTAAAAGCCGAGACATTGTTCGGTCTGCCGGGATAAGTGGCGAAGTATATTGCGGCGTGCAAACCCGAAGTGTCCTGAAGATCCTTTTTCAACTCAAAATCCTTGTCGGGATCGGACAACGGATCCCTGTATCTTGCGGGGGCGGCCGGATCCGTCATGATATATACATAACCCCTGCCTACACTGTCGACTTCGACCACCAGCCCATATTCAAGCGCTTTTTTATGGTAAAATCCGCCCCTTGCCAGGTCCTGCAAAGGCGGAGAGGCTTCCGGATTGGCGTAGCGCCGGACTATCTGCCCCCAGCGCGAGGCGCATCTGGTGTCAAATTGAAGGTTGCCCCAATGCCCGTCTTCGCTGACAAGCATATTGTCGTCTTTAATCTTGATATAATTATCCCTGTATTGAAAATACCCCAAATCAAATTTCCTGCGGCGGTAAAAGTTCCTTTCCGTCTCAAGTTTTTTTGTGGCCGCGGCGCCAATAGGATCGGAGGGATCCCCGAAGGTAACCTCCACATTATCGGCTCCGGGCGTCAGGTATGCCCCTCCCCTGCCGTGCAGGCTTCCGTAAACATCAAGGCGCGTTCCGGGCTGGACTTCCAAATCCCGGATGGTATAGATGAAATACTTGGTAATGGGTTCGCTGACGATTTCATTGCTGAATTCAATGATATAATAATGGCCCGTTGCCTCCGATTCGGCCTTTACCGTCAGGGGAAAGCTTCTGATTATCGGGTCGGGCAGGCTCGGATTTCCCGTAAGTGTTATGGGGCCCGTCAATTGCGACGTAAGTATGTATTTTATGCCTTTAATGGTGACATCAAGCATTCCGGCGGCAATGGTATACTGTGACGCGTCCGGCAAATCCGATTCCCTTGTGATGTCCTTCTTGCCTTCGATGTAATGGTCATAAATGTTCTTTTTGATATAGTCCACCCCGATCTCCGCCGCGTTTCTTAAAACCGTGGCTTCCCTCGACGAAACCGTGCGGTTTAAGGTATTGCTTGTAGAAAGGAGCAGGCCCGCACAAATCAGAAAGATAAAAAAAATCAAAAACAATACAACGACAATGACGATTCCGCTCTCGTCCCTGCGCATATCAAACACCTCAGTGAAATGTTAAGGCTTTTTGGGATTTTTCCGCTGTCGGCGGGGTATATAGCAATTTGTGTCGTTATGATGATTTTACGTCTTGCCATAAAAATCGATAGCCTAATGGTAACCATACACTATTTTCAGTGGCAAGACCTTGAATTAAGGTAACAACGCAATTGCCTTTGTATATAACTATTTACCAAATTTATTCTGCATCCAATTTAATCATCCTTCTAAAGCGGCGATAAAGATTAAAACCTGGGGGTTGCCCGGGTCATTGAATCTCGTCCATGGTCCTTTGCGCGATGCAAACCTCCAGGGGATAAGTGACGAATGTATTTCTCTGCGGCACGCTGAAGTTTATATATACTTTCACCAGGGACGGGTACGTGGTGAAGGTGATGGGCGCGGTGGGCGCCAGATATCTTGCGGGAATGACGGTGCGTTTCCGTATCAATTGATTGTTGTTCAATGTATCATAAATATAATGCGTGACGTTTCCATCGCCGTCGACCCTTATCTCATTCAATTGATCATGCCTTCCCGTGTTAAAACCGGTTTCGTCGATAATATTATGCTGATCATAAAACTGCAGCCTGTCGGTTTTCAACACCCCGTTCTCGTAAGGTATGCGGTAATTCTTTCCGGCCCTGACGACAATCTCCATGTAGCTGACGGTCTGCACCGCCATGAATTGCATCTCTTCGGTCTTCTTCTGGGTCATATAGTCATTGATGAAGTTGTAATAGACATTTATCAAAATTATAAAGCCAATGCTCAGGATGGCGATTGCCACCAGGATCTCCGAGAAGGTAAAACCGGCGGCGCTTTTTACGTTTATTCCTTTTTTCATGCGATTTACCCCCGTTATTGCTCAACCTGGAGCGCGATCCGCGAAGACAAATCCGCCAGGATCTGCGGTATTTTCGTGGAAACGGCCGTGTTGGCCGGATCGGTGGATTCGGCGGCGTATACTTTTACGGTACAGCTATAAATCGGCGTTAAACCGGGTTGATTGGGATCATATTGAATCCTTGCCACATTAATAATCCTTATATAATGCCGGTTCAAAAAAGCCACGTTCGCCGTCTCGCTCATATCGGCCATTAAATTTCCCCTTAATATCTGGCTGCGGTAGTCATCCATGGCGCTTGACGCGATCTTGGCGGCCTCGTCGATCATGCGGCTCCTTATTTCCAGGCGCAGGTTGGCGGTCATCGTATAAGAGGACCAGACGACCACCATCCCCATGATGAAGATGGCGATGATTACCTCTACGAAACCAAGGCCTTTTTCATCCATCTGGTTTCTCATAGGGCGCTCCCCCAGGTCACCGGATCATACCTGTCGTTCAGCAAGATATCGTAATTCTCCCTCCAGTTCCTCAGCCTGAAGTTGGTCAGCTTGGCGATGAACGGGGATTCCTCCATGGGGTCGTATTTCCAGACCCTTTTGGGGGGGACGAAATATTGCGGCGCCTGGTTGTCCGGACCGGCCCTGTCCCAGAAGTCGCCCGCGACCCATTCCGAATCGTAGGCGTCGATAAAGCACCCGCGGATCAATATCGTCTTGGTGGGGCCCCAGTTTTCCAGCAGGCGCACGAAGTTTTCCAGACCGCCGTTATAACTGACGTGATAAAGACGCTTGTCGAACTTTCCGGTGGCGGGATTTATGCCGTCCAGGTACCCCTGCTTGCACAACTCGTAATACGCCGGGAAATAAGACTTCATTTCCTCCTCGGTCTTCACGATGGTCCCGGAACCGGCGGGATCGCAAAAATAGGTGTCCATATTGCCCGCGATGAGGATGGCGTTGACGATCACGGAAGGTATGAGGTTGCCGTTGTAGTATGTATCCACCAACTCCTCGAATCTTTTTGTGCTGCGGTTGTATTTCATGGGGAGCTGGTTTTGTTCCACTATGGGCACCACATCCTCGGGGTGGATGAATTTAACTCCCTCGTCGTCCTCCTGGGCGAAATAGTCGGAGCAGACGTTGATGACGTCGGCGATGAGCATGGCGTCCTCCCACTTGGTGCCGTCAACCTTCTTGTTGAAACTGCCGCAGACATATAAAGGCTTGTCCGTGATGATGGAAGTGTCCTCCCATAACTCCTCCGCGTGCCTGACCACCACCGCGGGGAACATGGAATCCCCGATCTGGGCCGCCGGGGGGGATATGTAAATGATCCAGTCGCCCCCCGGCGCGGCCAGGGGCCCGTGCAACGGCAGGTAATAATCGAGAAAAGCCTTGAAAAGGCGGAAATCCAGGCAGTAGCCCTTGACGGTCCTGTCCTCCCGGAAATTCTCGAAGGCTTTCTTGTCCTGCGGGGACCCGGGCCTCGTCATGATGTAGATGGCGTCCCTCAGTTTAAGTATTACCGGATCGGTAGCTTTCTCGTATTCCATCTTGGTCTTGATCACGTAATTCATTCCGGCGGTGTCCTTTACGATGGCGCCGTTTATGTACAAATTGTCGTCGACGACTGCGATGCCGTACTGCATCGCCTGAAGGTGGTAATATCCGCCCCGCCGCTTGTCCTTGGCGGAAAGGGCGGTGACGCTTTTTACGCCCGTTTTGACGATCTGGTAAGGGTCTCCTGCGTTTTTGTCCCCCCAGTGAAAATCCCTGTACGTGCCGAAATCGTAATTCTCCCATCCCGATTTAAATCTTTTGGCGGGCCATTCGGTGCCCGACGGATACAAGTCCCCGGCCGTGGGCGTAAAACTGTCCTGATACACATACATCTGCTCGTTCCGGATCAATACTTTGGTATTCGCTTCATTGTCGTCAAGCAGGGTCTCTTCATAATTGAAATCGAACTTCCTCCTGCGGTAAAACTTCTTTTCCGTCTCCAGGGAGGTGGTTGCCTCCTGTGTGACGCCCTCCTTGTCTACGTAAGTATCCGGTTTAAAATGGATGGTCACCCCGAGATCGCCGGGAGTGACATAGATGCCTCCCCTGGCGTGCAGCGCTCCGGATATGTCCATCGTGTCGCAGGCGTTGATCTCCAGGTCGCGGATGGAATAGACGAAGTACTTGGAAACGGGTTCCAGAATGACGGTAAAATCATAGTTGATGATGTAATTGTCCACTCCCGAGTCGGCCCTGATTGTGATAGGTATGACCTTGTTCAGCAGGGTTCCCGATTGCTTTACATAAGGAGTGCCGTGCGTAACGGTAAGCGTATATGTTTTCCCCCATACATTGATTTCGTTCTCGTTCAGACTGGGATCCAGCCCCCTGATGTAATCGGTTTCAGCGGGAACATACTCGGCATTCATCACAACCATGGGATCAATGGCCCGGAAATAATCGTCCAGGTTTTTATTGACCTGTTCCACGCCGATTTCGCAGACATTGCGGAGCACGACGATCTCGCGGTCCATGGTGATGCGCTTGGTCGCATTGAGGGACGACATCATCAGGGCGCCGCTGATCAGGCTGATGGTAAACACCATAAACAGCGCGATGACCAAGGCGATTCCCTTCTGGCTTCTTAACATCTTACATACCCCCTGACAAACGGAGCACTATCAGAAAAAGAAATAGTGCTCCAACGAATTCTGGCATTAATTATATCGGATGAAACGATTTATTGCTTTACCGGACCGGGGACGATGATCTCCTGGTTCACTTCTATTTTGGCGGGATCCGTGATATTGTTGATCTCCATGAGAACAGCCACGGTAGTGTTGAACTTTTTCGCCAGGCTGTATAAAGTGTCGCCCCTTTTGATCTTGTAGATATGATCCGCTGGGACGGGGATTCGCAAAACTTGTCCCACTTCTAGTATATTCGACGCGGTCAGGTTGTTTTCCTTCAAAATATCGTCGACTTTGATCCCATATTTTTTCGAAATGCTGTAATAGGTGTCCTTGCGTTTGACGACGTACTGAACAATCCGGCTTCCGTCCGGCCTTTTTTCGATGTTGCCCTGCCCCTCCGGCTCCGCTTGAGGAATGCCGGGCGTCTCCCCTCCCGGTTGAGGCTGCTGCGTTCCGGGCGGGGGGGGCGGACTCTGCGCGCCCTGTTCCGGAGTGGGCGTGGGTATGGGCGCAGGGGAGCCGGGTCCGACGCTTGGCCCCGCGGTCGGGATCCCCCCTTCGGGTTTTAGCGTCTCCCCCGCATCCTCGCCGGCGCCGCCTCCCGCCTCTAGGTCCTCGCCGGATTTCTTGAGCAGCTCCTCCAGCCGCCGGAGCTGTTCGCTTTTGGTGATTGTCGCTTCCTCCGGCTTGTCAAGGGGGATGACAACATCCACGGAGGTGGTCGTAATGCCTGAATTTTTCAAATTCAACCTGTCCTCGGGGCTGAGCTTTCCCTTAAAAATCCTCGCCGTGATTAAAAAGATCAATTCCTTGGTTTCCTTGGTCTGCTCCTTGTGCTGAAAAAGCTTTCCAAGGAGAGGCAGCGAACTAATGATGGGAATCCCCTTGATGTCTTCGTGCATGCTGTCCCAGAGCATCCCGCTGAACAGATAGGACTCCCCGTCGTTGATTCTGAAAATGCTGTCCACATTGCGCTTTTCAATGGACTTCATGACTCCCAGGGAATAAGATCCGAGAGTGCTCAATTCCCCTTTGAATATGACGGTGATTTCACCTAAATTGTTGACTTGAGGCGTAATGCTGATCTTTATTCCTACATCCACATATGTGTACGAATAAGTCATGTTCCCGTTCTCATCCTCAGATACACCCGTTATGATGGGATATTGGGTGAACACGCCCGTCTCGCCTTTCTGGCCGTTTAAAATCGCTATGCTTGGCCTGGCCCTGACAACGGCCTCCCCTTTCTGTTCCATTGCCTCCAGGGATCCCCGCCAGTTGGGGCCAAGATCGATATTGGACAGCGTAAAAGTGCCCGCGCCGGCCAACCCCAGCATCTGGCTGGCGGAACTCGACAGTTCCTCGATGCGCACATCGAACATCACCACCGGCACCTCTATATCCAACTGGCGGATGATTTCCTCCAGGTTCTGCAGTTGGAGTTCAAACCCTTTCACCACAAGGATGTTCGCCTTTTCATCGGCCTTGATGTTGTCCTTGCCGAACAAGCCCAACACCTCGGTTGCGGCGGCCAGGTCCTTGGCGGCAATATAATTGAGATGGAATATTCTGGTGGTTTGCAAATCGAAATTTTTGGCCATGGTTTCTTCTGCGCCGACGATGTAAACGTTATTATATTTCATAAATTTCAATCCCTTGAGGCGGGCGAGAAAATCCAGGGCCTGTTCGCAAGTATAATTGGGCAGGGTTAAGGTTATCTTATCCGCCTTTACATTATCATCCATGGCGATCCCTACGTTGAAAGCCCGTCCGATCAACCTGAACGCATCCCTGAGGGGCGTATCCACAAACTCGAAAGTCCGTACGTCTCCGGCACCGGAGGGAGTATATCCGTTGGCATTCACGGCCTCAAACGCCAGGAACAGACAAAAAGCCGCCAGTAAAAATTGCCCCCAACACCTTTTCACCGGGTCATCCCTCCCCCAATTTCAGGTAGTAGCTTTCTCCATCCTTGCCCAGTTCCACGCCGTTCGCATCGATCCGGTTTATGATGTACCCGTAAACATTGTCGCCCACGGCGACAACGGGATAATTGCCGTCCCTGGTGTCAAGCAGGGCGATGAAATTCGCCCGCGAGGCGACAATCCCCAAAACTCTGAACTCCCAGGGCTTCAGGTTCTGCGAACGGGTTACTTTCTTTAATTCTTTTTGTCTTTCCACATTTTTCAGCACTTCCGTCCGGTTCTTGGTGGAGCTTATATCCTCTTCCAAAGGTACGAAAGGGTTGTGCCGCCCGGTTTTTATCATGGTGGCAAAGGCCTCTTCTCCGATATAGGTGGACTGGGACATGCTCCCCGTTACATTTGTCTGTATGGAGGCGCTTGTCGGTTGCGCGGCCGGGCTCCCCGGAACCGGGTTTGTCTGAGTCGCCCCGGGCCTGGGGGCCATGGCGGGTTGAATAAGGTACTGGTACGCCAAGGCGCCTCCGCCCACCGCGATCACGGCGATAAGGACGCCGACGGTAACCGGATTTTCTTTTTTTCCAGCGCTTTTTTCAGCCATCAGTAAATAAAGCCTCCCTGCGTGCTCATATAGGCTTGCGCCGTAATTTGCACCGACATCTGGCCGCCGCCGTCCCCGCTGATGTTGAAGGTGCTCACGGTTATGAGGCGCGGCATATTGGTCAGTTCCGTAAGAAAGCTTTCGATATTGACAAACTTTCCGGCGAACTGTAAGCTGATCTCAATGATTTTATAACGCGGATCCGGGGATTCGCTCGCTTCCTTCGAAGCCAGCGATCCGAAAGTGATTTTGTTTCTCAATATCACCAGTTCGATGCTTTTGATTAAGGACGCCACCTCTTTGTTTCTGGGCAGCATGATATTCAGGCGGTTTATCTCATCCTTGACCGCGGCCAGTTGTCTTTTCAAATCATCCAGCTGCTTCACTTCCCGGATGACTGCCTCAAGTTCCGCGGTTTTTTGAACCCTTTTGGCCTCAAGCTCATCCAACTGCTTGTTTCTGGGAGCGTACACCAGGACAATATATACGATGACGATAAAGATGACGACGCCCAGCGTAATAAGGGCGGAAAGGCTGATCCTGGATTTCATTGAATATTTCCCCTCTTGATGAGTAAATTATAACTTAAACTGAAAGTATAAACCTCATTCCCCCCGCTGGTCACCCCAGTGAAGGAGGAGGTGTTTTTATCGAAAAAATTGCTCCGGTTGAACATGATAATGGTATTGCCCACCGCATTCAAAGACTTGGTTTGAAAATTCATGGTGATTTTGCCTTCTTTGGTAATAATCAGGCTGGTCATCCACACATCCACGGGCATGATGGTCTTAATGTGATTCATGATGTAGGGCACATCCAGGGTATTTCTTATCATATTGTCCTTCATTTGCAGGTATTCATCAACCTTCTTCAACCGCGCCTTCGCTTCCCGGCACTCCGCCAGCCGGCCGGCGAACATGGTGATTTTGCTTTCCAGTTCCTCGACTTCCCGTTTTTTGTTTTCAACGGCGATCATTCCGTTGTAAAAATCCCACGCCAAGTAGCCCGCAACCAAAAACGCCCCCAGCAGGATGAGAAAATTGAGCATATAAAACTGCTTTTTCGGCTTGTATTTTTCCGGAAGGAGGGATATCCTGACTTTCACTTCTCATCCCCCCTCTGCGCAAGCCCTATGCTCACCGAAAGCATCGGGGATATCTCCCTTAACTGTTCATAGTCGTGCCTGTGTACGTTCACTTCCAGGTAATCCAGGGGATCCCCCACCTTGGTCTTCACCACCAGTTCGTTTTCCAAAAACTTGTTAAGATTCCTGAACTTGGATCCTCCTCCGGTGATGATGACCTCATTCACCTCATCGCCGCGGTTCTGCAACTTGTAATAATCGAAGGACCGCTTTAATTCCAGCAGAAACTCCTCCAGCACCGGCCGGAAAGCGTTGAAAAGCCGGCCCTCCGCGCTGGCGTCGTTCGGCATGACGCTTTTGACATCCAGGGGGATGACGGCGTCCTCCGATTTCTTTTTCTCCGCCTCCGCGTCGCTGATGTTGAAAGCCTTTGCTATGGCCGAGGTGAACCTGTACCCCGCAATGGGGATGATGCGCATGAACTTCAGGACGCTATCCTTGAATATGACCAGATCGCTTGTCCCGGCGCCGATATCCAACAGGGCGACGGATTTTCCGGACGCCGTTTCCCCCTGGCTTAACGGGTCCTCCATGCCCAGCGAGCGCAGCAGGGCGAAAGGCTGGATGTCTATGACGGTCGGATTCAAGCCCGCGTCCTTGATGGCTAGCACATGATCGTCGATGATGGATTCCTGGGAGGCCACGATCATGACGTCCATTTCTTCGGCCAGATTGACCGGTCGGTTGATGACCTGATAGTCGATGACGGCCTGCTCCAGGGGATAGGGGATGTATTTTTCAACCTCCCACTGGATCGAGGAGCGCAGGGCGTCGTCGTCCATATTGGGGCACTTGATGTGCCTAAACATAACGGACTGCGCCGCCACCGCGGCGATCACCCTTTTCCCGCTGAAACCCTTTTTCATCGCGGTTTTAATCGCCCTGGTGACTTCGTCCCTCTGAAGGATGCTCCCCGCCTCGATGATCCCGAAGGGAATCGGGACTACCGCCAGCTTCTTCAGGGCGAACCCGGATTTTTTGCGGACAAGCTCGACCATTTTTACCTTGCTGGTCCCGATATCCAGGCCGATCAATTCTCCCATTTTTTTACCTTCCTGCTCATAAAATATAGGAGGGGCCCAAAGCCGGTCTTCGAAGAAACCCCCCTTGCCCCCCTGAAAGGGGGCGAAAGTTTGGCGATTAAGAATCCAACCAAATTTACCGTCTGAGGCTTAAAACTACAGAGCATTACTGTTCGCTTTTTTCATCCTTTCGATCGTCCCGGCAAAACATGCCGGGGTGGGGAACTGCTCATAAACATAGAAGATGGAATACAAATAATTTTAAAATAAGCAATTAACCCGAAAAGCCGGATTATAAAAAAACCGCGCGGCCCGCCGGGGTGAATCAGGAATGCTTCGGATTCTGCGCGACCACTTTTACCACATCCAGGATTACTACCAGGGCGTCGGTGCGGAGCTGGCGGTCGTTGCGCAGGACTCCGGCGAAAATATGCCCTTCGGGGGTAACCGCGTATTTTCCTTTCAAATTGTTCAGGGCGAGGGCCATCACATCATCGGCGCAACGCCGGCAGGGGCAGTAATCGGGATTCCGCCTTAGAAATTCCTTGTAAACATCGGCCACGATATCTTCCATATAGTTTTTCATGCGGTCTTTACACCTCTAACGGAAGATTTTTAAAGCGCAGGCCGGCCTCAATTGCGCGGATTAAAAGCGTTGCGCGAAAACTCACCCTTTCCCTCTCTTTTGCGAAAGAGAGGGTAACCCGGAGCCTTCGAAGCCTTACTATGACCCCCTCTATTCCGCAGAAGAGGGAAGAGGGGGGTGAGTTCGACTTTATCACGACGCTTTTAATAATATCCCCCTTTAATATATCGGCCGAACCAGTAAAAAAGATAATCTCCCCACAGGATGAGAATCATCGCCGCCAGCGCCAAAAACGGCCCGAAAGGAATGATTCTTCCCTTTGATAATTTCTTCCATATGAAAAGCCAAATTCCTGCCGCGCTCCCGAAAAATGACGCCAGGAAAACAGTTGCCAAAACTTCCCTCGGGCCGGTGAAAGCCCCGATCATGGCCAGCAGCTTGATGTCTCCCCCGCCCATGCCTTCCTTTTTAAGCAGCTTGAGGCACAGCCAGGCCACGGCATACAGCAGGCCCCCTCCCAGCGCCAATCCCCCCAGATTTTCCCAGGGTACGGCGCGGTTCAGCAGCCAGGGGACGGCAATCCCCAGGACCATGCCCGGATAGGTTATCAAATTCGGAATAATCATGCAGTCCAGGTCGATAAAGGAGACCGCCAGCAGCATCGCGGCAAAGGCGGCGTAATAAACGGCCTCCCACGTAAGACCGTAAACCCAAACGACCAGCGCGAACAATAATCCGCAAATAAACTCCACCAGGGGGTAGCGCCGGGAGATTTTACCCCGGCAATACCGGCAGCGCCCCTTCAAGGCCAGGAAGCTGAAAAGGGGGAATAAATCGAATATTCCCAGGGGATGCCCGCAGTCCGGGCAATGGGATCCCGGCCGCGCCAGCGATTCCCCCCTGGGGATGCGCCAGATGCAGACGTTAAGGAAACTTCCCACGCTGATGCCGTAAAGAAAGGCGATGATATAAAAAATCCAGGGCAGCATTTTACGACCTCCCCCGAAAATGAAAAGCGGCAGCCAAGCTGCCGCCGTCCGCTAGATTGATCTTACGTCCTGCCGAATACGCCTGTCCGCGCCCAGGGCTGGTTGGGGTCGGGCTTGATGGACTCGTGCTTGAGAATACTGTTTGCGTTATTGCATAAAATATCGTATTGCATGACGTCGCCGCCAGGGTTGGTATACGTATAAGGAGCAACGTTGGCGGTGCCAATCGCCGTGCCAAAGGGGCAGATGCCCATATTGACGTTGTAGCCCACGGCTGTGGCCAAAGCATCACCAGTCAAGGGGCCGGCCGGATACTGGTTGTTGGTGGCGTAATAGCTCTCGCATCCGGTCAGGAGGTTACGGACGTTACTGGCGCATTTGACGTCGTTGGCCTGGTCTCTCGCCTTGCTGAACTGGGGCAGCAAGAGGGCGGCCAGAATGCCGATAACCAGGATAACTACCAAAAGCTCGACCAGGGTAAACCCGGCTTGTCCTTTACGCATTTTTACAAACACCTCTTTCATTTTTTTTATTGAACCTGGCAGGTGGAACCTCTCTTTTTCACCCGCACCCCCCCCTTATAAAGAGATAAAAGTATGGGATTATGATAAATTGATTTGCCTGGTCCTTATTTTTTCAAACTTCACCCTTTTCAGGTGCCCATGGCCTGGGTCATCTGCATCATCGGGAGCATGATGGCCGCCACAATCATCCCGACCACTCCCCCCAGCAGCACCACGATCATGGGCTCCATCATGGAAGTAAGGTTCTTAACCGCGTGCTCCACTTCCTTTTCGTAAAAGTCCGCCACTTTTTCCATAACCGTCTCCACATTGCCGGTCTCCTCGCCGATGGCCATCATCTGGGATACCATCACGGGGAACAGGTTCATTTCCATAAGGGGCCTGGCCATCCCGGTACCTTTTTTCACGCCTTCCTGGACGTTGACAATGGCGTCGGCCAGGATCCTGTTGTCCAGCAGCCCCTTCAAGACCTCCAGGGATTGCAGGAGCGGCACGCCGCTGGAAAAAAGAGTGGAAAAGATCCGGCAGAACCTAGCCACGGATGTTTTCATCACCAGATCCCCGAAAAGCGGGATTTTCAGGGCGATCATGTCGATATTGCGCCTGCCGCCGGAAGTCTTGCGATAGGAGCTATAACCGATTGCTAAGCCTGTAATGCCGAGAATCATCGCCCACCAGTAATCCGTGAAAAGCGTACTGATGCCCAACAGCAACTGGGTGAGGGGGGGGAGCTGGATGCCCTGCTCGGAAAAAATCTTTTTAAAAATCGGAAGCACGAAGATGAACAGTCCGGCGATAACCCCCGCAGCGACCCCCAGGATGACCATGGGGTAGATCATGGCGCCGATGATTTTCTCGCGCAGGTCCAATTCCTTTTCAAAGTTCACGGCCACTTTCTCCAAGACCTGATCCAGAATACCGCCCAGTTCCCCGGCTTCCACCATGCTCACGAAAAGGTTCGGAAAGGCTTTCGGAAACCTGCGGGCGGCCGCTGAAAGCGTAGACCCTCCTTGCACGTCCCTGCTGATTTCTTGAATTACCGCCTGCAGAACCTTGTTGCTGACCTGCTTTTGCAATATCGTCAGACAGGTCAGAAGCGGAAGGCCCGAATTGACCATGACGGCAAACTGGCGGCACATGATGGTTAAATCCTTCAATCCGACGCGCCGATGGGGATTGACCGCGCCCGGGCTTACCCCCGTTCGGACGGCGCCGCCTATCTTCGAATCAGCTTTGGGCCTGATAGCCAAAACATACATGCCCTGATCCCTAAGCTTTGCAACGGCGGCCCGGTCCGATTCGGCTTCAATAACGCCAACGCTTGTCCCGCCTGATTTGTCCCGGACCTGATATTGGAAGGAAGGCATTTAAATATCCTCCTAATAATTAGTATCGATCCGATTTATGGATCTTGCAAGCCATTTTTTCATGACATTTTGACCGTAATACCGGACAAAACGGCCGGTATATATTACATGTTGGCCAATTTTCGGAATTCCTCCTGATCCATGGCCCTGAAAAGGGCTTCCTGGAAACTCACCAGGCGGCGCAAATAAAGATCCTTCAGCGCCGCGTCCATGGTCTGCATGCCCATTTTGCCGCTGGTCTGGATGACGGAATAGATCTGATGCGTTTTGCTTTCGCGGATAAGATTCCGTATGGCGGGCGTGGCGATCATTAATTCCACCGACACGCACCGGCCGGGCATATCCACGCGCGGTAAAAGCTGCTGGGAAACAACGGCCTGCAGCACCGCGGAAAGCTGGATCCTGACCTGCTGCTGCTGGTGAGGGGGGAACATGTCCACGATCCTGTCCACTGTCTGCACGCTGTCATTGGTGTGCAGGGTCGCAAAGACAAGGTGCCCGGTTTCCGCCGCGCTAATGGCCGTGGAGATTGTCTCCAGATCGCGCATCTCGCCTACCAGGATGACGTCCGGATCCTGCCGCAACGCCGAGCGGAGCGCGTCCGCGAATGATATGGAATCCACCCCTATTTCGCGCTGGTTGATGATGCTCCTCTTGTGGCGGTGCAGAAATTCTATGGGGTCTTCCAGTGTGATGATATGGCAGTTCCTTTCCATGTTGATGATATCGATCAGCGCCGCAAGCGTGGTGCTTTTTCCGCTCCCGGTCGGCCCCGTCACCAGGACCATGCCCCGGGTCTTTTCCGTCAACGACTTCAAGGCCGGCGGCAATCCCAGCACTTCAAGAGTGCTGATTTCACTGGGGATCAACCTCATGACTCCCGCCAGGGTGCCGCGCTGGCTGAAAATGTTTACGCGAAATCTGGCTATGCCTTTTTTGCCTATGGAAAAGTCGACCTGTCCTTTTTTCTCCAGGGTCGATTTTTGCACCGGATTTACCAGGGAAAGAAGGGCCGGGGTCAATTCCTGAGTGCCTAAAACCTCCTGGTTTGATATTGCTACCAGTTCGCCGTTGATCCTGACCATGGGAGGCAAACCGTTGGTAAGATGAATATCCGAGGCGTTGTTGTCCACAGCGTACTGAAAAATTGCGTCCATATCCAATGGCATAATCTTCCCCCTCGCTCTCTTTTAATTGTTCATCGGTTTTCTTGTGGACGATAGAAACTTTATTGTTCTCCCGTATAAGCGATGCGAATCACTTCATCAATAGTGGTCTGGCCTTTGATGGCTTTCACCAACCCGTCCATCATCAATGTCCGCATGCCTGACTTTATGCCGGCATCCCTCAGGATATCGGCGGAAACGTTTTTGCACGTCAAGGCGATCAGTTCCTTGTTCATGATCATCACTTCGTGTACGGCTACCCGTTTTGCGTAACCGGTGTTGTTGCACATCTTGCACCCCCTGCCTTTGATCAGTTTAAGGGACTGATCCGGCTTTACGTTTGGCGGGAGGTACGGCTGGATCATCAGGCGGACCGGATCATCCGGGGCCAGTTGGTATTCCTCCTTGCAGTTATTGCATATGCCGCGCACCAGGCGCTGGGCGATAATCCCGATGACCGTGGAACCCACCATATACGGTTCGATGCTCATATCGATCAGCCGGGTGATGGATGAAGGCGCATCGTTGGTGTGCAGGGTGGTCAGCACCAGATGGCCGGTAAGAGCCGCCTGGGTGGCGATGCGCGCCGTTTCTCCGTCGCGGATCTCGCCGACCATAATGATGTCGGGGTCCTGCCGCAGAAAGGAGCGCAAGGCCGCGGCGAAAGTCAGCCCTGCTCTGGTATTCACCTGGACCTGATTGACCCCCCTGATCTGATATTCCACCGGGTCCTCTACAGTCATGATATTGACATCCGAGCTATTCAACTCCGACAAGACCGCGCTCAGCGTGGTGCTTTTTCCGCTCCCGGTCGGCCCCGTCACCAGGATAATCCCGTGCGGCTGCATATACACGGACCGAAATTTGGAAAGCGTATCCTCCAGAAATCCCAACTGTTCGAGTTTAAGCTGAATGGTATTCTTGAAAAGGATACGCATGACGATCTTCTCTCCGAAAACCACCGGCAGGCAGGATACACGAAGATCAATGGCGAGGTTGTCCACCATCATCTGGATGCGGCCGTCCTGGGGGACGCGCTTTTCTGCGATGTTCATGTTGGAGATGATTTTGATACGGGAGATGATGGCGGCCTGGGTATTTTTGGGAACGGTCATGACCTCGCGCAATACGCCGTCTATCCTGTATCTGACTTTTACCTCCCCCTCCCACGGTTCGATATGAATGTCGCTGGCCTTATCCCGGACGGCCTGGGTGATGATAAGGTTGACCAGCCTGACGATGGGGGCTTCTTCCACCATCTCTTTCAGTTTGGTGATATCAACCTCTTCCTCGGTATCCTTTACAATTTCAATATCCTTGAAAACTTCCTCCACGGAACTGCGCACACCGTAGTACTGGTTGAAAGCCTTTCTCAGATCGTCGTCCGATACGATCACGGGCTGGATATCGCGATTCAAGGTGATCTTCAATTCATCCAGGGCGAAAACGTCCGTAGGATCGATCATGGCGAGCACCAGTTTCTCGCCCCGCATTTCCACGGGGAAGACATTGTATTTTTTCGCCACCGGCTCCGGAACCATGCTCAGGACTTCGGGGGTGATGTTTCTCTTGGCCAGGATGACATGGGGCACTCCCAGTTGGAACTCCAGCACCTCGATAAGATTCTGGTCCGTGATGACGCCCTGCTCCACCAGGATGGCGCCCAGCCTTTTCCCGGAATCCTTTTGCGCCAGAAGGGCCCTTTGCAGTTGATCCGGCTTGATATAGTTGGCCTCTAGCAGGATTTCACCAAGCTTCTTGCGAAAAACCGTAGCCAAAAAATCACCTGCTTTATTTAACGTTTTAAAATCCTTTTCACATAAACAAATTGCGCTGTTAGATCAATTCAAGGTCTTGCCAATCCTTTGATAATGCCGTTATATGTTGGAAAAGGTAATATTAAATATTCTATAAATTTATCGGTTACCCTTTCCCTTTCCTTTAACGCTGCCGTTAAAAGTCCCGCTCATGACGGGTTTGTGCCGATAGCCGGCGCGGCCGCGCCTTATGGATATGTGCCCGTTTCTTTTGATATTTAAACCCCGCGTCCTTTTTTTCCTGCCAAATATCCGGGCATAAAAAAAATAAGCCCCTGGTCCTTCCAGGGACAAAAATCATATGCCAATAGGCCTGAGGTCCCGGCCTCCGATCCGCAAAATTCGCCCCGCTGCAATCATTGAACCGGTGATTGAAAAGTATTTGGCGTTTCAGCTTTCGCCTTTTATTTCAGGATAAAGGATATTTCGATGAAATCGCCGCTCGGGCGGAGAATGATCTTCCGGATCTCCCCCGTCCTCTTCAGGTAACCCCGGTTTTTTCCGCGCTGGTACATGGCGCGCATTGATTGCAGAAGATCCTTTCCCCCCGGAGGCGCGTAAAAGAAAAAACTCTGGCGCAAATGCATCAAAATCCCCCATAAGCTGTTTTAATACCGGACAAGCCAGGTTACCGCCTATTATTTGGCAAATCATTTCAGGAAAAGATTAATGTCGTTATATATTGTTTATGACGGGTTTACCTGTTTATTCCCGGGATTTTCCTATCAATGCGGAGCGGATTTCGTACCGAAGGCCCGGGGGATGAAAGATCCGGAGCGCCGCGTCACCGCCCCGTACCGATATCCAGCCCAGCCCCGACCAGGCGAGATCATGGCCCTCCGGTACGGTAACCTCCCGCTCCTCCCGCTCGGGCAAGCCGGACCGGCATGCGCCGCACGGAAAATCCATCAGGCCCTTCCATTGCGCATTCATCAACTGCGCCAGGCGTGCGGAATTTGTGAAATGCAGGCGTACTTTTTCCGAGGTATAAAACAGGAATGTCCGGCCGCCGCCTACCAGGGTGAATCCGGCGATTCCGGACAGCGCCGCACTTTGTCCGGATTTAAGATGCGCCAGCTTGCCCTGCATCTTTTTTCCTGTCCGCAAAGCCGTAGAACAGGCAGGGCATAAAAATTCACCCAGCCCGCCCCCGGGGGTCAGGCCCGGTGTGTCCACCAGCTTCCATCCGCGGGAGGCCACCGTCTGCTCCAGGACATTTTGGGTGGTGCCGCGGCATGGGGAAACAGTAATGGCGCGGCTAACTTTATTCAAATGTAAAACGGAATTCACCAGGGATGACTTCCCGGTATTGGTGGCGCCGAAAAAGACCGCCTTTCCACCGGGCGGTACTTTCGCATTAAGAAGTGATTGAAGTTCCGTCAGACCCTTTCTTTTAAGAGCGCTGACGGCAAGAAAATGTTGAGGCCGGCGGGGGAAATCCCGAGTAAGCCCGCGCACTTTGCCCTCCATTTCCCGGGCAGGGATTGGGATGGGCAGGAGGTCGATCTTGTTGACCACCAGCACGGCGGGAGCGTAATTTAACCATTCCGACCAGCCGGGCGTCAGGGTGCCGGTTAAATCCGCAAAATCGGCCACCCATATGGAAAACGCCGCGTCCGCCAAAGCCTTCCGGGTCAGATCCCCGGCTTCACCGGGAGTGAGCGAGGATTCCCCGGTTTTCCCGTAATGGATAAGTTGGAAGCAGCGCTGGCATATCAGGCCGCCGTTTTTTCTTCCCATCCCCGGCCGTACATAACCCGCCCGCGCGGGATCGGCGCACTGATACGCCGCTCCGCATCCCGGACAGCATTTATTCCTGCCCACTTAGAATACCTTTCTTTTTAAGCCTTTTTAAAACAAATTTCTCCAGCCTGCGCACGGCTTTGGTGCTTACAAACTCCTCCTTGCTGATGGGATGCGTTAAAATCGTATATAAATCCATGCGGTTCCCGCCCAGAATGTCGGTAAAAATCTGATCCCCGATTACAGCGGTCTGATCGGGAAGGGTTCCCATGATTTCCAGGGCTTTTTTGAAGGGGTGCTTGCGGGGTTTGATCGCTTTGGCCACCGCCGGGATGTCCAGCTCCCTGGCGAAATGAGCGACGCGGTCTTTCAGGCCGTTGGATACAATACACATTTTAAACCCGTTCCTTTTCATGTCAAGGATCCATTCGCTCAACTCAGGCTTAATCTCCATCCCGCCCCATTCTACCAGCGTATTGTCCAAATCAAAAATAAGGCCTCTTATTCCTATATCTTTCAGGCCATCCACATCCAGATGAAATATGGACTCCGCCCGCGAACGGGGGGCAAGTTTCTCCAGCATGAATACCTCCTGCTTCTTTGGACGGCGGTGCGGATATGGAACGGGCAGCCGGCCGTCAAGCAGAAAATATTATACCATACTTTTTTAAATAAAACCAATTTCGACAAAAGCCTTTTGCCTTAATAACAATCACTGGTAGCCTTCATTTTGCAGCTCTTTCTTCAATTTTCGCAGCGCCTTCTTTTCAATGCGCGAGACATATGAACGGGAAATTCCCAGCATCCGCGAGATTTCCCTCTGCGTCTTCCGGATCCCGTCATACAAACCATAGCGCATCCGGATTACCAGCTTCTCCCGGGGGGTTAAATAAAACATCTTGCGGTGCAGCACCTCTTCTTCCAGTATGCTTTCCACTTTATCCTGGACCACTTCGGTATCCGTACCGAGTATATCCATGAGCGTCAGTTCGTTTCCCTCCCGGTCCGCGCCGATGGGTTCATACAGCAATATATCATGGCGGTTTCTTCTGGTAAGACGCAGGTGCATGAGGATTTCATTTTCGATGCATCTTGCGGCGTATGTTGCCAGCCTGGTCTTTCTGCCTCTTTGAAAAGTGTTGATCCCCTTGATCAGGCCAATTGTTCCGATGGAAATAAGATCGTCCAGGCTTTCCCCCGTGCTGTCGAATTTCTTAACCACATGCGCCACCAGCCTGAGATTGCGCTCGATCAATATATTTTTCGCTTCTTTATCCCCCTGCATCATGGCTGTGAGATACTTTTCCTCCTCTTCCTCGGAGAGCGGTTGCGGAAATATACTGGATCCCGTGATGTACGATACGAAGTACAACAAGTTCTCCCACAAGGATTGCAAAACGAGAAACCAAGGAAACAAAAAAATCCCTCCTGTTATCTTTTCCGGACTTGCCCGGAAAATAAAAACCAGCATGGAGACAACAAACGGCGGATTTTATCCCCCGTCATTCATGCTGATAAACGCCGAAAAAAACACTGATGAATTGAATACACTTTATTACTTTATTCCATCGCGGCTTGTCCCGTGCCAGTCCCATTTCGGTAATCAGCGGCCGGCAATCAGTGAGCAGCGCCCGGCATTAACTCTTTACTGATTGCTGTTCACTATTACTATTAGTGGCAAGATTCAGCATTAAGGCAACAACGCAATTGCCTTTATTAGTGGTGCTTTAAATAATATTCAACGATCTTTCTGAATAAAGGGGCCGCGCTGGCGCCGCCGGTCTTTCCCTCTTCCACCAGCACCACCATGGCGATCTCCGGCTGATTTAACGGCCAGAATCCCGCAAACCAGGCATGGGTGATCTCACGCCCCCGTCCGTCTTTACGTCCTGTCTGGGCGGTGCCGGTTTTTCCGCCGCTCCCTCCCGCCGCCTCCGCGGCCCGTCCCGTTCCATTCTGCACCACGGCTCTCATCATAATTCTTAAAGTGCGTGCAGTCCCTTCCGACATTATCCTGGCCAGCATATACGGCGGATAACTCTTGCGCGCCTCGCCGCCGTGGGTGAGGATCTTCTTCACGATACGGGGCTTGTATAGGTTCCCCCCGTTGGCTATGGCCGCCACGAAGGAACATATTTGAAGGGGAGAGGTCTTCACGGATTTTTGGCCGATGGAGATATTCCCGATATCCCCCTTTGACATCAAATCCGGATTTTCCAGGTAACCCCGGCTTTCTTCGGAAAGTCCGCATCCGGTCGGGGAACCGAAGCCGAATTTACGGGAATATCCGACGATTTTCCGGGCGCCCAGCCTCATTCCAAGCTCGATGAAAACCGGATTGCATGAAACCGCCATGGCTTTGACCAGATAAATCTTTTTATGGCCGCCTTCCTCATAGGCGGCGCAGCGGAAGCGGTGGTTCTGCACTTCATAATACCCGGGATCGTAAAACATTTCCACGGGGGAGGTTTCCTTCTCCTCCAGGGCGGCTGCAGCGATGATCAACTTGAAAACCGAACCCGGATAAAAATCACGCAGCGCCCGGTTGATGAGGGGAGCGCCGCCGGCCCCCAAATATGCGCCGGGGTTATTTCCGTCGTATGAAGGCCGGCTGCACATGGCCAAAACATCGCCGGTTTGAGGTTCCATGATCACGACCGCGCCTTTCTTCACATGCCCCGTCATGACATGCTCCGCCGCTTTTTGCCAGTTCGCGTCCAAGGCCAGTTTGATATTGCACGGCGTCTTTCCCGGAACCTCATATATCATCCTCCTGTATCCAAGCCCCCGAATCAACCGGTGGGCGCCGTCTTCCAAAGCCACCAGTTGTTGAAACCTGATCCCGATCAAAAAGTAATCGAAACGATGCTCGAGCCCTGAAATTCCCTGGCATTCCAAAGGAGAGACGTATCCGATGAGGTGGGCGGCCATCCCGGGATCATAGCGAACCGGTTGATTCGCGATCAGTACGCCGGGCAGAAAACGGGTTTTGACTTGATCGATCAGCTCCCTGCCGGCATCAATCTTGAGCATTACGGGGCTATTGGCTTTGGCTATCTCCCGCATTTCCCCTTCTGTTTTTTTTAAAAGCGCCGCCAGCTCCCTGGGATAGTCCAGCCGCTTCGGGAATTGTCTGGGAAAGAGGAATATCCTGGGAATCTGCTTTTGGTTTGTAATGGGCGCCCCATGCCTGTCTAAAAAATCTCCTCTGGAAACAGTGAGGGGAATGCTCTCCACCCTTTGTTCCAGCGCTGCCCGGCGCAGTTCATCCCCATCGATGATCTGCAGGCAAAAAGTCCTTCCCCATAAAAACCAAAGCAGAAGGTGGACGGTGAAGAATACGAAATATAGACGCTTCTGTCTATCGGGATAATACGCATTATCAAAATCGATCATCGCATTACGCTCCTTCAGGCCGGATTCCATCAGCATAAGAGCCTATTATTTTTATACAACGACATTAATCCTTACCGTAAAGGATTTGCAAAATAATGAACGCCTGAGACGATAATTAAATTTTTAAATATCAATTTTGAAAAACGTGTTAAAGCTTTCGCGGTTTTTCAATTGATTCCATCTACGCCCTATAACATTTTTACAAATCAAGAGATTGAAATAATGTCGTTGCATATATATTCTGATAAAAAAAAGGGCGCTTCATGCAAGCTCCCTTTAAATATTCGTATACAAAGACACAGTTATGCCCCTGCGTTCCGTTCATTTTTTTCCGCTTACGCCCCCGGTATTACCGGCACTTTCGTATCATAATGCTGTATTCCGCGACCGGAAAAGGGGTTTCCATGCGTATTCGGTATCCGGCATGGGCTTTGGGAATAATTTTACCGTCCGAATCGTAAATTAGCGGGATTCTCATTGCCCTGTCAGGCTCCAAGGGGCTGATGATCTCCACTGCTTCCCCGGGCTCCAGGCCGTTTTTAATTTCCCATAAAGAAACGTTTCCACTCTCCCTGCACAGTCCGACATAGTCATATGCCCGATTAACGCCTGTACTTTGCATGTCTTCCTCCCGGGAGATGAAAAAGCCCTTGGTATAACCCCTGTTGCTTATTTTATCAAGCTCCCTCCCCAAGTCACGCGGGGTTTTATCGGTCCACCGGCCTGATAAATATGCGTCTATCGCCTTCCGGTATGTTTTAACCGTAACCGCCACATAGTAACCGCTTTTTCGCCTTCCCTCGATCTTTAGACTGTTGATGCCGGCCTCCGCCAGGGCGGGGATCTCCGCCAGCAGACAGAGATCCTTGCTGCTCATCAAGGCCGTGTATCCCCGTCCCTCTTCAACAGGCATGAATATTCCCGGCCTGGTTTCTTCCTGGAGTCGGTAATTCCACCGGCAGGGTTGAGCGCAATCGCCGGCGTTGCCGTCCCTGCCCGCCAGGGCCATGCTCAGCCAGCACCTGCCGGAATAGGACAAACACATGGCGCCGTGCACAAATATCTCCAGTTCCACGCCGGTTCGCATCCTGATCTCCCGGATCTCCCCGATGGAAAGTTCGCGGGCCAGGTTCAATCTCCGCGCCCCCTGCCTCTCCCAGAAAAGGGCTGAAGCCCAGTTGGTGGTATTGGCCTGCGTACTCAGGTGCCATGGAAGAGATGCATATTTCTCCACCAGACCGATGGCGCCCGGATCGGAGATAATGACCGCATCAACCTTCAGGTGCGCCAGATAAGAAAGCAAATGGGGCAGGCAGGCCAGATCCTTGTTTCGCGGGAGGAGATTTACGGCGGCGTAAATTTTCATCCCCCCGGCACGGGCAAGCCGCACCGCTTGCTCAAGATCTCCCCCGGTTAAATTGGCGCCCTCCCGAAGGCTGAATTTGTCCACTCCCACATAAACCGCATCCGCTCCGTAAGCCGCTGCGATTTCCAGCTTTTCCAGATCCCCCGCGGGAGCCAGCAGTTCCATCTCCATTTTCACGCACCCCCGCCGCGTCAGGCGCAACCGCCGGGATTATTGCGGGCGTTCCCGCTTTAGCCTTCTGCCGGCCGCCAGGTGTTCCTTGTAGGTGCGGGAAAATATATGGTAGCCGTCCCGGCGGGCTACAAAATATAAATAATCTACGGGAGCCGGTTCCAGTACGGCCCGGATCGATGCCAGCCCCGGATTGGCAATGGGACCCGGCGGCAAACCGATACGAAGGTAAGTGTTATAAGGCGAATCGATCTGGGTGTCTTTCCAGGATAAAACCTCTTTGTGTCTTTCCAGGACGTACTGCACGCTGGCGCACGATGCAAGCGGCATCCCCTTGCGCAGGCGGTTGAGAAAGACCGCCGCAATAACCGGCCTTTCTTCATCTTTACGGGCTTCCTTTTCAACCAAGGAAGCCAAGGTAATCAATTTGAGGGGGGTAAGGTTCCTTTGCGCGGCTTCCTTCAGGATATTCCCGCCGACCACCGCGCGGAACCTCCCGGCCATCTTGTTGATGATCCGGGCAGAGCTTGTATTATATTCGAATTCGTATGTGTCCGGAAATAAAAATCCTTCCGCCGTCTTGCCGCCGTTTATATCCCCGAAGGTGGCGCGCATAAATTCCTTATCCCTGAAGCAGGCAAGAAAATCCTCCGCCGGAATCACTTTCCGCTCTTCAAGCAACTGGGCCATTTCTTTGATGGTGAGCCCCTCCGGAAACGTGACCCGGTATACGAGAGGATGCCCCTTTTCCAGTTCCGCGACGATTTTCGGCAGCCACATACGGGAACTCAGCATATACGAACCGGCTTTAACCTTGCCTGCCTTTCCGGCGAGCAATATATACCAATGAAAGCCTTCCGCCGAACGGATAATGCCTTGCCGCGCCAATTGTCTGCCTATGGATTGGGCGGGAGTGCCCGGCTCAATCCGGATCCACCGGACAGCCGGTTTCCCGGCCCAAGAAAGCGGCCCAAAGAAATAAAAGCAAAACGCAAAGGAAAAAAGCGTGATCGCTGTGGCTACTATAAGAATCCGGGATTCGCAGCTTTTTTTAACCGGGGGATCCAGGCGGGATCCCAGTTCCCGGCTGCCGGCCTTGTTCATGTTTTACGCACTCCATCCGTCTGAAGGTTGTCTTTCAATATCTGCCCTAATTATAACACAATTATGACACATGCGGGCTCTCGGATACGGCGGTTTTTCAGGGAAGATCCTCCTCTTCTTCCAGCGCCTCGATCTCTTCGGCGACCCGGTTGAATTCAGCCTCATCCTCAATAGCCACCAGCACATCCTTGCCCTGTTCATCCTGCTCAATCCTGAAAAGAAAAGCGTTTTCCATCTCCGTGGAAGGTTCCTCCCGCGCCTCTTCCCGCTCATGCTGCTCCTCGATAAGAACCGCGTAGCGCTTCCCCTCGATTTTGAAACAACCGTACAACTCCATATTATACTCGGTTCCATCTTCGCCTTTAATCACAAAATTTTGATCATTCACGCCTTCCGCCTCCCGATTTTTCCGTTTTACCACAGGGGCGCTTCCTTTTTCCCGCTTCCGATAAACGCCAGATATCCGGAGAGAATAATGGCCGCAGCGGTTTTATCCACGGCCTCCCTGCGCCTGCGGCGGCTCAAATCAGCCGAGAGCAAGAGTTTGGAGGCTTCCGCCGTGCTGAGACGTTCATCCCAATAGGATACCGGTAAACCAAGTTTTACGCCGATCTTTTCCCCGATTTTTTGCACTTCTCGGGCGGATTGGCCGATTTCACCGCTCATCTGCCTGGGAAGCCCGATCAGGAGCTCGGTGATTCCGTATTCCAGAATGTATTTTTTAAGTTCACCCATAAGGTATCTCCAGCCTTTAACAGGTATCACGCCCAAACTTTGCGCCGTCATCCCCAGGGGATCGCTCACCGCCACGCCGATTCTTTTTTTTCCGATGTCCAGAGCCAGAATACGCAAACCGTCCTCCCTAAATAAGCAATTTGCGTTGTTATGATAATTTTACGTCTTGCCGCCAAATATCGATAGCCTAATGGAAGCCATACACTATATTTAGTGGCAAGACCCCCGAATTAAGGTAACAACGCAATTGACTCTAAATAATTAAATATTTGCGGCGAGAAAACAGGAGATGCCTGAAGTTTTTTTCATCCTTTCGATTGTCCCGGAAAAATGCCGGGATGGGGAATTACCTGGAAAAAGTCAACGATGCCTGTCGATTCACGATAGCTTATTTTTATTGCTTCGCTTGTCAACGGAAGCTGACGCGAACGACTACTCAGTTCTAAAACAAAAGCCTGAACAGTTGCAATGTTCAAATCACCTTGAGGCAGAAGTTTTTACAGGCCAATGCGCAATACCCGCACAGGATGCATTCTCCGGTCAGATGGACGCGGCCGGAGGAAAGGCTTAAAGCTTCCTGGGGGCAGGCGGCGGCGCATTCCCCGCATCCCGTGCACCAGTCTTCAACATGCAGTCTGCGTTCGCCGGGAAGCTCCGCGTTTGCCTTCTCCGGAACGCCGCCCTCCGCAATGCGGCAATTATAGGATATCTCCGTTTCGGTCTGCATGCCGACCGCCACGGAATGGACGCCCGGGATATTGAACGCATAATGTAAAGCCTCCCGGGCTTGCCGGTATAAATGTCCGCCCGCAAGCGCCTTCATGGCGTAAATCCCTTTCCCGCAGTCGGATGCTTGCCGGATCGCCTTCAGCATATCCTCGCGTCCCCCGCCGGCGATCCCCATCCCGGCCATGTTTATCAACGGATGAATGACATCCAGGTCCGGGAGAGCCGTTCCGGCCGAAACTCCGGCTGGATAATGCGTGGAAAGCCCGATGGCTCGAACCAGCCCGCGTTCTTTGGCCCGGATCAACTCCTCCCATGCCTCCGCGTGGCCCCGCAAGGTCAATTCGGATTCCTGCTCATGCAGAAGAAAAAGGTCGATCTCCTCCACGCCCAGCTCCGATAAACAATTTCCCAGGCTTTTTTGCATGTCCGCGCGGGTAACCGCGTAAGATTTGGAGGCAATCACCATCCGGCTCCGGTGCGATTTAAGCAAAGGTCTTAGATACGAATATGTCCGGTATATTTCCGCGGTGTCGAAAAAATTAATCCCCTGTTCAAGGGCGTACGATAACAACGCCGTGCCCTGCTCGCGGCCTAATCCTTTTTGCCCCGGCCCCAAGGTCAACGTCCCGAAGCACAACCGGGATACTTTAATGCCTGTATGTCCCAGCTCCGTATAAACCACAGCTATTATATCCTTTTTCCGGCCGCATAATGCAGGCGCATCGTCAAGCGGGATTCTGCACCATAATCTTCAACTGGAACGGCCATTTGGGAAGAACCGCGCCCTTGTTGCCGGGGTGAATTTCAAAACCGCCGATTTCCTCCATCTCCGTCAGCCGGAGGCGGGCTTCCCTGATGCTCAATCCGGCCAGCTTTTCCCGCAATTGCGCAGAGTTGATCCTTCCCACTATTTTGCACCGGGTTTTTACCAGCAGGCGGGCGGTGCCGATGCGGGGCCCGGGATTGGCCACCACATCATCCAATATGGTCACCTTCCCGTCCGCCAGGTTAAAATCCCCGGGAATCGACCTGATGATGCCCGGATATAAGGCTTTAGCCAAATCCGCCCTGGATACGACGAGAGTTGAGGCGGTAAATGTCAACCTCATCCGAAGCTCGTTCCCTTCTTCCCCGATGCCCGGAGTATAATTTTCCGCCTGGTTCGCCACGGTAATCAGCCCATTTAAAAAAATATACTCGGCTGTGGCGAGAGCCGACAATTCCTCTTCGGCCTTGTCGGGAATCTCCCTGGCCAGCGCCGTCTTCGCCTCCTCCACGTCCCTCGCATCCACCACGCGCACCAGCCGATCCTCGCCGTGCCTGGTGCTTTCCGGATTGACGACCTTCAGATTGGCGCTGAACTTACCCGATATTTTAACAATCCGTCCCTCTTTCACATTTCCCGCGGCTCCCTTTTCCAGGGCCTTGATGTCAACCTCGGCTCTTCCTGCCACAACCCCTGTGGTGATTTCAAAAAACTTCTCCGCCGCCATTTTCGGTACCACAACTTCCTTCTGGGTGGCGAATTTTACGCCGCTGCCGGTGGCGACTACCGTCCCCTTGGGGACGATGATCGGCTGCGGGCCGGAGTTGATGAACAGCACTACCCCTTCCGCCTCTCTTATCCCGATGAATTTATGGCCTGTGGTAGGGTAAATCGCCTCCATCTCGACGCCTTTTTGCAGCAGTCGCGCAGGCACCTCGCGGTTGTTCCGCCTTACGCCGTTGATGCCGGCGAGAATGGAAAACTCCCGGTTCAGGGGTTTCATCTGAGGGTATACGATGATAGTGGCTTGAGGCGTCAACAGGAATAAAATAAACACCAGCGCAAAAAACAGGGCGCAAAGTCCCATCGCCCATAACCAGATGCGGACCTTGCCGGGCCGGCCCGGCGCCGTAACAGGCCGGACCTCCCTGGCTGCGGCCGCGGGTATTTTCTCCCCGGGCAAATGCCCCATATCCTCATACGCGGGTATCCCGTTGCGCCGGCAGAGGATCCGGACATCGGGGGACTCGCTGATGACAACGGCCTTTTTATTCACTTCCTGCAGGAAGTATGACAGGAGGCGGAGGTTGTTCTCCTTCAACAGGAGGCGTTTGTCTTCATCCAGGAAGATAATCTCCTGTTCTTCCGCTTTTTTCAGCAGTTTAATCAAGGTATCGATTTGCTCTCCGGGTTTTACCGGGATGATTTTCGGAGCCATCGGACGCCTCCCACCCGAAAAATATCATGCATGCCGCAAACTGCGCACCGCATTTTCCATCGCCCGCCGGATCTGGTTTTCCTGAAACGGTTTCAGAATAAAATCATGGGCTCCAGCTTTGATTGCCGAAACAATCATCTGCCGCTGGCTGGAAGTGGAGCATACGATAATCCGGGCTTTGCCGTTTAGCGCCACCATTTTTCCAATAGTGGAAACGGCGTCTTCATCCGGCATAAATAAATCCTTGATCACTATATCCGGCGCCAGTTCGGAAAAAAGCTTCAGCGCTCCGGCGCTTGTCCCCGCTTCCCCCACCACCTCTTCACCGCACTGGCGCAGAATATCCGTCAGCATCCTTCGGAAAAACGGGGAGTCATCCACTATCAGAATCCTTGCCAACCAAACCACCTGCATTCCCATACGGGCGTTTTATCGCTTGTGATGGCGGCAGCTATCATAAATAGCTTTCTTATGGAGCAATTTGCGTTGTTATGATAATCTTACGTCTTGCCACTAAATATCGATAACCTAATGGCAGCCATACCCTATATTGGGTAGCAAGACCTGACATTAGGGTAACAACAACAACGCAATTGCCTTTTATGAATTCTCTGTCGCATTTAAAAAACCCTCCTTTGCCCGCATAGAAACGGGTTAAATATAGAACCGGTGATTAGATACATCAAACCGATTTCGGAAAATCGCGATATCTAGAAGCGTTGTGAAAAGCCAAGCTTATTAAGCAACAGTTTAAACTCCAAGAAAAGAAAGCCTAAAGCTAATTGGAATAATTGAGGTAGTTATTTTCTCTGCTCCTTGAAAAACAG
>JBLNCG010000062.1:0-7932 GCA_050260475.1 Bacillota bacterium
CTTTAACGTCATAAACAGTATGTGCCGTTTTTCGATAAAACTTCATCGTCATCACCTGAGTTAAGTTTACTCAAGTCTTCGACTGAAGTCGAGGGGTTTCCTCCCAGATATGGACACTAAGTAACTACTCCGCCACCGCCGGGCGCTTCGACAAGCCCAGCGTCCGGCTGCTTTACAGGGTCATTGAGCCTGTCGAAATGGCCCTACGGCTGGTAAAATTTAATATTTAAAAGAAATATCCGTAAATCATACCTGTGATCGTTGCCATGATGACCACCAGCGACACATAAGCAAAAGTCTTCTTAAATCCCAGCACTTTATTAATGACAATCATACTGGGAAGGCTCAACGACGGCCCTGCCAGAAGCAAAGCCAGGGCGGGTCCTTTTCCCATACCGCTGCCGATCAGCCCTTGTAGGATTGGAATCTCGGTCAACGTGGCAAAATACATGAAAGCGCCGGAGATAGAGGCGAAGAAATTCGCCCACAGGCTGTTGCCTCCCACCAGGCGGACCACCCACTCCGAAGGGATGATGCCTTCATGGCCGGGACGGCCCAGCAAAAATCCCGCCACCAGCACGCCTCCCAGCAGCAAAGGCAAGATTTGTTTGGTATAATCCCAGGTGGCCCCCGTCCATTCTTTCAATTCCCCCCGCTCAAACCATCGGATCAGAATAACAGCCAAAACTGCTAATAAAACCGCCGTAATATACCATTTAAACGCAAAGATGGAATTCCAGATTCCCACTTCCTGAGGGGGCCTGGCCCAGTTGGCAAAGATTAGAATACCGATCATCAAAGCAAAATAACTTGCCGTCTTCCACAGCGGTCTTTTTTCTTCTGCTTCCTGTTGAAACAGAACGGCGTCTTCAGCTTTTTTAGTTTCTTCCTTTAGGAATATGAAGTGCATGATTAAACCGATGACAATAGCAAAGACTATGGCTCCGATTGTTCTGACAATGCCCAGTTCCAATCCCAAAACCCGCGCGCTTAAGATAATCGCTAAAATATTAATTGCGGGACCGGAATATAAAAAAGCGATAGCCGGACCCAAGCCTGCCCCTCTCTTATAAATACCGGTAAACAAAGGAAGAATGTACAGGAACAAACAGCAAGAATCGCACCGGAAACGGAAGCCACTGTATACGCCAAGGCCTTTTTAGCTTTCGGCCCAAAATATTTCATTACCGCCGCCTGGCTGACAAACACGGTAATCGCCCCGGCTATGAAAAATGCCGGCACAAGACACAATAACACATGCTCGCGGGCATAATCCTGAAGCATGTGGAAGGCTTCCAATAAGGCGTTTTGTATACGGAACGCGCCAAACGGGATGAATAGGCCGCCAGAAAACCGGCCGCGATTAAAAGGAACTTATTCCGTTCTTTCATCGAGCGCCTCCTATATTTGCAAATTAAAAATTTAATGGTTAAAAAATGTATGTTTATTCGATCATTCCATATTGCTTAAACCTGGCGATGATGTCCGCCTTGGGAATAAATCCCTCATGGCGGAAAACCTCTTTACCCTCTTTGTCGAAAAAAATCTGCGTCGGTATCACTCTGATGCCATATTTCATAGCTTCCGGGCGCTGTTCGTAAACATCGATAATCCGGATATCGATCTTCCCTTTATACTCTGCTTTCAACTCCTTTAAGATTGGCTCCATTTGCTTGCAGGGAAAACAGAATCCGGCGCCAAGATCAACAAGACTCGGCAAATTTTTCCCTGTTGCATTCGAGCTGCTGTTCATCTTTTCTTCCGATCGATGATTCTCCGGTTCAAACTTGTCGGATTCCAGTGGTGTGCGGTTTCCTTGATACAATCTGTAGCCGAATATACCGCCTGCCAGTATGAAAACACCAATTAGAACAAAAATCGTCATCCATTTCTTCACGTTTTTGCCCCCTTAAATTATCGGTTTTCTAATAAATCCAACAATTCCGACTGAACCTCCATTTGAGCGCGCAAAACCGAATCAATGCAGACTGCGGCATTAAGTATGCATCCGATTTTCAGCGAATAATATACGTTAAGCCCGTCTTTCCGGCAATCCACGATCCCTGTCTGTTTTAATACTCCAAGGTGACGCGATACATTGGATTGTTCATTTTCTAAAAAATCAACGATTTCCGTCACGGTCTTTTCCCCGTCTTTGATAAATTCCAAAATGGCCAAGCGCAGGGGATGGCCGATGGCCTTGAAAATCTCCGCCTTTTTGGCGATCAATCTTTTTTCCAATACCGACATCTTTCTTCCTGACATTTTACCCGCTCTAATATTTTATTACTAGATGATTAAATAGTAATCTATATGTTGTTATTTGTCAATTGCAAAAATGATAGAGCAATTTGCCTTGTTATGATAATTTACGTCTTGCCACCAAATATCGATAGCCTAATGGCGGCCATGCACTATATTTAGCGGTAAGACCGTGAATAAGGTAACAACGCCATTGCCTCTGATAATACAATAAGTATCACCTGTACGGGTAATCATTCGGCCGGTTTCACGGCTTCAATTGTAGCCGAAACCACATAATCCTCGATTTGCCGTCCCGGCGCCCATAAGCGGATAAATTTTTTGCTCTCCTCTTTAGGATTGATTCGAATATTTATGAAACCTGCTGCCTTTAAAATGGCTTCGAGTTCATCAATTAATGATGCGCCGGCCACGCAACCGGCGTAAAGCGCTATATCCTGTTTTATTTGATCAGGCATTTCAGCCGTAGCGACAATATCGGAGATCGCCAATCTCCCGCCCGGTTTCAAAACCCGGAACGCCTCACGAAAGACCCGCTCTTTTTCCGGAGAAAGATTAATTGCGCAGTTTGAAATAATGACATCAGCTATATTATCAGCCACGGGTAAATATTCGATTTCACCCAGGCGAAATTCCACATTTTTAAAACTAGTTTGGGCGGCATTTTTACGTGCTTTATTTACCATCTCCGGCGTCATATCCACGCCGATTACCAATCCGCTTGGGCCCACGGCTTTGGCGGCCAGAAAGCAGTCAAATCCTCCTCCGCTGCCCAAATCAAGGACAATTTCTCCGGTTTTCAATGAAGCCATCGCCTGGGGATTTCCACATCCGAGCCCCATATTTGCCCCCTCCGGAACCACGGCAATATCTTCATTGGAATAACCGAGAGCCATGGAGATATTTTCCGCCGCAGGATTGCGTGAGCCGCAGCAGCTTGAGGAGGAACAACAACAGTCCCCGCTTTCCGACCGGGCTATCTTTCCATAGTTCTCCTGGACCGCCTTGCGAAGATCTTCATCCCGTAAATTTTTCATTTTTATCGCTCCTATTTTTATATAAATATGATAATTACCAACCGAATGTGGCTATTATCGTGTTCACTATTTAGTAATACACCAGAAACGCCACCAAAAGGCCTAGTAAAGCTCCGGTAAAGACCTCGACTGGCGTATGCCCCAAAAATTCGATCAGGCGGTTTTCCGCAAAATATCCTTTGGCAAACAATTCATCGATGACCTTGTTAAGGATGGCCGCTTGTTTTCCGGCGGCCCTCCGCACTCCGGCCGCATCATACATGACAATCAAGGATACTACTATGGCAACGGCGGTAATAGGGGCAGTCCACCCCTCCTGGAAACCGCAGGAAAAAGTCAGTCCGGCCATTAAAGCCGAGTGGGAACTGGGCATGCCGCCCGCTTGTACAAAGCGTTTAAAGTTAATCCTTTTTTCCACCCAGAAAGTTACAAGGCCTTTCAATATCTGCGCTATAATCCAGCATACCAGGGCGGTAGTGAGTATTTTGTTTTGCGACACCATTTCCAGTGAATTCATTTAAATTTTAAAAGGCCTCCATTCCTTTGAGGTTTCACCCATTTTACTTCGTACGCGTTAAAATATAATCCGCCAGTTGGTGCAGCAATTCAGCCTTGCCGCCGAAACACTCCAGCGACCTGTGGGCTTTCTGCACTTCTGATTTTGCCGACAGAATGCTTTTTTCCAAACCGAATAAGGATATATATGTGGCCTTGGCGCGTTTTTTGTCGTTTCGCACGGGTTTTCCGGTAGTTTCGGGATCACCTATCTCATTCAAGATGTCGTCAGTGATCTGAAATGCCAATCCAATGGAACCGGCATAATCAGTCAGGGCATCCAGGTCTCCGGAGAAGGGTTCTCCAAGCATGGCGCCAGCCCTGGCGCTGGAGATTATCAAAGCCCCGGTTTTATTTTTATGAATGAAATAAAGATCGTCCCCGGATATTTTTTCCCCTTCCGCCATCATATCCTCCACCTGCCCGCCGATCATCCCGTTCGTATCTATTGCATCGGCAATTTCTTTGATAATATTGACGACTTTGACAGGCGGGATCCCATAAAACATTAAATCGCATAAAATGGCAAATGTGTGGGTCAAAAGGGCATCCCCCGCCAGCAGCGCGACTGCTTCGCCATATGCCTTATGATTGCTGGGTTTGCCGTGTCTGAAATCGTCATTATCCATACAAGGCAGATCATCGTGAATCAGAGAATAGGCGTGGATCATCTCTATTGCGGCGCCGGTCAGCAAAGCGGCCTCCGGATTGCCGCCAAACAATTCCGCACAGCAGCACACTAAAAAACCGCGGAATCTTTTGCCCCCCTTCATGGAACTGTAACGCATGGATTCATGCAGGATCTTCGGCCGGGAAGATGCCGGTGGCAGCACCTTATCCAAAACATCATCCAGGGCGGCGGCTTTGGCGGACCAGACATCCTTCAGTGAATTCACCCGGCAGCCCCGCTTTCATCTTCCACTTCCCGGGTTTTTATTCCATCCTCGCCGGCTTTGATAAGAATCTCCAATTTTTTTTGAGCTTTAGACAATTCTTGCGAACAGGAGCGGATATATCCGATTCCCTCTTCATATAAACGCAGGCTGTCTTCCAGCCCCAGCTCGCCTTTTTCAAGCAGGGCGACGATTTTTTCCAGATTCGATAAGGATTCTTCAAAGGAAATGATTTTACTTTTCGGCACAGCCAGCCACCTCCTCCTGATGGGAGAGTTTTTCCACGCGGCAGAACACCCGGCCCTTTTCCAATAAAAGTTTTAAATATTCACCCACTGATAGCTGTCTGCTGCTGTATATTGTTTCCTGTTTTTCGTTCTGACAGATGCAATAACCTCTGGACAGCGTGGCCAGAGGGTTAAGCGCCGCCAATTTACCTGCAAGGATGCCCAATTCCTCCCGGCGTCGGTTGAGAAAAAATCGGAATGCGTTGAAAAGCGCAATCTCGTATTCATCGATAATTTGTTGTTTCTGACGCCACAATAGATCGGGATGTTTGAATACGGATCGTTCGTACCAACGCGATACGGCTGACTTTTTTAATTCGATTATTTTATGCATTGCCATATTCAGTCTATCTTGGTATAAACTCATTTTTTTCCGAACTTCCGCAATATCCCGGACAGCGCATGCCGCCGCAGCGGACGGAGTGGGAGCCCGTACATCCGACACCAGGTCGGCAAGGGTAAAATCAGTTTCATGCCCGATAGCGGAGATGATGGGGATGGCGCAGGCGAATATCGCCCTCACCACCCGCTCATCGTTAAACGCCCATAGCTCCTCTAAGGATCCCCCTCCCCGGCCTATAATCGCCAGATCCACGCCCGGCACATATTTTAATGCATTCAGCGCCGAACAAAGGCTGTAAGGGGCCTCCTCCCCCTGGACCAGGGCGGGAACAATGATGATATGGACACCGGGATTCCGCTGCCGAATAATCCGGATCATATCGCGTACCGCGGCGCCGGTCGGAGACGTGATCAAGGCGATTTTTTGGGGATATGAGGGTAGGGTCTTTTTATGCTTTTCATCAAAAAGCCCTTCAGCGGCCAGTTTTTTTTTCAACTGCTCGAAAGCCGCAAAGAGGCTGCCAAGCCCATGCGGCTCCATAATTTCCACATATAACTGGTATTCACCGTTTTTTTCATATATTCCCACGGAACCGAAAGCGATGACTCTTAGGCCGTCTTCCGGTTGAAACTTGAGCTTTTGTCCGAAGCCGCGGAACATAACACATTTAAGGCGGGAATGATCGTCTTTCAACGTGAAGTAGATGTGGCCTGAAAGATGCGTTTTATAATTACCGATCTCTCCGGTCACCCAGACTGCTTTCAGCATCTCGTTTGTTTCTACAAGGTTTTTAATGTATCCGGTCAGCTCCGAAACAGAAAGGATTACTTTCTCCATGTTTTACCCGCTTTCGTCCGGCACTCAACCACATGAAACGCTTGATTCGGTCCTGAATTCCAAGTGCTTATGCAACTTATGCTTGGGGTTAAAGCGCCGGACCTGTTTCTATTGTATAGTAACAGCGTTTTCATATTCCATATTCTCATGAATTTTTCCTTCCTGGGGACAATAAACGATTTAATAAATAATAGTACATTTGAATTAGGCTGAGCGGTTACGATTATGGGTTTAAGAAATTTAAAATCCGCAAAACTTCCCAATCCTCCCACAAATTCCATGCAGGATATGCAAAATATTTTCAGAATAAATTGCTAAATAAATTATGTCAATCAAAGAAGGATGGGAGAAGATGAAAATACGGAATAAATCACTTATTGCCATGATTTCGGCAATTCTCATGATGTCGATAAATTCGACGGCCAGTGCGGGAACTTTCACTGATACAGGCGGAAACTGGGCGGAAAAGTCTATCGCAGACCTGTATCAGAAGAACATCGTCAACGGTTATCCAGATGGATCCTTCCGCCCATACCGACTGCTTTCCAGGGCGGAATTCGCCAAACTGATCTCACTGTCATACAACATCAAAGGCAGTAAAGTGTTTCCCGACACCTCCCGGCACTGGGCCAAAGAGTATATCGGCGGCCTAGTAAAGGAAAACATCCTGCATGGATACAGTGACGGGCAATTTAAACCGGAACAGTTGATCTCCAGGGCTGAAATGATCAAGATAATCATGTCCGTCAACGGCGTGATCAGCCCGGAGGACAAGTTCATCGATGAATGGGAGCAAACTTTCCGGGATCTGCCTGGGGATCATTGGGCTTTTCGCCCGGTGGAACTGGCCAAACGCCTTGAAATCCTTCCGCCGCAATGGACGGACACCTTCCAGCCCGATAAGCCGGTAACGCGGAGTGAAACCGCCTGGTTGCTGGAGAAATCCCTTAACTACAGGATCATCAAAGGAAAGATTAGCGCAGTAAACCTGGCGGGAAGCACTATTTCAGTCCAGACCGCAAAAGCTTTGGATACCATCCCGTTGAGCTATCAAACTCTGGTGGTGCGTAACCATGTCAGCTCGATTTTCGATCAATTGCAGATGAACGATGAAGTGATGGTCTATTCCAACTCTAACGGGGATGCCGTCTATATCAAAGCGCTCGGGCTTGTAACAAAGAACGATCTTCTATCCAGGCTGAGCTTGATGTTTAAAAACAAAATAACACCCGAGCAGATCGCTGCCGCAATGCAGGGAGACTGGAGCAGCGTTCAAACAGGCCTGCAGGGCGATCTTTATAATACTCTTATCAATATGGGGCTGACTCCCGGGGAAGCGGAAAGCTTGTTACTGGCGGATTGGGGATCATTGAGCGGATTGAGCCAGGAACGGTTATCTCAGGCGCTTTCCCAAAAATACGGACTATCCCTCGACTTAAGCCGCGCCCTGCTTGCACGGGATTGGAACGGTATAGTGGATGCGGGAAAAGTGGATCTGTCTTCGGCGCTCATCGGGAGGCTTCTCCCCCAGGAGAAGTTTTAATTGAGGCAATTGCGTTGTTACCTAGGTCTTGCCACTAAATATAGTATATGACTGCCATTAGGCTATCGATATTTAGAAGCGTTGTGAAAAGCCAAGCTTATTAAGCAACAGTTTAAACTCCAAGAAAAGAAAGCCTAAAGCTAATTGGAATAATTGAGGTAGTTATTTTCTCTGC
>JBLNCG010000063.1:0-33484 GCA_050260475.1 Bacillota bacterium
AGAGAAAATAACTACCTCAATTATTCCAATTAGCTTTAGGCTTTCTTTTCTTGGAGTTTAAACTGTTGCTTAATAAGCTTGGCTTTTCACAACGCTTCTAAATATCGATAGCCTAATGGTAGCCATACACGATATTTAGTGGCAAGACCTTAAATTAAGGTAACAGCGCAATTGCCTCGAATAAGAGGAGAGACGGGATGAAAAAAGATCTTGAGGCCCTGCGGCGAGATGTGGACCTGACCAACCAGGAGATTTTGAATTTGATCAACCAGCGTACCGCTTTAGTGAAGGAGATCAGCGATTTGAAGGACGAGACAAATACGGACTACTTCGATCCCGTGCGGGAGGAGCAGATGTTTGCGGCGCTATTTACGAAGAACAAAGGCCCCTTGCCGAACGAGCTGGTGAAAGAGGTTTTTTCCGCGATTTTCGCGGTATCCCTGCAGTACATGGGGGTGAAAAGGGAGAAAAAGCTGCTGATCAGCTCCGCCCACGACAAAGGTTTTCAGAAGATTAGCGGGATGTTCAGGCTGGACGCGGCGGGGCCGGCAATCATCGCCGGGCCGTGCGCTGTGGAAAAAATCGAATACCTGGACGAGATCGCCCGGTTTTTAAGCGGGATCGGGGTAAAATTCTTAAGGGGCGGGGCTTTCAAGCCCCGTACTTCGCCTTATGATTTTCAGGGTCTGGGTGAGGAAGGTTTGAAGATCCTGCAGGAAGCCGGTAAAAGGTACCGCCTGATCACTGTCACCGAGGTGGTGGATACCCGGGATGTGGAACTGGTAGCGCGCTATGTGGACATGCTGCAGGTCGGGGCCAGGAACATGCAGAATTTCGAGCTTCTGAAAGAGGTGGGATCCACGCGGCAGCCGGTGCTTTTGAAGCGCGGGATGATGTCCACCATTCAAGAATTTATGTTTGCCGCGGAGTATATCGGCCTGCGGGGGAACCGCAGGATAATTCTTTGCGAGCGCGGCATCCGCACCTTCGAGAACAAAACCCGGAATACGCTGGATATCTCCAGCATCCCCATTATCAAGAAGGAGACCAGCCTGCCCGTGATAGTGGATCTCAGCCACTCCCTGGGGAGGAAGGATATAGTGATCCCCATCGCCAAGGCGGCGCTGGCTGCGGGGGCGGACGGCCTGATGGTGGAGGTGCACCCCCATCCGGAGTTGGCGCTGTCCGATGCCAAGCAGCAGTTGAACCCGGATGAATTCCGAATCCTGATGGACCAGATTACCCGGCAAAACAGCAAAGGAGAATAAGATGAAACTTTCTATTACGATGATTAGTTTTGGCGATTACGCGGGGCCCGGCGGAATGACGGCGGCGGATTTTATAAAAAAATGCGCCGGGTATGGGATTAGCGCTGTAGATCTTCTGGAGTATTACTGGAGGGACAAAGCAAGCGAGGTTGCGGCGATCCCTGAATTGTTGCAGGATTACGGATTGGCGCTGGGCGCTTTCTGCGTTGGCAATAATTTTTTCGTTAACGCGGAGGAACGGCCAAAGCAGATCGATTATGTAAAGGAAGGGATTGAGACGGCGGTAAAGCTGGGCGCCCCCCGCTTGCGGATTTTCGGCGGCGCTTGCCCGCTTCCCGAAGGTATGGGGCCGCAAGATCGCCTGCCGGTTATTATTGAAAGCATCGGCAATTGTATTGAGAAAGCGGCTGAAAACCGGATCACCTTGGTGCTGGAGAACCACGGTGGCACGCCGGTGACCAGCGATGAGTTAATCGCGGTAATTAAAGCAGTTAACTCGTCTTTCCTCAGGATTAATTTCGATATGGGAAATTTTCTCAGCGCCGGCAATGAAAATCCGTTGATTGCAGCCCGCAAGCTTTATCCGTACGTGGATCATCTCCACGCAAAAGACTTGATCCGAGTCGGCGAAACGCCGCCGGAGTATGAAGCGTGTGTAACAGGCGAGGGTATTGTTCCGGTGCAAGAATGCCTGCGCTTTTTTAAGCAACAGGGATATCGGGGCTATGTTTCATTGGAATACGAAGCCCAGGCAAAGCAAGAATCGTACGGCGGGGTTGATAGCAGTTTAGCCTATTTAAAAAAGGTCTTAGCGGAAATATAGTAAAAAGCAATTGCGTTTTTACCTTCAAGGTCTTGCCACTAAATATAGTGAATAGCTATATTTAAGCTATACAATATTTAGTGGCAAGACGTAAGAACCTCTTACGACGCAAATTGCTCCATAATGATATGCGGCGATAAAGGCCCTTCAAAATTATGAACCGGGCGCCGGAAAAGAGGTAATCATGATGGGCATTGTTTTGGAAAAAAAAGCCGGTGAATTGGAGATAAAAGTTTTTGATTCCAGGATGTCTATGGGTGAAGCCGCTGCTTCGGAAACAAAAGCAAGGATTAAAGAATTGCTGGGCATGTCACCCGAAATAAACATGATTTTTGCGGCCGCACCATCACAGAATGAATTCCTGGCTGCGTTGATAACTGACAAATCCATCAGTTGGGACCGGATCAACGCTTTTCACATGGATGAATACATCGGGCTGGAGCAGAGCGCATCTCAACGGTTCGGGATTTTTCTTAAAGAAAGATTATTTGATAAAGTTAAGTTCAAATCAGTGAATTACATCGACGGCAATACGAATGATTTGGAGGCGGAATGCCAAAGGTATGCCCGGCTTTTGAACGAATATCCCGCCGATATCGTTTGCATGGGTATTGGTGAAAATGGTCATATCGCTTTTAATGATCCCCATGAGGCTTTATTCGATGATGAAAAATCCGTCAAAATCGTTAAACTGGATGAAAAATGCCGAAAACAGCAGGTAAACGATGGATGCTTCAGCCGCCTCGAAGAAGTGCCTACTCATGCTATAACATTAACAATACCTGCTCTTATGCGGGGGAGATATATTTGTTGCGTAGTGCCTGCCCAATCCAAGGCCAAAGCGGTTTTCAACACTGTTTATGGGGATATCGCGCCATCCTGTCCCGCATCGATTTTGAAAACTCATAGCAATGCAAGGTTATACGCTGATATTGACAGCGCAAGCCTTATATTGGCGGGACAACCAAACTGATTTAAACGGGTTCAAACGTTTATTTTACTTTAAACGGGAGTGGAATTTGTGGATAAGCTTAAAATATGCAACGGTCGCGTTATCACCGCTTCCCGGATCCTCGAAAATGGCGTTGTAGTTGCGGAAAATGGCCTGATAACCGCCGTCGGCGAAGGGGATATTCCGGAGGCGGATTGCCTGGAGATAGACGCCGGGGGGAATTACGTCTCTCCCGGGTTTATTGATATTCATGTGCACGGGGGCGGCGGTCATGATTTTATGGACGGCACCGTACAGTGTTATCTCGGCGCCGCCGCCAAACATGCTGAGCATGGGACTACGGCGATGATTCCCACCACCCAGAGCAGCGCTCTTGATGAACTAAAAAACAGTTTTGCGGTATTTAAGGAAGCGAAGCAGCTTAATAAAAACGGAGCCGAATTTCTAGGTCTTCACCTGGAGGGTCCTTATTTATCACCGGAACAATGCGGCGCTCAGGATCCGCGGCACCTTCGGGAACCCCGGCCGGAAGAATACAAATTGATCCTGAACTGGGCCGGCGATATCATCTTATGGGGCGCCGCTCCGGAACTCAACGGCGCGCTTGAGTTCGGCGGATATCTTGCGGCGAAAGGCATCCGTCCCGCCATTGCCCACTCCAACGCCGTTTTTGAACAGATAAAAGCCGCGGTTGATAAGGGCTTTTCGCATGTCACCCACCTGTATTCAGGCATGTCCGGAGTAAGACGGATCAATGCTTTTCGTTACGCCGGGGTAGTTGAAAGCGCTTTTTTAATCGATGAACTGACGGTGGAAGTAATAGCCGACGGCGTTCATCTGCCAGCCAGCCTGTTGCAGCTTATTTATAAAGTCAAAGGCCCTGCCCGTATCGCTTTAATAACCGACGCGATGCGGGCCTCAGGAATGCCCCCCGGGGAAAGCATTATCGGCAGTTTGAAAAACGGACGGAAGGTGATCGTGGAGGATGGGGTGGCTAAAGTGCCGGACCGTTCCTGTTTTGCGGGCAGCGTAGCTACAGCCGACCGTCTCGTTTACACGATGGTTTCCTCGGCAAACATTCCATTATTTGATGCAGTGCGGATGATGACAAGTACTCCGGCCGCGATTGCCGGCGTTGACCGTGCCAAAGGCAGCTTAGATCCGGGCAAAGACGCCGATATCGTTATTTTTGATGAATCGGTTGATGTTCAGATGACTATTATTAAAGGAAGAATAGTTTACCAAAAAAAACAGCCAAATCGGTGATTAAATATGATTTTATTCCCGCCGCCCGTCCATACGAGACAATTGCGTTAATTCAAGGCCTTGCCACTAAATAAAGTGTGCGGCTATATTTAGGCTATCCATATTTGGTGGCAAGACGTAAAAATAGTCTTAACGCATATTGCCCATACATAAAGTGAGTTCAAGGCACATAAAAATTAGCATTGAAAACCGGTGTTTCACGGACATGCGTCCGGGAAAAACCACCGGATTACCTTTGTACATATAAAGGGGGCAGCGGGGCGTGCGTTTTTTTTGGTGTTTTCTTGCCGTGTTTTTTTGGGGCGCGGCGGCGGTGCGCGCCGATATTTTGCTGGTCAAGAAAGCCGGGCAGGGGAGGATCAAGTGCGAGGACGGTATGGAATTTTTATTGAACGGCAAGGAAGCGGGCGCCAAAAGCATATTGCCCAACAAGGATTTGATAGTGATCGATGTAAGGAGGGCCAGGCTCGTATTATTCAGGGACGGGCGCATTTTTAAAAGTTACGCGGTGGCTGTTGGGAAACCGGAGACGCCCACCCCGGTAGGGGAATGGAGGATCATGCACAAAGGCGGGAATTGGGGAGGAGGGTTCGGCGAAAGATGGATGGGCCTGAATGTGCCGTGGGGGATATTCGGCATCCACGGCACCAACAAGCCGTCCTCCATCGGATCAATGGCCAGCCACGGCTGCATCCGCATGTTCAACAGAAGTGTGATCGAACTGTACCGGCTGGTGCAGGTAGGCACCCCCGTGTATATAATGGGAGATCTTCCGCGGGTCTCTCCGCGCCGCGTCATGCAGCGCCCGCAGGCGGGCCGCGACATTCTTTTATTGCAATACGCCCTGCGCGCGGCGGGTTTTGACCCGGGGATGGCCAATGCCAGGTTCGGCCCGGCCACGGAGGCTGCGCTGTTGAAGTTTCAAATTTATTACGGCCTTCCGCCCACCGGCAAGGCGCAGTTCAATGAACAATACCTGCTCGGGATGAGATAGGGGGGCCGGACATTGCTTGTAATTGGAAGAAGGGTGTTCCTGGCGGTTTTTTTTCTGCTTATGCCGGCGCTTTCAGCAGGACTGTTTTATTATTTTTACCGTCCCGGCATAAAAATCGGGAATCATGTCCTGAAGTTGAATACCAGGGCGGGGATAAATCCTAAAAAACAATATGCACTAAGGATTTGGGAATATCAATGGCCCGTCTCGGACGGCCGGAACGACTACGGGACATATCTCCGGGAGGCTGTACACAAGTTTCAGATTCTGTATCCCCAGGTCAAGGTGGAGATCAAATACCTGGATATGCTGGAAGGACCGGCGGAGGTTTCTCAGGCGCTTGAACGGAATGAAGGGCCCGATCTCTATTGTTCGAACTATGCGATCCCCGAATTTGATTTCCGCCGTCAAATCCCTGTGGGACCATTCCTTTCCGCAAAAGAAAAAAGGGCCTTTCTGCCGTCCGCAACCGCATCTTGTTCCCTGGACGGGATTCTTTGCCTGTTCCCCCGCTGGACCAGCCCGGGGGTCTGGATCGGAAACCGCGCGTTGCTTGAGGAAGCCGGATTTAATCCGGACACGGTCAGGGAACATGGCTGGACGTGGCGGGAATTTGCGGACGGGGCCTCCAGGCTTCCTGCAGGGATCAACGCCTTGAGCGGAAATCCCGGTTACAGCGGTTTTTTAACCCAGCTTGCGACCACCGGCGGCTGCGGTTTTAACGAAGGAAGCCCTGCGGCTTGTGATGGCCTAAAGCGCGCCCTGGATTTTCTGGGCGGGCTGATCGATGCCGGTAGAATCGTCAAAAATCCCGGCCAGGATTTCCTCAGTCCGTTCATGCAGGGCCGCGCCATGGTCCTTGCCGGAGCAAGGCCGTTGTATTTCAAGCCGTTATCCGAAAAATCCCGCCGCACGGGCGCCGGTTTTGAGACCATATTGCTGCCTGTGCCGATCAGGAATAAAAAGAGTCCCGGGATCCCGTGGGATTATGGGGTGATCTGCGTTTACCGGAACAGAAGGACCAGGGGCGATGATCATATTGCCGCCGCGGTGAAACTGGGTTATTTTTTAAGCACATACCGGGAGTCCTGGCCCTGGGAGAAGCTGATGTTTTATCCTGCGGCGCTGGAATCCGCGGAGAGATGGGAGAAAAAGGCGGGGCTTTCGTCTGAAGACTGCGCCGTAGTTAGAAATGCCGCATATAATGGCGTAAAATCCCATTCTTGGACAGGGGAGAAATATTACCAGGATGCGGTTTATCCGCTTCTCCTGAGGTTCTGCAGGGGGGAAATCGGCAGGGAGGAATTCTTGACGGATCTGCGGTCCCAGCTGTCGCTAACGCTTCCTTTTCCCATGGGTAAAGGATATTTTCCCGCCATCGTAGCATTTCGCTAATGGCTTGGCAATGTCAAAACGCTACATGATATGTAATGTCTCTTTTTTCATTGTCAATCAAATACGAGACATTACATTAGATGACCCGGGCTTTCGGAATTTTGTTTTTGCATAAATAGCGCGATACCACAGAAACTATATACGGCATGTCATTTGCAGATCCGGAGCGGATTCTCCCGGGCCGCAAAAAAGTGGAGGGCCGGTTGCTCAATAAGAAAAACAGGGTCATCATCCTCATCGCTTTATGCGGATTGGGAATGCTTATAATCGCCAACCGCGTTTTTTTAAATACGCTGACCGGAAGCCTAAAGGGGCGCGTCCTAAACAGCCTGAGGGAAAACGCTTCCCGCGTGGAGGATTTGGAGATCGGACTGGCCCCGGTGACATGGTCCGGGATTCTCGGAGGCTACCTGGACAGGGTTCGCATAACTGCCGCATCTTATGAGAAGGACGGCCTGATGCTGGAAAACGTGGTGATTATCAGCCGCAGGGTGCATTTTTCCTGGAAAAGCTGGCTCAAGTCCCGCCGTCTTGCCATCATCCGCCTGGAAAACGCCAGGCTTGAGGCCACCGTCAGTGATCAGGCCTTAAACGGCTACCGGCGCAAAAAATATCCCGGGCTGGATTTGACGGTAAAAATCGACGCGCGGAGGATCCGTCTGATTTACCTCGTAGACTTCCTGGTAAAAAAAATCAGCCTAATCTATGAAGGGACCCCGGCAATCAGCGGGAAGCGGTGTTTTTCCATTTACCCAAGGCGGGTGCTCCTTTCGGAAATCAAGATTCCGTCCGGGTTTTTAAAGGCGCACAGGAAGGAACTGGGCCTGGATATACCGGTAGATCTGCCGCTTCCCGTACAATTGGAGCGAATTACATTGGCAAAAGGTAAAATTAGGCTGGCCTGGCAGGAAGAAAAGGCGAAATGAAGAATATCAGATTCAGAATTACAAATTGCAGGTTGCTGCTTACTTAATAAGGCAATTGCGTGTTGCCTTAATGTCAGGTCTTGCCATTAAATATAGTGTACGGATACCATTAGGCTATCGATATTTTTAGTGGCAGGACGTAAAAAAAGTTGCAACGCAAATTGCTTTTAATACTGATTACTGATACTGATATATCCCCGGAGGGATCGGCCATGGTCTTTATCGATGAACACGGAAGGCTTTTCGGCAGGATCAACATCATCAACCTCCTTGCCGTGCTGGTGCTGGCGGGTATCGTGCTTGTAATGATCAGGTATAAACCCTCCTGGCTGAACACCCAGGCGGTAAACGCCACGGTGGTCCTGGAGGTAGCCAATCCCGTCCCCCGGAATTTCCCGGATTACCTTCACGGCAAAAGTGTCTGGGACAGCAAGAGCGACGTCAAGATCGGAAGACTGGCCGTCATTGAAGCCGAACCGTCGGCCGGCGGAAAACTCCGTCTGACCCTTACCGTCAAAGGAACCGCCGTGTACCAGAAGGACAGGGAACTGCGCATGGGCGGCAATACCGTGTATCTGGGAAAAGAGCTGTCTCTGAAAACCGATGTGTGCAGGTTCAAGGCAAGGATCATATCACTGGTCTGGGATGAGCAACAGAATTGAAGCAGTTGAACCGGAAAACCGCAAGAGTCTCCGGAAAACCGGGAAAAACGGGGATTCGCCCGCCGCATGGATAATCCCGGCGCTTTTTTTTGCCTGGATTTACCTTCCCCCGGTATGCCTGTATCTGGTTTTTTGCCTGTATTTCGGCCTTTCGATAAAAAAAGCCGGCCGGACGCCGCCGGCGAACACTCCTTTTGTTCTGGCGCTTATCTTGTCCGCGGGGATTTCCTTTCTTCTCTTGAAAGAAAAAACCATCGGTGCGCGGATGAGTTACTGTTATTTTACCGCGAATCTCATCGTCTTTTGGCTGTGTCTGAGTTTGCGGGAGCGCCCCGTGAGGTGGTTAAAGGCTTTGGCGCTGGGCGGGACCGCGGCGGTATTTGTAAGCTTTGCGGCCGCCCTATTTGTGCCGCCCCCGGCTCCGGATATCTGGAGGGACCCGGCTTTAAAATCCAATCCCGTTTTCCGCATGCAAGGCCCTCTTGCAAACCCCCATTTTTTTGCGGAGTATTTGATTGTGCTCTTTCCGCTGGTCTGGCATTTTGCAGGGCAAAAAAAGGGAAAATATTGGATGGGCGCTAAATGGCTGTGCCTGCTGGGGCTTCTTTTCACGTTTTCCCGTACCGCGTGGGCGGCATTTCTGCTTTTACTGCCCGCCTTGCCGGGCCGCAGGGAGAAAATCACCGCGGGGCTGGTATTCCTGGGCGTTTTTTTGTGGCCGGTCTTCGGTGAGCGCGCATGGAGCATCGCCACGGGCCAAAGCGGCACTTTACAATACAGGCTTCGCATCTGGCGGGGGGCTTTAGACATCCTTCAGCATCATGTAAATAAACTTGTGTGGGGGTGGGGGCCGGGGAGGTTTCCCCATCTGATTGCGGAGACTTTGGGGCATCCGGCGGCATTGCATGCGCATCAGCTTTTTTTACAAATCCTGATAGATTATGGATTGGCGGGTCTGGCGCTGCTTGGCGCGCTTTTGATTTCCGCCTTCAAACCGCTGCCGCGCCCCGGCGCCGGGGATCCCTGGGATCTGCCGGCGTATGGATTACTCGCCTTGCTGTTTTATGGATTGGCGGAACATGTGTGGTTTGAACCCCACGTTTCCCTTCTTTTCTGGAGCCTCCTCGGGCTTTACGCGGCGGGGCGCAGGGAAGGCCGCGCCGGAAAAGATGGATAATCCGTCGGGGGCAAACAGCCTGCTTCGTGAATTCAAGACCGGCTTTCCCCGCTTTCTGCTGGTGGGTTATTTCGGGTTCGGGAACCTGGGGGACGACTGCATTCTGGAAGCGTGGAAGCGAAGGCTGTGCGACGTTTTTTCCGGTTCGCGGCTGGCGGTGGTCGGACCTGCGTGTATCTCATTTAAGAAAGACCGAGACGGGCTGATCTGGCTGCCCAGATTTTCGTGGGGCGGCATTTTGCGATATATGCTTGCAAGCCAGGGCGTGATTTTCCCCGGCGGCGGACTCTGGCAGGATGTGAGCAGCAGCGGCAGCTTTTATTATTATTTGAGCCTGCTGGTGATGGCGTTTTTACTGCGAAAAAAGACGATCCTCTGGGCGCAGGGGATCGGTCCCCTGCGGAGCGGTTTGCACCGGAAGCTGGCGCGGTTTTTTACCGGCAGGGCGGATATTGTTTCCGTACGGGATGCGCCGGGGGCGGAATGGTTTGGTAAAAGCGGCCGTCATGTTTTTTACGTCCCTGATCCGGCGGTTTCCTTTCAACCGGTAGGAAAGCCTCGGCCGGCAGGCCGGAATCCCCGGGTAGGCTTGGCCTTATCCTTGAATTGTCACCCGGATCCGAAGATGCAAGGTTTAATTTCCGCGCTGGAGAAAGCGGGTTGCCGGGTGGTAAGGATCTTTTGCCGGGATGCGCCGGAGGACGGCATGGAGCCGGAAGAATCCGCGCCGATCTGGCGCGGAAGCCCGGAGTCGTTTTTATGCAACCTGTCCTCCCTGGACCTGGTGGTAAGCTCGCGGCTTCATCCGCTGATTTTTAGCGCGGTTTGCAGTATACCCGCCGTGGGCCTCGACTGGGATCCGAAAATCCGCGCCTGGCAGGAGCAGGTGGGTATGCCGACGGTGAAGCTCCAGGCAGGCGAGGATTTGCGGCTTGCGGAAATCATACTTGCATTATTGCATGAAAAGGAGCGGATTACGCAATTGCTCAAGGAAAGGGTGGACACCCTGCGCAGGCTGGAGGAAAGCGAATTTCAGGCGCTTTTGGGCAGAATCCGGGCGATGTTTTCATGAAATGAAGACGGGGCATTTCGATTTGCTGGGGCTGCGGATTGATCCTGTTTCCTTGAAGGATTTGACGGATATCCTGGATGAGTCCGTCCGCGCAAACCGGACAACGCTGGTCGTGACTTTGAATGCGGAAACGGCATACCTGGCCTGGCGCGATCCGGGCTTCGCCGGAATCGTCAACCGGGCGTCGCTGGTAATACCCGACGGCGCCGGCATCACCTGGGCTCTCCGGTATAAATACGGCGTTCAAGCGCCCCGCCTGCCCGGGATCGATATCCTGACGGCATTGGCAAACTCGCGCCGGGGCGCCTGGCGGTTTTATTTCCTGGGCGGAAGGGAAGGCGCCGCTCAAAAAGCCGCGGAAAATCTGTTTGGCCCGGAAAGCCCGGCTTGCGCCAGGACGCATCACGGCTATTTTTCCCCGCAGGAAGAAGCGGGAATTCTGGCCGGGATCCGCGCGTTTCAACCGCATTGCCTGGCGGTGGGGCTGGGCGCCCCCGCCCAGGAGGTTTGGCTTGCAAACCGCAAGGATCAACTGAATGTGCCGGTACTCATCGGGGTAGGCGGGGCCTTCGACTGTTTGAGCGGGCTGAAGGCGCGGGCTCCGGAATGGATGAGAAAAGCCGGGCTGGAATGGCTGTCCAGGGTATGGCGGGAACCTTCCCGCTGGCCGAGGGTGATCCACATGTTCCGGTTTTGTCTGCTGGTGCTGGGGGAGGGGAAAAAACATGGGAAAAACAACCGGCATTTTTACTGAATTGAAAAGCTACACAGGCATCCTTGCCGGGATCAATCTGGTGGCCGTCGGCCTGGTGTGGTTTCTCATCCCCAACAAAATCGCCGCCGGCGGGGTCAGCGGCCTTTCCATCATTCTTTTTTACACCGCGGGGCTGCCCGTGGGCGCCGGCATGATGCTGATCAATCTTCCGTTGTTTCTGGTCTATACGTTGGTTTTCGGGAAAAAAACCGGTTTGAAGACGATTTTCGGCTTCGGCACGCTTTCCCTTTTGATCATAATCTGGACGAACTACCTGCGGCGGCCGCTTACCACGGATCTTTTGCTGGCTTCACTTTACGGCGGCATGGTGATAGGACTGGGCATGGGCATTGTTTTTTACTTCCAGGGCACCACCGGAGGAACGGATCTGGCCGCGCGGATTCTGCATAAATACACCCGTTTCCGGCTGGGCCCCTCGCTGATGATGATGGATGTCCTCATCATCATCGCCGCCGGCGTCGTCTTCCGGCAGATCGATCTGTCGCTTTTTGCGATGCTCACCGTCTTCATCACCGCCAAAGCGGTGGATTTCACGCTGGAAGGGCTAATGGTGGTGAAGGCGGTGATGATCATCTCGGATCAGTACGAAGCCATAAGCCGGGCTATTCTCCACGAACTGGGAAGAGGGGTTACGGGCTTGTACGGGCAGGGAAAATACAGCGGCGCTGAGCGCCAGATCCTGTATTGCGTAATCTCCCGGGGCGAAGAGATGAAGCTGCGCGAAATAGTGCGGCGCACCGACCCGAAGGCCTTCATGATCATCTCCCACGCCTATGAGGTGCTGGGGGAGGGTTTTACGGAGATTTAGGCGGGAAATAAAGGGAGAAGACGGGAAAACTCACCCTTTTTATTTCCCTTACAAATTATCAAATCCAAAAATGAACTTACCTTATCCAAGAGCAGTTTGCCGAGTTGGTCAAGGCAAGCCAATATTTCCCGGCTGGAAAGCGGCGAAGATAATCCGTTCTTAACAAAAATAAAAGGGAACAGCATTGACTGTTCCCTTTTTTGGCGCTACCGCCTTCCTTACTTCTTTATCCCCGCTTTTTGCATGAGGTACTTCGCGATCTCGTTATGCTTGTTGTCCACCGCATAGGTGATGGCCGTCTTCCCCTTGTTGTCGCGTGCGGTGATATCGGCGCCGGCTTCCACCAGGGCCTTCACGATGTCGAAGTTGCCGTTTTCCGCGGCATACATCAGGGCGGTCTTGCCGCTTTCGTCCGTGACGTTGGGGCTGGCGCCCCTGTTCAACCAATCCTGGGCCTTCGCCGTGTCATTAGCTTTTACTGCCTGCAGCAGGGCTTCGTCCTTGTTAATTTCGGGCGTAGGCGTCGGCGTGACGGGTTTCGGCGAAGGCTGCACGACGGGCTTAGGTGAGGGCTCGGGTTTGCCCCAGGCCTCGAGGAAATTCACCATGGCATCCTGCTTTTTATCGCGGGCATAGTCCACGGCGGTCTTGCCGTTTCCGTCCTTGGCGTTCAGATCGGCGCCCTTTTCCAGTAGGGATTTGGCCACTTCGATATTCCCCGTCTCGGCGGCATACATCAAAACAGTCTTGCCGTTTCCATCCTTGGCGTTGACATCCGCGCCCTTTTCCAGGAGAAGCTTCACCATTTCCTTATGGCCCTTTTCCACTGCGATCATAAGGGCGGTGACGCCGCTTTCGTCCTTGGCGTTGACGTCCGCGCCCTTATCGATAAGCATCTGAGCGATATCGGCATCGCCTCTGTAAGCGGCCAACATCAACACGGTTTTCCCGTCATCGGTCTTGGAGTTGGGATTGGCGCCCTTGTTGAGCAGGGAATCCACCTTGGCTTTGTCACCCTTGTTGACTGCATCCACCAGGGCTTTGTCATTGGGAGCGCATCCGGCAATCAGTAGTACGGCCAGCGCCAATAAAAGCGCCGCCTTGAATTCCGTTCTGATCTTCATCGTATCCCATCCTTTCAAAATAAGTTTACAGTCTTTATTATTCTCTATTTTATTTCTGTTTCCTTCTTAAGATTTAACTAGAAAAAACTGCTAGTAGCTGGCCCGATATTCTAGTGTAATGTCTCGTATTTGAATTGACAATGAAAAAAGAGACATTAACATATCGTATGACGCTTGACATTGTCAAGCTATTAGCGAAACGTTACACTAGGTTTACTGAAAAATCATATAGAGGGTATTTTTCGGCAATGTCAGGCTGAATCCCTGCGCGGTCCTTTTGATCTTAACCTTCCGCACCGGCCTGCCGGACTCGTCCAATAAAACGGCGCTCCTGATCCCCGTGTTTTTCACGGCGACATGGGCCAGGATGTTCTCCATTCTCCAAGGGAGCCTGCCGGTATTCACAACTTTATACCCCCGCCACTTTTTGCCGTCCACGGTCATTTCGGCGTCTTCGCTTTTCCATCCGCTGGGGCGGGCGATGGTCCCGGTCTGAAGGAGCAGCTTGCGCGAAGCGGCGATGGGCTGGTCGTCCAGGGAAACCAGCAGCAGGGAGGCATAATTGTTCCTGATTTTGACGGTGAGATCGCCCAGGTTGATTTCTTTCTTCTTGTTCAGAAATCCCGCGGCTCCTTGGGCTTTGGGGGCGTCCACGGTGCAGATCCCGATCCCGAAATTCCAAGTCAACTCGCCGGTGATGCTCCGCACGATTTTGTTTTGCATATCGATGAAGCTGTCCAGGTCCACCGCCACCCGGCTCCGGGAAGGATCGCCCCCGTAGTTCACCAGCACCGGCCCTACCAGAAAAGCCAGGGGATTCACCGGCGTCTTGATGTTGCTTTCCGCGGGAATTTTCAGGTCGCGGTTGGGATCATAGCTTGGATCCTCGGCGATGAGAGGGGTTTTTCTTTGCCAGAGCTGCTCCAAATTCCTTTCTTCCTCCACCACCGGTTCGCCCCGCTTGAGATACCCTTTCCTAAACATCAGGGCGGCGGCCGGGAAATTGGCCATGATTCCCGGGGTGGCGACAATCCATTTCATCATGGGATGTTGATCCCCGTCCAGATTTATATCGCTGAAATAGGGGCGGGTTTCATAGGCGGGGGTTCCCGTGGAGAACCAGTAAGTGATGTCCACGCCGCTCAATGATTGGTACGCCGCCATCAGGAACGGGCCTTCGCTTTGATATCCCAGCGGCGGGACCCAGGAGGTCTCGGTCAGGATGTGCGGACGTCTCTTCACTTGTTTGACATTGGCGGGAAGCTGCCGGGGATCGAGGGTGGCGGAAACATCCGTGTAAAAATCGCCCGGATCGATGCGCCATCCTTCATACGGGCCCTTGTGAAAACCTCCGTTATAATAATTGTTTATGGCGATGACTTCCGAGGCCGTGTACGACCAGCGTTCGGCATCGTTGAGTTTGACGGTGTCCGCGGTCCTCCAGTTGGTAGCGTTGATCAATTGTTTGCAACCCAGTTCATTCCGGTAGAAATCATGGATCATGGCATAGAAATAATGCTGGGTTTCGGTATAGAACTGAAGCTGATCTGCCAGGCGCGGCCCGAATTTTCCGGGGCGGTTTAAAGTATAATAGTGGAGTGGGAGAAGGCCCAGAATCCCTTTTTCCAGATCATCCTCATAGGCGATGTTTCCCCAGGAAGCCAGAGCCTTTTCGAAGGAACCGTATTTCGTAAGCGTCCATGCGCCGAATTTTTTGCCCAGCAAGGCTTTCTGAGCCGGTTTGATATTGTCCACGGTCCAGAACAAAAGGCTATCTTCATTTTGAACCTGGATGATGCCCACAGCGGGATCCCTGGCGAGCGGCAGGCCTGTATAGGGATTGGTCCGCGTGTAAAGCGCCCGCATCCAGGCTTTATAACCTTCCTGGAGTTTCTCGTTGAAGAACAGAATGCCCCAGAGGTCCGTATCTTTGCCCGCATAGCCGTCGATGCCCCAGCTTTCCGGGACCGCCCCCCCCAGATGGCCGGAATGAGCCCAGTATGGCGAAAGGGTGACATATATCCCCTCTTTTTTCATTGCCGCCACCAGCCGCCAGGCCCTGTCCAGTTCCTTTTCATCCACATCGGTGACGCGGGTTCCTTCGCCTTTGGGGTTGAAAGATCCATGCATCCGCACCATATTGACGCCCATTTTGGCGAGAAACTTGGCATGTGCGGCCAGCTCTTCGTCAGAGGCATGATAAACCGTGGTATTGATCCCCCAGAACCGGACAGGATCTCCATTCCCTAGGACAAAATCGTTCCCGTCCGGGGAAAGGCCGACAAAACCCGACTGTCCCGCCTCATCCTCGTTTAGGAAGCTTAGATCCACCATGGAATCCGCTTTCAGGGGATCTTTGCCGGCGTCGAAAACCCATGTCCCGGAAGCGGATGAGCCCGCCGGCAGGGCGCCCGGGCAGATCAAAGCGACGGAAAGAATGAAGATGCCTAAATTTACGTATTTACGCAATATGAAGCTCCTTTCATCATGTATTGCCGGCGGCTCGTAGGATCAGCCGCCGGGACGCCGGTCATTGAGCTTGTCGAAATGACCGGGATATAATTCCATGGATTTAGAATTTATATTTGAAAGCGAGGAATCCTTCTCGAACTTTTTAAAATATTGCCGGCGGCTCGTAGGATCAGCCGCCGGGACGCCGGTCATTGAGCTTGTCGAGATGACCGGGGGATCCCGTTCATTGCTTTCCGGTCACTGTGCCTGCCGAAACGACCGGAAGCGACCGGGCGTTGGGCCAGAGCCGCCGGCGCCCTTTCCTCCTTCGTCCCTCATTATTGACAGTAGAGGCGGCCTATGGTAAAGTAGGATTAAACGGCGCGGGTCGCAATGCCCCGCGAAACGCTGCGCCTTAGGATGTGAAAACATGCGGGTGATAATTTACAACGATTCCCACAGGAAAGAGGCGGATTATTATATAAAGCGCGCGGAGCGGCTCTGGGGCAGGGAGGACGCCCGTCCGGCACCCCGGAGCGGGGAGATCTTCGGCCGGGAACTCACCCCGCTTGAAGCGGTGCAGGTCATCCTGGCAGATGTCAGGGCGGGGGGGGATGAGGCGGTCTGCGCCTGGTGCGCCAAAATAGACCGCGTACCCATGACTCCGGAGCTTTTAAAGTGCGGCGAAAAGGAGTTCCTCGAGGCGCGCCGGAAAGTGGCCCCGGAATTTTTGGACGCCTTACGCCTTGCCAAGGAACGGATCTTCGCGTACCACCGGAAGCAGTTGCACGAATCCTGGATGATGCGCGAGCCCGGCGGGACGGAATTGGGCCAGCGGTATGTTCCTCTGGAAAGAGCGGGCTTATATGTGCCCGGCGGGACGGGAGGAAATACGCCGCTTATTTCGACGTTTCTGATGGACGCCATCCCCGCGCTGGTGGCGGGGGTGAAAGAGATCGCGGTCTGTTCGCCGCCGGCTGCGGATTTTTCGGCGTCCCCCCATTTGCTGGCGGCTGCCGGCGAATTGGGCATCTCCGGGGTTTTCAAGGCCGGGGGCGCCCAGGCCATTGGTGCCATGGCTTTTGGAACCGCGACCATCCCCAAAGTCGATAAAATCGTCGGCCCCGGCAACATCTTCGTTACCCTTGCCAAACGGCAGGTATACGGCCTTGTGGGACTGGATCTCCTGGCGGGTCCCAGCGAGATTGTAATCGTGGCGGACGGTTCCGCCAATCCGTCTTATGCGGCGGCTGACCTGCTATCCCAGGCCGAGCATGACGCGGAAGCGGGATGCCTGCTGATCACCCACGACGCTGTCCTGGCGCAGGCCGTTTCGGCGGAAGTGGATAAACAGGCGGAAAGCCTTCCCCGGGCCGCTATCGCCAAACGGGCCCTGGAGACAAACGGCGCCATTATCGTCACCGGGTCTCCGGAAGAATCGATCCGGCTGGCCAACGAAGCGGCCCCCGAGCATCTGGAGCTTCATATGGCGGATCCGGAGAAATACCTGCCGGAGATAAAACATGCGGGCGCGGTATTTCTAGGGGGATATTCCACGGAACCCATCGGGGATTATGTGGCGGGTACCAATCATGTACTGCCTACCAACGCCACGGCCCGGTTCTCTTCCGCGCTCTCCGTGGACGATTTTATGAAGAAGATCAGCGTCATCAAAATGAGCCCGGGAGGTTTCCGCGAAATCGCCGGAGCCGCTGAGATTCTGGCGTCGGCGGAGGGCTTGGAGGCGCACGCCAGGGCGGTGAGGATCAGAAGACAGTAATCAGCAATCAGTTATCAATTAAACAAATCGTGAAAGCGGATATATCAAGTCTTTTATAATGCATTTACTGTTACGACCAAACATGATGCTTTTCGTTTGCTGACTGCCGATAACTAACTTTTGATTACTGGTTACTGATCACTGCAAGGGAGGCGGGGTTAACTATGAAGCGCAAGGCTGCTGTTACACGCAAGACCCGGGAGACCGACGTCGCCGTGGAGATAAACCTGGACGGCACTGGCGCGGCGGACATTGCGAGCGGGATCGGTTTTTTCGATCATATGCTGCACCACCTGGCCAGGCACAGCCTTTGCGATTTGACCGTCAAAGCGAACGGGGATCTCCAGGTGGATTTCCACCATACTGTGGAAGATTTGGGCATAACCCTGGGGCAGGCGTTTGCCAAGGCGTTGGGGGATAAAACAGGGATAAACCGTTACGGATCCGCGGCCATCCCCATGGATGAAGCGCTGGTGCAGGCGGCGCTGGATTTGAGCGGCCGCCCCGAACTGGTCTATGAGCTTAAAATTACCCGGGAAAAGATCGGAGATTTCGACACCGAACTGGCGAAGGAGTTTTTCCGCGCGTTTGTCGTACACGCCGGCATGAACCTCCATCTGCACCAGCAAGCCGGAAGCAACGGGCATCATATTCTGGAGGCGGCATTCAAGGCCGTGGCCAGGGCGCTCAGGCAGGCCGTTTCCATGGATGAAAGGGAGAAGGGGGTCCCTTCGACGAAGGGGATTCTGTAGGCAAAAAACAACTCACTCTCGCTCTCTCTTTTGCGAAAGAGAGAGTAACCCGCAGCCTTCGAAGTCAATCATAACCGGCCTTTCCTCCCGCTATTGGCGTCAGTTAAGTGAGGGAGGGTTAGAGAGGGTGAGTTCTACAGATTGGCCCTATAAAACCCTTACTGCATCATTATTTCCGGATTTTTATTTCAGGTATTTAGAGGAGGCAATTGCGTTGTTATCTTAATTCAAGGTCTTGCCACTAAATATAGTGTATGGCTACCATTAGGCTATCGATATTTAGTGGCAAGACGTAAAATTGTCATAGCAACGCAAATTGCTCAGAGAGAATCGAAAGGCCAACCAAAATGATCGGCATTATCGACTACGGCATGGGTAATTTGCGCAGCGTGGAGAAGGCTTTTGCCAAACTCGGTCTGCCGGTTTTCATTTCCGGGGATCCGGGGCGGCTTGCGGAAGCGAAAGCCCTGGTCCTTCCGGGAGTGGGCGCCTTTGGAAAGGCCGCGGAGAATTTGCGCGCCGGCGCATGCATCCCCTTGATCAAGGAATGGATCGCCGCGGAAAGGCCATTTTTGGGGATTTGCCTGGGGCTCCAGCTTCTTTTTGAGAAGAGCGAGGAGGTTTTCGACGATAAAACCGTTTTTCCCGCTGGCCTCGGGATTATCCCCGGGATGGTGAAACGTTTTCCGGAGCGGGGTTTAAAAATACCGCAGATCGGATGGAATAATCTCTTGATCCGGAAGAGGGCGCCTTATTTCGCGGAGACGCAGGAAGGCGCTTATGTATATTTCGTGCATTCCTACTATGTGGAGCCTGCGGACCGGGCCTGGATCGCCGCGGAGACGGACTACGGGATCCGTTATTGCTCGGCGGTTTCCACGGAGCGGATGCTGGCGGTGCAATTTCATCCGGAGAAAAGCAGCAGGGTGGGGCTGGGCATCCTGAAAAAATTCGGGGAGATGATGCAGGCGTGATTATCATTCCCGCCATGGATCTCTACCAGGGGATGTGCGTGAGGCTCAAAGCGCGCCAGCTGGACAAAATGACCGTCTTTCACGAGAACCCGGTGATGCTCGCCAAAGAGTGGGAAAGTTACGGAGTGAGCAGAATCCATGTGTCCGACCTGGAGGGGGAATTTTCCGGATCTCCGGCCCAATTTAAATTGATCGGGGAGATCGTTCGGGCGGTGAGAACCCCTGTGGAGATCTCGGGCGGAATGCGGGACTTGGCGGCGGCGGAAGACTACCTAAGGTCGGGGGCCCGATGGGTTGTGGTAAATTCCAGGGATGTGCGGGATCTGGAAGCTCTGGAGGAATTCAACAAGCGTTATCCGGGCCGTATCCTCATTGGCGTGGAAGCCGAGGACGGGAAAAACGCAGTATCCGGGTGGGCCGGCGACTCACCGTGGAACGCCGTGGATATGGTTTCGACTTTAAAGCGCAAGGGTGCCGTGGGGGGAGTTGTTATAACCGATGTGGATCATGACGGCGCGCCGCGGGGCCCCAATATCGAGGCCTTAAGCAGGATGGCGCGCCTTACGGGCGTTCCGCTGGTCGCGGCCGGAGCGATAAACACTTACCACGATTTGGAGCAAATCAAGAAGCTGGATAAAATCGGCGTAATCGGGGCGATAGTTGAAACGGCCCTTTACGATGGGAACATCGACGTGGCTGAAGCCATCCGCTGTTTTGAGGAGTGAAAATATGCCGGCCAAAAGGATTATCCCCTGTCTTGACGTAAACAACGGCAGGGTGGTCAAGGGAATCAATTTTCTGGATCTGGCCGACGCCGGGGATCCGGTGGAGCTGGGGGCTTTCTATGATGAAGCGGGCGCGGACGAACTGGCGTTTTTAGACATCACCGCTTCCCACGAACGCCGCGGGACAGTGGTGGAAATGGTGGAACGGGTGGCGGAGGAGGTGTTCATCCCCTTTACCGTGGGCGGAGGCATCGGTTCGGTGGACGACATCAGGGCTATTTTAAGGGCCGGGGCGGACAAAGTCTCCGTAAATTCACAGGCGGTGCGAAATCCGGACTTGATCAGGCGGGGAGCCGAGCATTTCGGAAGCCAGTGCATTGTTTTGGCGGTGGATGCGCGCCGGAGGCGGGATTTGCCGCCCGGCGGCCCGGCAAGGTGGGAGGTTTTCATCGACGGCGGAAGAATCCCCACCGGAATGGACGCCCTGGAATGGATCAAGCGCGGGGAGGAACTGGGGGCCGGTGAAATCCTGCTTACCAGCATGGATGCGGACGGGACCGGAGAAGGCTACGACAACGAATTAAACGCCAGGGTCGCGGAAATGATCGGCATTCCGCTCATCGCCTCCGGCGGGGCCGGCGCTCTGGAGCATTTAAGGGACGCCTTGCTTGTGGGCAAGGCCGACGCCGTTTTGGCCGCCTCGCTCTTCCATTATAAGCGGCATACCATTAGGGAAGCCAAGGATTTTCTGGCCGCCGCGGGGATTAAGGTGAGGAAGTAAGTTGAAATCCGCCGTTAAACCAGCCGGAAGATGAATCATCCGGCTGGTTTAGCATATGCGGGGATGAATTCCAATGTTAGCCCCAATATAGTTACAACGCAAATTGCCCTTTAAAGAAAAAGGAAATCCCCATTTTAACCGGCGACTTCGCTCCGCGGATATGCTGCAAAATCCGTTCCGGGCTCCGCAGTCAAATCGGGGTCAATTGTATATCTCCACCACCTCATACCGGGCTTTTCCGCCGGCCTGCGGCAACTCGCAGATGTCGCCCTTTTTGGCGCCGGAAAGGATGTTGAGCGGCTCGGGAAGGGCCGAAAGGGAGGCGGCGTCCCCCCTGGAACCCACGGCCAGGATAATTTCAAACTCCTCCCCCTGGGGGAGCTTTTTCAACTTGATGCGGCAGCCCGTCTTGAGCGTGCCGAATATCTTTTGATCGAGCAGGGAGCACTGTATCAAATTGTCCAGCAAAGATAAACGCAGAAACAGCCGGCCGAAAGCGGAAGAAAGTTCCTGGACTCCCCTTGCGTCCGGACTTCCGTCGATGGACCGTTGAAGCGCGGGCAGCGTCTCTTGTAGAATCATATGCAGCTCTCCGCCGGCCTTCTCCAGGATATCCCGGCGCAGGACGATCTGCCCACTCCCCTGCGATGCCGATGATTCGCAGGAAGCGACTCTTTTTTGCAGCGCCAGAATGGATCTTCCCAGGGCTTCCAGACAATAGACCATGTTTCTCTGGAAGCCGTCGGCGTTAAGCTCGTTTTCCACAGGCCAGTTAAGAGCGGCGCACGAATCGCGGAGCGCTTTTTCCAGTTGAAAAAGGGTTCCAGGGAAGGCAGGCTGCTCCTCCAGATTGTGCAGGCCCTTTTCCAGGTTCTTCAGGCGCGTCTCGATGTCGCTCAAACGGATTTCGGTGATCTCCGCTTTGTCTTTGACGGTAAACAAGGCTGACACTCCTCGATTCTCTTTAGATTGGGGAACGTTTCCGGAGTTAAAATCGGATCTTCCGCATATTAACTAATAATATTTCTGTTACATGCAGGAAAATCCTTTTATATATAAAACAATTAAAAAATATTTGTAACTACTCGGCTTAATTCCAAGAACAAAAGGCAGACTAATCTTCGGAGGGTGAAATGCGCCTGTTTTATGCCTGTTGGATACCGCCCGACTGGGCCGGGGAAAATTTACTGCCGTTTATCAACCGGTGCAAGGACGCAGATCCGCAATTAAAATGGGTTAATCCTGAAATGTGGCATCTCACGCTGGCTTTCCTCGGCGAGACGGATCCCGGACGCCTCCCCCTGCTGTTATCCATCGGGGAGCAGGCTGCGCAGACCACCGTTCCCGTAAGGTTATCCCCCGGCCGTTTCGGATGCTTCGGGAAACCGCACGCCAGGGTTTTTTGGCTGGGATTCAAGGCGGAAACGCCTGATCTCTCGAAAATGGCGTGGAACATCGGCAATTTGCTTTCAAAGTACAAATTCCCCGTGGATGAAAAGGAGTTCGTGCCTCATCTGACGCTGGCCCGGGCCGGACGGGGAAAGTCCGTCAGCCCCGGACTGCTTTCACTGGCCCGGGAATCACGCATCGGGGGGGCTTTTTACCTTACGGAACTGGCGCTGGTAAAAAGTGTTTTAAAACGCGGGGGGCCGTCCTATGAGAATGCCGGAAATTTTCCATTTTGCGGCGGCAATTGACAGGGACGGGATCTTTTGATATACTTAACCCGAACATATGTTTGATCCCGGAAGGCGGGAGGTTAAGACTAGAAGCGTTGTGATAAAGTCGAACTCACCCCCGTTCCCCCTCTTTTTTGCGGAATAGGAGTGAGAGAGACCAAAGACTATGCTGGAACTGGAAAACCGGATGCCGGAGGCTGATTGGTTGAAAAATCGACGATTGAATACTGGCATGCGCCGGGAGGAGGAAATGACCGTGACGACTGAAAAACAAAAAGCCCTGGAGATCGCCCTGGTTCAAATAGAAAAGCAGTTCGGGAAGGGTTCCATCATGCGTCTTGGGGAATCCAGCATCGGCGAAGTTGAAGTGATTCCTACGGGAGCAATCACCCTGGATTTGGCGCTGGGGGTGGGGGGGATTCCCCGCGGCAGAGTGGTGGAGGTATACGGTCCGGAGTCTTCGGGCAAGACTACGGTAGCCCTTCACATTGCGGCTGAAGCGCAGAAGCTTGGAGGCGTGGCCGCGTTCATCGACGCGGAGCACGCGCTTGATCCCACTTATGCAAGAAAGCTGGGCGTGGATATAGATAATTTGCTTATTTCCCAGCCTGATACGGGGGAACAGGCTTTGGAAATCGCCGAGGCCTTGGTAAGAAGCGGAGCGGTGGACATCATCATTATCGACTCTGTGGCTGCACTGACGCCCAAGGCCGAGATCGAGGGGGAGATGGGCGACTCCCACGTAGGTTTGCAGGCCCGCCTGATGTCCCAGGCATTGCGCAAATTGACCGGAGCTATCAGCAAATCAAAGAGCGTGGCTGTTTTTATAAACCAGATTCGGGAGAAGGTAGGCGTCATGTTCGGGAACCCCGAGGTCACTCCCGGCGGGAGGGCGCTGAAATTTTACGCATCCGTGCGGCTCGAGATCAGAAAGGTGGAGACTCTGCGCCAGGGCAACGATCCGATCGGCAACCGCACTAAGGTGAAAGTGGTCAAAAACAAGGTCGCCCCTCCATTTAAGGAGGCGGAATTCGATGTCATCTACGGCTCGGGAATTTCCAAGGAGGGATGCATCCTGGACATGGGGGCGGAGATGAATCTGGTCAACAAAAGCGGCGCCTGGTACTCGTATGGCGAAACGCGGATCGGGCAAGGAAGGGACAATGCCGTGGACTTCCTTAAAAAGAATCCGGACATGCTCCGGGAGATAGAGAAAAAAATCCATGCCGGCCTGGGCATGGACAAAAAGCGGCAGGACGCCAAAGCGGAGAAAAAGAAGGAGGCTGGGGCAAATTAAGGTCAAGCTCCCGGAATACGCTGGGAAACTCCTGGCCAAAAGGGATTACAGTAAGAGTTCCTTGAGTAAAGCCTTGCTTGACAAGGGTTATCCGGAGGATGAGGTGGAATCCTGGATTTCCAGGCTGGAAACGCGGGGTTACATAAACGACAGGCGCTTTATCACCCGCCTGATTCGGACGAAAATGGAAAAACCGCCCCTGGGCAGGGAATTGCTGAAAATGCAATTGCAGGCGTATGATTTTTCTCCGGTACTGGTGGAGGAGATGCTGGACAGGTATTATCCGGCCCGGGATGAAAAAAAACATGCCATGCACTGGCTTGACGCCCAGCATATCAGGTGCCTCGGCGATCTTGAACGCAAATTATCAGTTCTTGCCAGAAAAGGATTTAACCGGGAAATGCTTATGGAAATACGGGAGCAGTGGTCTGCTCTTGACAGTAATGGCAAAAAGCGATAAAATTATAAGAGCTTAAACCAAAGTCCCATTTGGGGGGGCTGCGGTTTTGTTTTTGGTTCAAGTTATATTTTTTTGCGCAAACCAGGTTTCATATGCCATCCGGGAATTACCTTGCTGCAGGTTTTTCCGCTTGGTTTGGATATCCGAGCATTCACAAAGATATGAAACCGCAGGAAATCCCTTTTTATGAAAATCCTTGAAATTAACCGATGAACCTTGATAACAGAATAGGAGGTGACTATGATATTCAACTTATCCACATTAATTTTAACTAGTATTACCATCGGAATTGTGATGCTCTTCGCAGGATACATCCTGCGCAAGGTGATTGGCGAAATAAAAATCAAGTCAGCGGAAGAACAAGCCCGCAAAATCCAGGACGACGCACGCAAGGAGATTGAAGCCAAAAAGCGCGAGGCAATGCTGGAAGCAAAGGAAGAAAGCCTCCGCATGAAGAATGAATTCGAACGGGAAATAAGGGACCGGCGCAGTGAAATTCAGCGCATGGAGAAGCGGCTGCTGCAAAAGGAAGAAGTCATCGACAGAAAGGTTGACAGCCTGGAAAAGAAGGAGGAAAACCTCAGCCAGAAGGAAAAGGATGTTGAACAGCAACGCCAGGAATACCAGGAACTCTTGAAGAAGCAGCGCCATGAATTGGAAATGCTGGCCAATCTTTCCTCAGAGGAAGCCAAAGTGATCCTGATGAAGGACATTGAGAGTGAACTGCAGGCGGAAATCACCATGAAAATCAAGAATATGGAAAATCAGGCCAAAGAGGAAGGCGAGCGCAAGGCGCGGGAAGTAATCTCCCTTGCGATTCAGCGGTGCGCCGCGGATCACGTGGCGGAATGTACGGTCTCAGTAGTGGTGCTGCCCAACGATGAAATGAAGGGACGCATCATCGGTCGTGAGGGAAGAAATATCCGTGCCCTGGAAACATTGACCGGTATAGATTTGATAATCGATGATACGCCGGAAGCCGTTATTCTATCGGGATTCGATCCTGTGCGCAGGGAAGTGGCACGTTTGGCGCTGGAAAAATTGATTGCGGACGGAAGGATTCATCCGGCGCGCATTGAGGAAATGGTGGAAAAGTCCCAGAAGGAAGTGGAGAATACCATTAAAGAAGAAGGGGAGCGCGCTGTATTTGAAACAGGCATACACGGCCTGCACCCCGAATTGGTTAAATTATTGGGACGTCTCAGGTACAGAACAAGCTACGGTCAAAATGTATTGCATCATTCGATAGAGGTGGCGCAACTGGCCGGGATAATTGCCGCCGAGCTCGGGGCGGACGTATCCCTGGCGAAAAGAGCCGGGTTGCTGCACGATATAGGGAAGGCCGTGGACCACGAAGTGGAAGGTCCCCATGCGTCAATCGGGGCGGATCTTGCCAAAAAATACCGGGAAAGCTTCGCGGTATGCCATGCTATCGCAGCGCATCATGGCGATGTCGAAGCCAATACCATAGAAGCGATTTTAGTGGGAGCGGGGGATGCAATATCGGCGGCAAGGCCGGGAGCGCGCCGCGAAACCCTGGAAAGCTACATCAAGCGGCTTGAGAAACTTGAGGCCATCGCGGATTCGTTCGAAGGGGTGGACAAATCGTATGCCATTCAAGCCGGACGAGAGATCCGGATCATGGTCAAGCCGGACAAGGTGGACGACCTTGGCGCGGTAAGAATGGCGCGTGACATCGCGAAAAAAATCGAGGAGGATCTGGATTACCCCGGCCAGATAAAAGTGACCGTGCTTCGTGAAACCAGAGCTGTGGAACACGCTAAATGATCAGTCCAGGAAGATTATATTTTTTTAAACATGTTTTTAATTGATATAAGCGGATTTTTTCAAGTATAACGGCATGTTGGAATATTGCTTGGCGCATACCCCCGGCAACGGGGGTTTTGTTTTTGTCCGGAGGTTTATTTCGGCGTAAGCGGCCGCCGGCGAGGCTGCCGTGGCATTGGAAACGCAGGTAAGCCAGGGGAAAATTTTGCCGATAATATTATTAATGATGGCGTAAAGTTTGAATATAATATTTGAAAAAGCGTCAAACAATTAATTGAGGCGCGAAGATGCCTTCTATCAATGAAAACGGTAAATCTGCAGGAGATAATCTATTTTTGTCGAAGGTTATAAAAATTTGACCTGAATTTACGGGGGAGAGATTTGGAAAGATTTAGTAAAATAGCGGGTATATTGATCATTCTGGTATTGGTCCTTTATATTGTTTTTTTCATAGTGATAGGACAATCCGGCGGCGGGCAAGTCGTCCCTCTGATCCTCGCTACCTTGCTGGCTGTTTTGCTTCTGCTCGCGAATATATTTCTACCCGGATCCGCCGTGTACAAAAAATGCTGGGTTAGGTGGAATATTTATTTTTATCTGTTGTGCATCTCTTTCATCATTTTTATTCTTGGCCCCACTTCCGACCTGTTTTATATTTATTTCTTCGTTATCCTTGAAATGGCCGTCTCATGCGGGCATGGGAAATCGTGGCGCTTCACCGCCGTTTCCGCCTTGTTTTACATATCGGCGGTTGTTTTAAAGACGCTGACCGGAAATCCCTTGACGCTTCATGCATTGTCGGTGATCGGCATGCGCGTGCTGCTGCTGCTTGTCAACGGTTATCAATGCAGTACTCTGGAAGGGGAAGAGGAGCAGCACTATGAGAAGGAGCAGGACCTTCTGGAAGAGCTCCGTAAAACGAACAACGAACTCACGGTGGCCCATGAAGAACTGCAGGAAAAGGTTCAATTGCTGGAAATAAACAATAAAAAGCTGGAGTCCAGTTATACGGAATTTTATACACTACAGCAGATCAGCATGGTAATAAGTTCCATACTGGATCTCAACGACCTTCTCCGCCAGATCAACGATATGGTGATCGGCATCATGGGCGTCAAATTATGCGTCATTCTTTTATGGGACGATAATGAAAAGGTCTTGGTGATCCGTAACGGCAATCTGTCTGATGATTCCCAGTGGAGGAAATATACCTTTAAATTGGGGGAGGACCTGCCGGGGAAAGTAATGAATCTGGGGGAACCGATTATCCTCAATAATGTTGATTCAAGCTCTAAACTTGGTAAAGAGCTGGGGTTGAAGTCCATGCTCGGAGTGCCGCTCAAGGTGGCCAGTGAAAATCTCGGGGTCATCCTGGTTGGACACCAGATGCCCGGGGCGTTCGATAATGATAATTTGCGTCTTCTTTCCATCATTACCGGCCAGGTCAGCGTGGCTATAGAGAACGCCAATCTTTATCAGCGCATGCAAGAGCTTGCCACCATAGACGGGTTAACCAAAATATGCAACCGGTTATATTTCCAGGATCGGTATTTGGAGGAATTTGCCCTGGCCCAGCAGGAAAAGAAAAACCTGGCGCTAATTATGTTCGATGTGGATCATTTCAAGAAATTCAACGACACATTCGGGCATCTGCTGGGGGACAAGGTTCTGCAAAAAGTGGCGGCTACGGTCAAAAAGCATCTCCGGGAGAAAGACTTGTTCGCGAGATACGGCGGAGAAGAATTCGTGATTTTGTTGCCCGATACTACGGCGAAAAAGGCTTTTAAAATCGCCGAGCGCATGCGGGAATTGGTCAAAGCCATTGAAATAGTGGATCATAAAATAACCACCGGTGTTACTGTAAGCATAGGAGTGGCGGCTTTTCCCACGCATGCGGATACCGAACGGGAACTGCTCATGGCTGTCGACGACGCTCTTTATCAGGCTAAAACCCAGGGACGAAACAGGGTTTGCATGCTTCCCGGTTCGACATCCCGCTGACCCGATACGCGCAAGGAGATAAAACATGGCTGATTTGCGGATATCCGGCAGAAAGCGGCAAATGTTTTGTATCGCCGCCGCCTTCGGCATTTTTGTTTTTTTAATGTTGCATGCGGCGGGTCTTATCATTTTAAATTCCCCCCGCATTCAGGCCATGGCCAGGCGTGAAATTACTAAAATCATGCAGGCATACGGAGCGGAGATTAAAATAGGGAAAATAAAAGGCCTTTTGTTCTCACGCTTGGCGGCGGAGGATATCACGGTTTCCTTCAGGGATCGGGGGGATGTTTTTGCTTCCGTGCCAAGGCTGGTAATAAGCTATGACCCGCTGGCCGTAATATTCAGAAAATGGGGCGGTGTGGTCAAGACTGCCGGTCTGGAAAAACCGGTATTTAATATCAGCCGCGGGGACCAAGGGTGGACCTGGCAGCGGTTCATCATTCCGCGGCAGAAAAAGGCGGAATTGGCCCTGGATATAACTGTTACGGTGCGGGGGGGAGTTATTAATCTGGCCTATGACGACGGCGCCGTCAAATATGGAGACCAATTTCGCGCCATCAACGGCAGGCTTTTACTTAAAACCCGCTCATACGCCGGGCAGTTTGAAGGTTCTTCAAGACGGCAGCCCCATGTTGGCTGGAAGCTCAAAGGCCAATGGCTGAAGCCGTCCCAGGCCTTTTTATTGTCATACCGTCTTAGAAATATAGATTTAAAGGATATTAAGAGTCTCATACCCGGGCTGAACGGGGATGGGAAATGGGGGGATCTGGAAGGCGGGAAACTGTCCGCGGAAGGCAAACTCAAGATCGAAGGAGGAGAACTTCGCAATTACCTTGCCCGGTTAAGGCTGCGCAATTCCTCGTATCTGCTCCCGGAGCCGGCTTCCATACGCATGGATCAGGTGAACGGCGATTTTATAATCACTCCCCGCAGGACGCAGGTGGCGTTCTTTCAAGGCAAGATACTTGACGGCTATTTCCATGCCCGGGGGACGATCACTGATTTCGCCTTACCCAGGATAGATCTTTCGGTCCGGATCAACCGCCTGAATCTGGCCCGTTTCGGCGAGGATTTGATTGCCGGGAAGTTATGCGGGATGGTGGCCGGAAAGGGGAAAATCAGCGGCCGAATCTCCTGTTTGAAGTGGGAAGGGGAAGTAGAAGCGAAGAACGTTTCCGGAAGTTACCGGGGAGTAACCTGGACGGGCGGACGGTTGCGCGCTGTTCTTAACCAGGACCGGGTAAGGATATTGGAGGCCGGAATGCATCATCGCGGACTGGTTTGCGGCGTCAATGGGGAAATAACCGGCAACGGGAAATATTGGGATAACCCTTCCTTGAAGCTCTCCGTAACCGCGGAAAGCAAGCGGAAAATAACGGCGTCCAGGCTGGAACTGCCCGCCGGTTTTACCGTGGACCGCCCCAGATTAAAAGCGGACATCGGCGGATTTTTATCCGCCCCGGAGATAAGAGGATCCTTGCAGGCGGATTCCATCGATTTGACGGCATACGGGCAGCATCTCGGCAAGCCCCGGCTTTCCTTCCGTTATGAAAATGATCGTATTGTGCTGGATAATCTAAGCTTCGAGGCATGCGGCGGCAAGTTGCGCGGCAAGGGAGAACTGAACAGCTTCACGGACGGCAGTCCGGCTTACAGTATCGCCGTAAGCCTGGATAATATCCAATTGGAAAGATTCCTTCAATTGGCCGCCGGGTACGGCAAATCCGCCGCCCTGAAATCCCTGGATTTTCGCGGAGAAGTCACGGGAAGAATCGCGGTTCAAAAAGAATCCGGCGGCGACCTCAAATCCTGGTTTTCATTCAAAGGGCGGGATATTACCTGCCAATCCATGATCTTCCTTGATACCTTGGAGGCTGCCGGAAATTTCGCCGGCAATCAATGCAATCTGGAGTATCTCCAGGGAGTATCCAAAGGCGGCATCATCCATGGCAGCGGTATATTAGACAAGGAAGGCATGGATTTAAGTTTTTCGGTTGAACACTACCCGCTTCAGGATATTGAAAAAACTTGGCTTTCCAATGTCACCCTGTTCAACGCGCCGTTGAATTTGGGCGGCCATGCATACCTCCAGTTGAAGCTTGCGGGTCCGTGGAAAGGTTGGCAGGGCCGCGGAACAATCTCAGTGGAGAACGGCTCCATCCGTCACCGGAAAATTCAGGCGGCTGAAGCCGGGATCATATTCGATGCCCGCAAGATATCCGTAGAGGACTGCGAGATCAAATACATGAACGGCGTCTTTTTGCTGAACGGCGGGTATGAATTCCTTACCGGGGATATGAAATGGGATATCTCTTCCGATGATTTATCCCTGGATGAACTCAACCAGTTTGCGGATGCGGAAAATCAATTTTTCATGACCGGAACAGGGCGCGCCAAGATGACCATCAGCAGCCGGGCCGGCAAACCCGAAGTTTCAGGATATTTTCAATTGAAAGCCGGTGCTTTCGTCTGGGATCAGGCGATTGAGGAGGGCAGGGTGAAATATTCCTGGACAAGGGACGGCGGATTAATCCTCTCCGAGCTGTTCCTAAGAGCGGGAAAAACACGGGTCGGAGGAATGATGACCATTCACGGCCTGGGAGCGGAAAGCCGCAGGACGCTGGAATTGAGCGTCGACAATCTGGATTTGTCCCCCATGGTTTCTTACTACAGCCGGTTTTACAATTTATCCATATCCGGCGGCACCGTAAAGCATCTGACCTTTAAGGGGGATCTCCGGGGGCTTTTGGAAGCCGGCGGATTGATTGACGGCGTAATAGAATTGGAACAGATCGCGATAAACCTTTCCAAGGATGTGGATTCCTGTATCAGGTTGAAGGCGGTCAAAGGCGGCATCGCCATCGATCCCCGAAATAACCGGTATAAAATGGACAACCTGGTGTTTTTTCAGAATGAAGAACAGTATTACAGATTTAACGGACAGGTTGCCCTGAAGCCTTCGAATAATTCCGCCTGGGAAGGCATCCTTTTTGATGTGGAGGTGGGGTTCAACAACGCGGAAATTCACCAGATGGGCGAGTTGTTCAACCTGAAGATCCCCCAAAACATTCAGGGCAAACTGGACGGGAAATGGGCAACTCGCGCGGATGCATCCGCAATTGAATCCCGGCTGTTTATCCGGGATTTTACGGGGCAGGCGGGCCCGGATAAAGCGGACCTGCAAATGGACTTTTACATCAGTGCGCCAAAAGCGGACTTTTTTGAAATATGGCAGGGGAAATTCGGCTGGCAAAAGGCTTCAAAACTTTCCTACCATCTGGCGGATTTTAATCTGGCTTGGGGCAAGGGAAAAATTTCGGGTGCGGCCGACTTGAACTCCGCGGGGATAAAAGGCAGTTTTGCCTGTACGGATCTGGACTTGACGGCGCTGGCCGCGCTGCTGAAAAAACAGAAGGAGATGCCCTCTAATATCAGCGGAGATCTGGATCATTTATATGCGAACATCGACGGCACGTGGCAAAACCCTTCCCTGGAGTTTTCCCTGGGCTGGCGGAACGCCAGGTACTATCAGTATTATCTGGGCGATTTGAACATTCCATCCGTGATATTGACCGGCAACAGGATATTTTTAGGCAGACAGAAACCGGGTGAAGCGCTGGTTGAGCCGATAACCGTAGAAAGATATGGGGAAAAAACCGTAATTTACGGGGAGATTCCTGTAAATCCGCGTTTGGCCGGCGTTATTGGCCTTGATGCGGAAGCCGGATACAGCGACCGCATAGAACTTCATATCACCAGCCCTGAAGCGGACATGTCGTTTTTACCCCTTATCCTGTCCGAACTGGAATGGGTCAGAGGCAAGGGCGCTCTCAACATGAATATCACAGGTACGGTGGTCCGTCCGCGGCTCGAGGGGTTTTTCCGCACAAGGGGCGCCGAAGCAAAGCTGCAAATACTGCCTGAGAGCCTCACCAACATCAACGTGGATCTGTCATTCAACGGGGACAAGATCAACATTCAGACGTGCCGGGCCGAATCCATCAGCATAAAAAGCGGATTTTTGCGGCTGGCCCCCATTCCCGCCGGCGAGGCGGATCCTATGCAATTTTTGAACCCTTTTAAAATCGAATGTGATTTTACAGCCCAGGCCAGTAATTTTCAGGTCGAATCCGGCTTTTTCTCCGGGAAGGTAAGCACCAACAATTTGAATGTGAAGACCAGGGATAACGGTTTCGAGGTTAACGGCAACCTGCAATTGTATGAGGGGGAATTCAGGATAAAGATCGAAAAGCCTGTTCCCATGGAGTTACCTGAAGTTCACCTCAATCTGAAGGTCAAGATCGGCAAGACCATGGCTTTTAAAATGGACAATAACCTCGACCTGGAAATGTTCAATCCCGTGGACATAGAGATCCCCCTTTCCGGGGAAGTGGCTGTGGAAGGCACGCTTTCCGCGCCTTCGCTGAAGGGGGAGATCAAGGGGATTGGCCGCGGCAGCATGGGATTATTGACCACCCGGAAATACTTTATTTTTGATGTGACCGAGGCGGCCGCAACTTTCCACCCCGATCTGGGAATGTTTCCGGATGTGGTTTTGAAAGCCCAGACGATTTATGCCGATGTGGGAGAGGACAACATGTCGGAAGTGATCACCATTTATCTGACCTACGAGGGATCCCTGAAGGATATCGGATCCGGCTATATCCTGCGCAGGGAGGGATATCAGAAGTATATCACCCTGTCATCCGATCCGGTGAGGCCCGAAACATACCTTCAAGGGATCATCTTCGGATTGAACAACATGCCCAATGATGTGGAATCATGGCGTAAAATGGTATACAACATGGCAACCTCTTTGTTTTTTAGGGACGTATTGGACATCTCCTCCGCCGCCAGGAAAAGTCCTTTCGGTATTCTTGGCGTTACAAGCCTCCATGTTTCTCCCATCAATTATGAGGAAACCGGCCTTGACCAATGGAACATCGACACGAGGCTCAGCTACCTTGCCTTCAGGAAATGGCCGCTAATCCTGGACTACCATGGCGAATACGACCTGGAGACCAAACTGTTCTTATCCCACAATCTGCAATTAGGACTTGCCTGGTCCACAAACTGGTTTTCTTCCAGAATCCATAATAATTTTTATTTTAATCTGCAGCGCAATCTTAACTATGAGGCGGGTCTTCACGATGATTCCCTGGTGGGCGGCACCTGGACGATGTCGTTTTAAGAAACATCTCAATTTTCGTGTGTCAATTTAATCCGGCAGCAAAGCCAAATCAATAAAATTAAATTTTGAAAAAAACGGGTTTCAAGCGGGACTTTATGGCAATATTGCATTGACCTGACATAAATAGGAGGAATATTCATCTATTGATAGCAGGATAATTGCTCTATATTATCGAACTTATCATTGTGAGGCAATTGCGTTGTTGCCTTAACACTAAGTCTTGCCGCGAAATATGGCGTAAGGCTACCATTAGGCTATCGATATTTAGAAGCGTTGTGAAAAACCCAATTTATTTAAAGGAAAAAAGCAATTTATGTCGAATAATGTTACTATCAATCTATGGAGATGATAGTCATGTTAGGA
>JBLNCG010000064.1:0-30414 GCA_050260475.1 Bacillota bacterium
GGTATGACCAGGACCCAATTTTATGAGTACAAAAGACGTTTTCAAACTCACGGGTTGGAAGGCTTAAAAGACCTTCCCCCTATTCATAAAAGCCATCCTCAAACAACGCCGCCTGAAGTGGCGGAAAAGATTTTGACTTTAAGCCTGGAGCGCCCTGAACGAATTTAAGAACCGGGCAGGGCGTTCAAGAAATCGTGATTGTTTCCCAGCCCAAATTAAAACAAAACCCCGACCGATCAGACCGGGGTTTCCGTTGCCCATCCTTATCCGGAGTTAGAACTGCAAAGAGATGGCTATCTCCCGGGTATATTGCCCGGTGGCGGGGACGTATGTATTGACCAACGTGGCGTATAAGCCGGCGCTGATGGGGTAGGTCGCATACCAGGCGAAGCTGGTGTTCGGGTTCAACCAGCCGTCGTGGGAACCGAACTGCACCTGCTTATAGTTGAATCCGAACGCCAGGGCAGGGAGCGGTCCGAAGCTGGGCGTGGCGAAAATGAAATCAGCCGTAAGGATGGGAGCGTAGTCCGGCATATTCGAGAAATCTTCATACATCAGGCTGAAGTTCATCAAAGAGCTGAATTCCGCCCCCACCAGGAAATAGTAGCCCCGGGTCTGCGGATAGGCGGAAAGATCCGGCAGGCCGCGGGCGGTTAAAATCCCCGATATGGAGTTGTATTTATATTCCTCATAATCTCCGCCGAAGTAATTGGGGATAAATTGCTCGCCGCAATACCGCAGTCCCGTCTGATACCATAAGAGGGACGAAAACCTGCCTCTGATCCCCGCTTCCACGCCGTAACCGAAATTTTCCAGTTGGGCCGCTTCGATATAGGGCTGCATCATGCTGGCCCACTGAATGCTCAGATCAGCGGCTGCGCCCGCGGTGGGGACCCCGTAAGGCAGCATGTTCAATGCGTCGTTTTCGTCGGTCACCGCCGTGATCCCGGCCTCCAGGGGCAGACCGGCGGCTTCGAAGCCGGTGGTGAAACGGCCTGCATACAGGGAGGAGGTTTTTTCCGTTTCGAATGGATCAAAGGATTTGATGTCCAGCGGCGCCAACACCTTAAAGCCCCATTTTCCGGAGAAGAGGTTCCGCAGACCGAACTGCATGCATTTCGCGTCATCCTTATGGTATTTGTTGAAGAGCAGGCCGAAATCATATGAGATGTTCTCTAGATTGCCATAATACAAGTAAAGGAACCGGCCGTCGAATTCCACCCAATTTATAAAGTTGCCGATATTGACGCCCGGATCAGGGGATGCAAAGGTGATGTCCTGGGTTACGGGATCCTGGATAAAGGAGAGATCAAGTCCGATACTTACGCCTGTCCCGAACACTTTTTTGAACTCGGGCATGAAATGCACGGTCAGGTACATCTGATCGCCGACTTCCTCTGATCCGAAAAGCACATCCGTTCCCCCTGAAGAATCCCCGGGCGGCGCCGTATCGACGGGGGTTCCGTTGCCGGTTGAAGGCTCCGTTTGATCAGCGCCGTTTTCCTCTCCCCCGTCATTTTCATCGGGGGTTTCATCGGCGGATGCCTCCTCCTGGCCAAGGGATTGTTCCCTTTCCGCAGGCGTTATATTGTGCCCCTCGATATCGGGCGTTTCCACGGAGTCCCATCGCAAAGCAAGTTTCTGCCCCTGCCTGAGGAGGTAGCTTAATTCCCGCCGGATTTGTTCGATCACTACCGAACCTTCGTATACAATCAACTCATCCGTGCCGTCCAGGAACGACAGAAACTCGAAAAACGTGCCGCGCACGCCGGCGGTGGCGGATTCGGACTCCACCTGGAACTTGGAGCCTTTTTCCATATATTCCTTGACTTTCGCGAGGATCCTGCCGGCTGCGACCTTGAAAACGCTTTGTTTGATCCTGGCATTGGAGAGGGAGCTTTTAAGGGATTTGATATAAACGGTGGTGCAAGGTGCCAGGGTGATTATCGATCCGTCGAAAAGCTGTAAGGTCACCCAGGATTTGTCCCAGGTCATAATGGTGTCCTTTTCGTGCAGCTTCGCATTAACCAAAGCCGCATCCCAGGCCTGTTTGTTTTTCAGCTTGATGGCCACTTTGCCTTTAAGCTTTACGATAGCGGCGTATTCTTCCTTCCAATCGGCCCCGGAGGTGCTCTCGACCACGCGAATAACCAGTTTTGTCGAAAGATTGCCGGCGGGATCTATCAATAGGATATCCACGGTTCCGGGTTTGGTCGGGGCGATAAAAGTAAACTTTCCCGCGCCGTTTTTTAAAACAAGGCCATTCTTTAGGATGCCGTTTTCCGTCACCCCGCCCCTAGATAATTTTACGATAATCTTTGCATCGCTGGTTACAGGCTGTTGATTCTCGTCCAGTTCGCCGACGGTGACGGTTATTTGCTCCTGCGGCCCGCATTCGGTTTTTTCCGCCTGGGCTACAAGGGCGTTTTCCGCGTATGTACAAAATGCCGCGACAAACGATAGAGTGGCGGAAAGAGCCAAGGCCATCCCACATTTTTGCATTGCGTTCATGAGTCTTCCCTCCTATAACTCTTTTCGATCCGGAAAATGCCCGGGTTTATATTGTTTAGAAGCCGGGGGAAAATATATATTCAAAATTTATCTTAAAAAATATATTGCTCCAAAAGTAAAGAGAAAGGCAAGGGCGGAACCCAGCAACGCCTCCCAGTAATCGATTTTTTTGGAAAATGCGAATACCAGGCCGTTCTTGACTACAATCCCCAGGAAGGCCAGAAGATAATTGGGAAACAACAGAAAAACGGTAATGATGATACGTTCGATAAAACCCGGATAATCCCTTTTATATATCCCGTCATTAATCTTTAGGTCTTTTTGAAGGTAATAAAGCAAGAAGCTGATCATGTATGTATTCAGCAGCAGCAAGAGCGGCCATGCCTTATACGGCCATACCCTGTAGGGCAGATTTGCGTACGGTGAGACGGGCAGCTTGAAACAATAAAATATGGCGATGAAAACCAGAAGGTGGGAGGCCTGGTCCGCAAGGAAGAACAAAAAGGTATCCCGGTTTTGCTTCGCCTTTACCATTCCGGTGCGGAACCTGTCGATTCCGAAATGTATCACCGTGGCCAGGGAAATGGCGGCGAACGTCACCGTGTTCAGTTCCCGGTAGAGAAGAAATACCAGGATCTGGGCGATAAAAACCAGCAGGACGTGTACGAGCATACCGGAAAGGGTTGATTTACCTATGGACACCCGCTTGGTTTGAAAAAAGAAATCTCCAACCAAGTGCGCGATGGCTGCCGTGATTATCATTTAACATACCTTCCTTTTCTTGAGATGACGCTGTAAATCCGCAACGCATCCTTTTTACCCTTGACAATGATGGGGGCAAGTTCAATGCACTTGAAATAATCCTTGACCGCTTGATAGGTGGAATCGCTGATCAGAATCTCCGCGTCGGTTGTCCGGGTGGCGGATTCCAGCCGGGAGGCGGTGTTGACCGTATCTCCGATGCAGGTGTAGTTCATCCGGTCCGGAGACCCGATGTTTCCAACCACAGCATATCCCGTATTGATGCCGATACCGATGCGGAATATATACTTTTCTCCGCGGGTTTGCCATTTTTCCTGCAGTTGACGCACTTTGTCGCGCATGGCCAAAGCCGCGTTTACGGCCCGGACGGGGTCGTCCGGCGCGGAAAAGGGAGCTCCGAAAATCGCCACGATGGCGTCGCCGATGAATTTATCAAGAGTGCCGTTGAAACGGTCCTTGATAATCGCGGTCATTTCCGTCAGATATTCATTGAGCAACCGGACCATCTCCTCCGGTTCCAACTGTTCAGAGATGCTGGTGAAGCCCACGATGTCGCTGAATAAAACGGTGATGTTCATGCGCTCTCCGCCCAGGTGGATGCGTTTGGGATCCTTCAAGATTTCCTCCACCACGGGCGCGGGAACGAATTTGGTGAAGAAGCTTTTGATTTGAATTTTTTCCTTGTTTTCCCGATATACGCGGATGATGGTATTGAATAGGAAAAAGACGAAAAAGAGTATATCCGGATAAAAAACATCGGCCCAGATATTTTTTAAATATAAAATATATGCGATGATATTGAACGCCGCGATGAATGACAGAGCCAGCGCGATGCCGGTGCGCAAGCCGGAAAAATGCAGGATGCAGGAAAAGAATATAAGGCACAAAAGGATAATTCCCAGGTTGGCCGCGTAAGGCAGCCGGATCAGGTAATTTCGATCCAGCACATTTTGCAGCAGTGTGGCGTGAAGCTGAATACCCGCCTCGTTTTTGTTGAACGGGGTGGGCCGTACGTCGAAAAGGCCTTTGGCGCCGGATGTGTATCCGATAAGGACGATTTTATCCCGGAAATACTTTTTTAACAGCGCAGGATCCCCGGATTCCAGGATATCCACGGCCGATTTCTCAGGGAAGCTTTCGGTGTAATAATTCAAGGTGAAATAACCTTTCTCATCCACCGGAATCGTGCATTTATCCCCCAGGATGATGCGGTGTCGTTTCAGATCCAGCAGGATTTCGCTCGGTTCGATGCCGTAATAGGCGCAAAGTCCCAGGATATCCAAAGTCGGCAGGAAAATGAGGGAGGCTTTTCCTTGTTTGTTGAGGTACTGTTCATGAAATACCAGGGGGATGATATGGTACATGCCGTCCTCGTCCGCGGAGCCGATCTCATAGATGCTGTAACCCCGGGCGGAATTCATGAACAGTGTGTCGGGCGGTACCATTTTGTAAACGGAATAAAAGCTGGAGAGGTAATAGGGATCCGGATCCGGATTTAAAAACTGGTAGCGGAAGCGAAGGTAATCCTGGTTTTGCTCCAGCTTCTCCCGGTATTTTCCGTCCATCAGCATATATTTTTCCGCGCTTTCCACAACATAGGAGCCGATGGTGACGATGGGATATTCGAACAGGATTTCCGCGAACTGGCGGTCTCCTTCCAGGTCATCGGGATCCATGTAGTCGAAGGACAGATCCATGATAATGCTCTTTGCGCCGGCGTCCCCCAGCTTGCGGATCAATCTTGCGTATACGCTCCTGCGCCAGGGCCAGGGATCGCGCTCCCGTATGGCCAAAGCGGAAATGCTCCGATCGTCGATCCCAATGATGACCACCTTACCGGAGGGTTTGACCGGACCGCGCATTTTCATGCGGAAATTTAAGGACACCACCTCCAGGTTTTCAAACCAGGTGAAACGGGCGGTGTAAGGTATAATAGGGATGACTGCGTACGCAAGGGTGAAAAATATGCTGGCGGTGATATAGATCTTGAAAATCGTTTTCTTTTTCATTATCCACCCCGCTTTAATATTAAAATCGATTATGCCTAAAAAAGGCTTTATCGGAATTTTCAGGCGCATCAGGGATCATTTTTTCTTTATTTAAAGCAGGGAATTGGGGATGCAATAAAAAAATTAGATAAAGGAAGCCGATTTCCTTTTTTTTAATGACGGAAGGCCGAGGATTTAAATAAATGGATGTATCTAAATATCCTTGCAAATTGATGCAGATCGTCCTGGGAGCCTTTATTGCAGCCCTTTCCGTCAATTTTTTTATTGTTCCAAAGCATTTGTTGGTGGGCGGGGTGTCCGGGATGGCATTGATAGCCGGTTATTTAATCCGCGCCCCTTTCGGATCAATTAATTTCATACTGAACGTGCCCTTGTTTTTTGTCGCTTATTTTTATCTGCATCGCGGATTTGTCTGGCGAAGTCTGCTGGGGATGACCGCTTTTTCTTTTTTTTTGATCCTCACCAGGGACTGGGTATGGATGCCGGTCCCCGATACGATGCTCTCCGCCCTTATGGGCGGAATTCTAAACGGCTTGGGATTCGGCCTGATCTTCAAAGGCCGGGGATCCTGCGGGGGAACGGATATTGTGGCGGTGATGCTCCACCGGTTTTTGTCGTTTCATATCGGAGCCGCCAACTTTCTTTTCAATCTGGGGATATTGACTTTGGCGGGTTTGGTTTTTCGCAACATCAACATGGCGGGTTACACCCTGGTTTCTTTATTTGTCACCAGCTATGTGGTGGATCGTATCCAGATCGGTTTCAACACCAATAAAACCGTATTGATTATCACCGGCCGGTCCGAGGAAATCGCCGCTGAGATCATTTCCAAGGTTCATCGCGGCGTCACTTTCTTAAACGGGGAAGGCGCTTACGCCCGGCAGCCCAAAAAAGTCATCCTGACCACGATCTCCTTGACCCAGTTGGCCAGATTGAAGGATCTGGTGGTGGCTGTTGATCCGGCAGCGTTCATGGTCGTCAACGATGCGGTGGAGGTTTTAGGCAAAGGATTCGAAAAGATGCTGGAATATGCGGAATGATATAGGAGGCTACATAAATGCAGCGCATTTTGGCGGGATTGAATCCCGCTCAACAGGAGGCAGTGACACACCTTAAAGGCCCGCTTCTGATCCTCGCCGGGGCGGGGAGTGGTAAAACGCGCGTGTTGACGCACCGCATCGCTCATCTGATGAGCCGGGGGGTGCCGGGCGGGCAAATCCTGGCCGTGACTTTCACCAACAAGGCCGCGGAGGAAATGCGCCAAAGAGTCTTTTCCCTGATCGGCGAAAAGATCGGCGATCTATGGATATCCACCTTTCACCATGCCTGCGTGCGCATCCTGCGTCAGGAGGCGCCGGCTGTCGGCTTTCAGAAGCAGTTTGTGATCTTCGATACGGATGAGCAGTTGGGACAGGTCAAGCAGGCTTTAAAAGAGCTGAATCTGGACGACGGCTATTTCTCCCCCAAGGCCGTGCTGGCCGAGATCAGTAAAGCCAAGAACGAATTGATTACGGCGGATCTTTACGAAAGAAGGGCCGCGGACTATTTTACCCGCAATGTGCTGGAAGTCTACCGCCTGTACCAGCGGCGGTTGGCGCAGCAGCAGGCCTTCGATTTCGACGACCTGATCCTCCAGACCGTGCTTCTTTTCCGCACGAACCAAGGGATCCTTGAGAAGTATCAGGACAAATTCTGGTATATCCTTATCGATGAGTACCAGGACACCAACCATGCCCAGTATCAATTGGTCAACTTGCTCGCGGGTAAAAGCCGCAACCTTTGCGTGGTGGGGGATGACGACCAGTCCATTTACGGTTTCCGCAGCGCTGACATAAGGAATATCCTGGAGTTTGAGAAGGATTATCCGGAAGCCAAGGTAATCAAACTGGAACAGAATTACCGTTCCACAAAGACGATATTAAACGCCGCCAACGAGGTAATCCGCCACAACCGTTTCCGTAAAACCAAGCGCCTTTGGACCGAAAATCCCGGAGGGGAGCCGGTGGTGCTGGCCGCAAGCGGCAGTGAAAAGGAAGAGGCTTGGTTTATCGGGGGCGAGATCGAACGGCTGGTTTTAATACGAGGTCTTTCCTTCAAGGATTTCGCCGTTTTATATCGTACCAACGCCCAGTCGAGGGTGCTGGAGGAAGTCTTTTTAAACAAAGGTCTTCCATACAGGATTTTGGCAGGGCTCCGCTTTTACGACCGCAAGGAGATTCGGGATATCCTCGCATACCTGCGTTTGATTTACAATCCCAGGGATTACGCCAGCTTCCGCCGTATTGTGAACTCCCCCCGGCGGGGGATCGGGGAGGCCACTGTGGACAAGGTGGCGTCTTTTGTGATGGAGCATGGTCTGGGCTTGGACGAGGGGCTTGGGAGGCTGGAGGAGATCCCTTCCCTCACAGGCCGGGCGGCGGGCCAGCTAAACGCTTTTGGAGCGATGTGGAACGGCTGGAGAAGTTGCGCGGAAAGCGAATCCATTACCGCGCTCACCAGTAGAGTGCTGGATGAGTCCGGTTATGTACGCCAGCTCGAGCAGGAAGGCACTGTCGAGGCCCAGAGCCGGCTGGAAAACCTGAAGGAATTCTTCTCCGTGATCCGGGATTTCGAAAAAAACAGTGCCGCCCCCAATTTAGCGGATTTCCTTGAGAAAGTAGCCCTGGTGAGCGATGTGGACGCTTATGAAGCAGGGACGGATGCGGTGGTCATGATGACCCTGCATACCGCCAAAGGTTTGGAATTCCCCGTCGTTTTTCTGGCGGGCATGGAAGAGGGGCTGTTTCCGCACGGCAGATCTCTGTTCAGCGAAGCCGACCTTGAAGAAGAGCGGAGGCTTTGTTACGTAGGGATAACCCGCGCCAAAAACCTTTTATATCTGACCTACGCCACCATCCGAACTATTTACGGGAAGACCGATTATACGACAGTTTCCCGTTTTATCCAAGATATTCCGGAAAATCTGACAGTTTTGCCCGGCACCGCACCCGGTTATTACGGCAAGCGAAAAACCGCACCGGAGTCTCCAACGGAAGCTGCGGCCCTCCGGCCGGGGGACCGCGTCCGCCATGCGAAATGGGGTGAGGGCACGGTGGTGGCGGTAAAGGGGGAGGGGGACGGCGCCACCCTCTCACTGGCTTTCCCTGATTTGGGCATTAAGCAAGTTGTCGCGGCTTATGCCCCGCTGGAAAAGATTACATAGTCCGGCATACAGAGATCAGTGGTAATGGTCAATGATCAATGCGTGTTTTCGATCGTCTATTTTGTACATAGCAGCAGGAAACGGGGGGTTTTTTCCGAATTTAGTGAGGAGGCATAAGTCATCATTAATTTTACCGCGAGGGCGACTAAATATGAGAATGCTCCGTACGGCAATTCCGCTTTTAATTGTTTTTGCAGTATACAGCATATTATCAGCCCCCCGGAGCTTCGCCGGGGATCAAAAACCGGTCGCCCTCTGGGTGAATAAGAAATGCGTGAGCGGCGTAAAAGATGAATCAGCCCTGGTATGCAAGGGGATTCCTTATATAGACATGACCTCTTTCCGGGATCTCCTGGGACTGGCGATAACCGTGGAGGGGGATCGGCTCAGTCTGCGCCAGGGCGAACTTTTTTCCACTTTTACGGTGGGCCAGACCGCTTTCCAATCCATGGGTTTTACATTGAATATGGACGTCCCGCCGGTTTATCTCAATAACCGCATTTACCTCCCCCTGGAAGTGGTTAACCGAGTAACGGAATACACGGGTGTGTATTATGAGGACATCGGCCGGGTCAACATCTATACCAAGGAAAACAAACTGGTGGCGGTTTTCCTTGAGCTGAGAAGAGACAGGGAAGTGGCGGTCGTAAGTTTGAAACAACCGGTCCGGTACAAGTGGTGTTCCTTAAAAAATCCCGACAGGATCGTGCTTGACCTGGAAGGCGTCAAGGAGGGGCAACCGGTCTTATCCGTACCCTCCACGCATCCTTATCTCAAAGGCATCAGGACCGGACGTTTCAAACCGGGCATCTTGAGGGTGGTTTTTGATCTGAAAATTCCGCTGGGATTCAAAGTGGTGTCTCCGGCGGATGCTCCAACCAATCTGGAGGTCCATTTTTACAATATCCTTTCCGGAATTAAAGTCGCGAAAGAGGACGATTACACTAAAGTGAAGATTTTCGCCACCGGCCACGGAGAGGTGAAGGTGGATCATCAGCAGAAACCCGGAAGGATCGTGCTGGATTTTACGGAGACAACCCTGATGACCGGCAAGCCCAAGTTTGCCGGGGACAGGCAGTTTGTCAGGGATATCAAGGCCGTGCAAATATCGCCCGAAATAATCAGGGTAACCGCGGAACTCATTTCTCCCGTCCCATGGCGGTTAGCCTCGCCGGATGAAACCGCCGATAAAAGCTGGGAGATCATATTCGCCCGCCCGTTGAAGCTGGTGACATGGGAGGAGAAAGAAGGGGACTGTTTTTTGCGCATTGCCGGGGAGGCCAGGCTAAAGCCCAAATTCAGGCTGGAACACGATCCGGAGCGCCTACAGATTCACTTGCCGGACTCCTATTATACCGGGGAGGCGCCGCTGGCTTCCGGAACGGCAATTAAAAGCATTTCCGTAGAGCAAAACGAAAATCATACGGTCCGGGTCGGCCTGGAGATGGAATGTTATACGGGGCACGCCGTGGAATTCAGCGAGGATGGCCGGCATTTTATACTCCGCCTGCAAAGAAGCTCCATAACGGGAAAACTTATTGTCGTCGATCCGGGGCACGGGGGCACCGACCCGGGGACCACCGAAGGTATTCTGGGCTTGCGCGAAAAGGACATCAACCTGGAGGTCGCCTTAAAGCTTGCGGGATTCCTGCGCAAAGCCGGGGCCAGGGTGGAGATGACCCGCACGGATGACAGTTATATAAAGAACTATGACCGGGCTTATCTCGCCAATGACCTGGGGGCGGATCTGTTCGTCAGCGTCCACACCAATTCCATGGGATCCAATCCGCGGCATTCAGATCACAAAGGCGTGCTGGTAGTCTATTGCTCGGGCAAACCGGAGTGCAAACGCCTGGCCCAGCTGGTGCAGGAGGAAATGGTGTCATGGATGGAAAGGCCGGACAAGAAGTTTATCGTGGAGGATCTGTTCGTCGTAACCAGGGAGACGAAAATGCCCTCAGTCATTGCGGAAATAGGTTTTTTAAGCAACAGGGAAGATGAAGCCTTGCTCTTTACTGCCGAGTACCGCACGAGGGCGGCGGAGGCGCTTTACCGAGGAATTTTACGCTTTTTCCGCAATGAAATATCGGAGATGTATAACCCTGGTATAAAGAATATTCCGCTTCCATGATTACCAAAGGGGGTTCTTTTTTGTCCACTGCCATTAAAATAAGCACACCCCACGGGGAAGAAAGTCTGGCGCGGGGCGGCGCCTTAAAGGAGCTTGCGGACAAACACCAGAAATATTACGGTTCTCCCATTGTGGCGGCAAAAGTGAACAATGAGATCAAGGAGCTTTTTTTCAAACCGGAAGAGGATACCTCTTTGTCCTGGCTTGATTTATCCGACGAGGACGGAGTCAGGATATACTGCCGCAGCCTCTGCTTTGTGATGATCCGGGCGGCGCGGGAAATTTTCGACAACTGCCGGGTTACCGTGGAGCATTCCTTGAGCAAGGGGATCTATTGCGAGCTTTATTGCGGAAGGCCGATCACGGAAAAGGACATTAGGGCGCTGGAAGCGAAAATGCATGAAATTATCGACGCTGATGAACCTATCGTTAAAATGGAGGTCCCGGTGGCGGAAGCCGTCGAAATTTTCCGCAAGGACGGGCAGGAGGATAAGGTCAGGCTGTTGAAGTTCAGGCGCAAGGAAAAGGTGAAGATATACCGCCTGGGATGGTTTCATGACTATTTTTACGGCTACATGGCGCCGAGTACCGGATATTTGAAGAAATTCGGCCTAAAATACTACCTTCCCGGATTTATCCTGCAGTTCCCCCGCCAGGAGGATCCCGGCCATGTCGCTCCCTTTGTGGAGCAGCGCAAGCTGTCCAGAGTGTTTTACGAAGCGGAGAAATGGGCCGAGATCCTGGATGTGGATGACGTGGGGGCGCTGGATGGCATCATAGCTTCAGGCCAGGCCGGGGATTTTATCAGGGTTTCGGAGGCCCTTCACGAAAAAAAGATCGCCCAGATCGCGGATATGATCGCCGGGAACAGGGAGCGGGTTCATCTTATATTGATCGCCGGGCCGTCCTGCTCAGGGAAAACCACCTTTGCCCAGCGGTTGTCCATTCAGCTCAGGGTAAACGGCTTGAAACCCGTCGCCGTTTCCATCGATGATTATTTTTTGGATCGGGAATTTACACCCAGGGACGAAAAAGGCAATTACGATTTTGAGTCCATCGACGCCATAGACGTGGGATTATTCAACGAGCATTTGTCCCACTTGATCCAGGGCCAGCCGGTGGAGATCCCGTTTTTTAATTTTCATACCGGAAAAAGGGAATGGCAGGGGAGGATCCTCAAAACGGACCAAAATCAGCCTTTGATTATTGAAGGCATACACGGCCTGAACGAATATCTCACCCAGTCCATACCGAAGGAAAGCAAATATAAAATTTACGTGAGCGCCTTGACCCAGCTTAACATCGATGATCACAACCGCATTCCCACCACCGACAACAGGTTGATCCGCCGCATCGTCAGGGATTACAATTCCCGCTCCAGATCCGCGCTGGAAACCATACGCACGTGGCCCTCCGTGCGGCGGGGGGAGGAAAAGAACATCTTTCCGTTCCAGGAGGAAGCCGATGTCATGTTCAACACGGCTTTATTGTATGAATTGGCGGTATTGAAGAAATTCGCGGAACCGCTTTTATCCCGGATCGGCAAGGATGTTCCTGAGTTTTCCGAGGCTAAAAGGCTGCTTAAGTTTTTCAGCTATTTCCTTTCCATAGACGATGCCTGCGAAATCCCTTCAAACTCCATCTTGCGGGAATTCATCGGGAACAGTTGTTTTTAGAGGCAATTGCGTTATTACCTTAATACTAAGTTTTACCACCAAATATAGTGTATGGTTGCCATTAGGCTATCGATATTTGGTGCAAGACGTAAAATTATCATAACAACGCAAATTGCTCGTTTATAAATGACTCGACTTTCGCGCCTTGATTTTAATGCAGCAAAATCAATATTCTTTGCCTTTGATAAAATAAAAAAGGATGTGATCATATGGGCAGATCCGGTTATGTGGTTGCGGGTATTATAATATTGGCGCTTTTGGTTGGGCTGATGATCACCTCCGGATTTGTGACGGAATGGCTCTGGTATCAAAGCATGCGGGCTTTAGAGGTGTTTTGGGTGCAGGTCCTCACGGGCCCGCTGGTGAAATTGATCCTCGGATTGTTGGTGTTCGGATTTCTGGTTCTTAATTTCCTGCCCGCACTGGCCCAGTCGGAGTCCGTCGTTCCGGAGCAATTGGGATTTACCAGGAAAAGCCTTTTTTTGGGGGTTTTGGCGGCGGCGGCAGTTCTTTCCCTTTTTACGGCCACGGGCTTAAGCCTGGATTGGGGCATAGTGATGCCTTACCTGAACAGGACGGACACCGGCCTGGTGGATCCGATTTTTAATAAGGATGCCGGATTCTATCTTTTCACCTATCCTTTTTATAGGCAGATCAACTCGCTGATACTAAATATCATCATGTTGGCGCTTGTCGGTACGAGTTTGATTTATTTTGCCTCGGTGATTTTTCAGCATACCAGATGGGGGATCAAAAAATCCGCCAGATTACATCTGAGCATCTTGGTGCTGCTTTTTGCATTTATAAAAATTTGGAATTACTCCCTTGCCAAATATGGTTTGATCTTTCAGGAGGGTTCCATACTTACGGGAGTGGATTATACGGCTCATCACGCCCGGATTTTCGCCTATAATGCTTTGAGCTGGCTGTTGGCGCCCCTGGCATTGCTTCTGGTGGCCGGCCTGTTCCGCGGCGCCAAAAAACTTTTCGTTGCGGCGCCGCTTGCCTGGATTGCGTGTTCTTTTGCCCTGGGCGTACTGTATCCGGCCTTGGTGCAGTCTTTCAAGGTTTCGCCCGATGAATACGAATTGGAAAAAAAATACCTCGGCTATCATATCCGGTTCACGCGCCTGGCGTACAATCTGGACAAGATTGAAACCAGTGCTTATAAACCGCTGGACAACGCCGGGGTATTGAATCCCGGAGATCCGGCCCTGGCCGACCTGCGGCTGTGGGACTACCGGCCGCTTCTGCCGACCTATAACCAGTTGCAGTCGATCCGCCCTTACTACCATTTTTCCGATATCGACATCGATCGCTATCAGTCGTCCGCCGGTCAGCGCCAGGTTTTGATCTCCCCCAGGGAGTTGAATGTGGAGAACCTCTCATCCCAGGCCAAGAACTGGATCAACCTTCATCTCACATATACGCACGGTTACGGTATGGCGGCCAATGAGGTCAGCAGGTTTTCTCCCCAGGGCCAGCCTATCTTTATTGCGCGGGATCTGCCGCCGAAGACCGATCCTGATTTTGCCTCCCTTCATGTGACTGACCCGGCGATTTATTTCGGCGAATTGACCAACCAGTATATCATTGTAAATTCCAAAATGAAGGAATTCGACTATCCTCAGGGGGAGCGGAATAAAACCACTGTTTACCGCGGAACGAAAGGGATTCCCCTGGATTCTTACCTGAACAAGATCATGCTGGCTTTCGGCCTGGGGGAGCCGAAATTCCTGCTTTCACCCCTGCTTGTCAAGGGGAGCAGCGTTTTGATGCACCGCAATATCCGGACTCGCCTCAACAAATTGGCGCCGTTTCTGATGTTTGACAAGGATCCCTATCTGGTGGCCTCCGGCGGGAAATTTTACTGGCTGGTGGACGGTTATACAGTTCATACTTTTTTTCCATACAGCAAAACATATACCGGCGGTTACAACTACATGCGCAATGCGGTTAAGGCTGTTGTGGATGCCTACAGCGGAGAGGTCCGTTTTTATGTCGCGGATGAAAAGGATCCGGTGCTTAAAGTCTGGCGGAAGGTTTTTCCCCGCCTTTTCACCCCGCTGGATAAAATCGCTCCGGATTTGATGAGGCATTTCCGCTATCCGGAGGATTTCTTCAAGGTCCAACGGGATATGCTGGTGCAGTACCATATGACCAGTCCCCGTACCTTTTATGAAAAAGAGGATTATTGGGAGATCCCTGCTGAAAATCAATATGGCGGAGAATTTGAGCCTTATTATGTCACCTTGAGATTGCCCGGGGAGCGGAACCCGGAATTCGCCATGATGCAGCCTTTTTCACCCAGGGGCAAGCAAAATCTGGTTTCGTGGCTGATCGCCCGGTGCGACCAGCCGAATTACGGCCGGCTTATCCTTTACGTGCTTCCCAAGGATCAGAATATTTACGGCCCGGTCCAGGTGGACGGCAGGATCATCCAGGATGAAACCATTTCGGAGCTGATAACTCTCTGGGGGCAGCAGCAATCTAAGGTGATTTGGGGAAATCTGCTGATTGTGCCCATAGAAGGCTCCATCTTATATATAAAGTCCCTTTATATCGGCGCCGAGAGCGGACAGCAGGTGGAATTGAAGAAGGTTGTGCTGATTTACCAGAATCAGGTCTTGCTGGGAAACACCGTGGCTGATGCTTTGAGCAAATTTTCGCCGCGCACGCCGTCTCAGCCGGGTGGCGAACCCGGGGATACTAAGCCTAAAGTCGGTTTGGACCGCAAGTCGGAAATCCTGCAAAAAATTGAGGCCAACATGCGCAGAATAGATGAACTCCTCAAGGATCAAAGGGATCTCTGGGAACAATTGCGCGGGTTATAAAAGGCTATTAAACCGGTGATTAAATATCGATTTCGATTTCGGAATCCGAATCGTTTGGATGTATTTGATCACCGGTTCTATGGTAGAGGAATTTGCGGTGTTATGATAATTATTACCTCTTGCACCAAATATCGATAGTCTAATGGTAGCCATACACTATATTTAGTGGCAAGGCCTTGAATTAAGGTAACAACGCAATTGCCTCTAGTAAGGAGATGCAAGGATGGCAAGCAATAGAGCGTTTATGGAAAGGCTGGGATATACCTTCCGTGCGCTGCGCTCCCGCAATTTCATGTTATATTACATCGGCCAGGGCGTTTCCCTTATCGGCACCTGGATGCAGCGCATGGCGATGTGGTGGCTGGTTTACCGCCTGACAGGTTCGACGCTGCTTTTGGCTACGGTGGAATTTATGGGCCAGATCGCGACTTTTTTGTTGACCCCTTTGGCCGGAGTGGTGGCGGACCGATGCAACCGGCGCAGGCTTATTATCATGTGCCAGATCACCGCCACCGTCCAGGCTTCCATATTGGCGGCGCTGGCTTTAACGGGCATAGTGCGGATTTGGCATTTGATGCTGCTGGGCGTCGTCATGGGCGTGGTAAACGCCTTTGATATGCCAGCCAGGCAGTCTTTTTTACTGGAGATGGTAGGGAAAAAAGAGGATCTCTCCAATGCCATCGCACTACAGTCAACGATGGTCAACGGTTCCCGGCTGATCGGCCCGGCGGTCGGCGGATTTATTGTCTCATGGCTGGGCGAAGGCGTTTGTTTTATAATAAATGCGTTGAGCTTCGGCGCCGTCATAATCGCTCTGTTTAAAATGAAAATCGCCTTTCCGGGGAAAAGGGACGACGGCACCCGTTTCTTCCGGGGTTTCCGGGAAGGAGTTCAATATGTTTTCCGGCATTCGCTCATCCGAAACATTTTACTGCTTTTATGTCTGGCGAGTCTAACCGGCATGACGTACATGATCATTATGCCGTCCTACGTAAAAGATATCTTAAAAAGCGGGCCCCGCACCATGGGGTACCTGATGGCGGCAGGGGGATTGGGCGCCATTACCGGGGCTGTCTATTTGACCTTGCGTAAAACCCAGGCCGGGCTGGAAAGAATTATATCATACGCCTCCATTCTCTTCGGAACCGGGCTGGTAGCGTTATCCTTCGCCCGTCAGTTCAGTTTGGCATTTGTTTTCATCATGCTGGTAGGCATTGGGATGATGCTGCAAACTGTTTCCAGCAATACCATACTTCAGATCATGTCGGAAAACAGCAAACGGGGAAGAGTGATGGGTTTTTATACTTTTTCCTTTATCGGTTTAGCTCCTTTCGGAAGTTTGCTGTCGGGATTTCTGGCTCATCAATACGGGGTCCATGGGGCGTTTTTATGTATCGGGATCTCATGCCTGGCGGGGGGGGTTCTGTTCAATGCGTGGCTTTCGATGGGACGCAGGATGAAAGTCTCGGGGGAAAGCCGCGAAACAGGCCCGGATATGGTTTTTTCGGAACCGGCGGGGATGCCAGAGGATTGATGTAATGAATCATCTTATTCCGCAGGAGTGAACGGAAATGCTTGGATTGTCCAAAGCCGTCCTTTTGTTTCTGGGCCTGATTGCGCTGGCGGGCTGCGCCTACGGAAAATTCCACGTCACCATCAATCGCAATAAAAGCGCTGATCTCGATTACCTGATGACAGTGGACTCATCCGTCTTTTCCATCTCCGGGGACTTTTTTGGAGAAATGAAGGCCAGCGCGATAAAAGAAGGATTCGATGTGACCGGCTATAAAAAGGGCGGCATGATAGGCTTTCGCGCCAGGAAACATATCAAGGATCTCCGGGCGCTGCCCGATTTCAAGGAAAGCATCATTCGTTTCAAAAGGGGAAAAAAAGCGCTCTTCGTGAAGAAAGGCATTTTTAGCGATGCCTATCTGTTTAACACCAATATAGACCTTTCTTATGCGCTGGGGAAGGGCGAGAGCGGCCCGGACCGGGCGATTCGATCCCATATCCACCTGCAATTCCTGCTTACCATGCCGGGGAAGATAGGTAAAAACAACGCCGATGTGGTGGAAGAAGGAACCAGAACCCTCATCTGGAATCTTGCGCATGGCCGGGAAAACGGCATTCAGGCGGAGGCAAGCGTGCCGAATATTACTAATATCATCGTCATCGCTTTGCTCCTCATCTTTTTAGGGTGGTACCTGGTAAACAGCATATTGACCATGCGGCGCCGCGCCGGATTCAGAAATAACTGAAAGTATCCAGGATGAACGACATGCTGCCCATTATTCTTCTGACGATTTCCAATATTTTCATGACCATCGCCTGGTATGGCCATCTCAGATTTAAAAACTCCCCTTTATGGATTGTCATACTGGCCAGTTGGTGCATTGCTTTTATAGAATACTGTTTTCAGGTGCCCGCCAACCGCATCGGTCATGCTAGATTTACCGCAGCCCAGCTCAAGACGATGCAGGAAGTGATCACGTTGGTAGTGTTTGCCGTATTTTCGGTGCTGTATTTGAAAGAGGAATTCAAGTGGAATTACCTGGCGGGGTTCGCGTGCATCATCGCGGCGGTGTTTTTTGTGTTTAAGAAATGGTGAGATATTAAGTTGATTGGACAAGCTATGGAACGCAAACAAATAATTCAATCCCTGAACGAAACCGGCATGCTCCTGGAGCTTTTGGGCGAGAACTATTTTAAAGCCCGGGCTTATTACCAGTCTGCGGAAATTATCGCCGGTTTGCCGAAGGAACCTGCGGAATACCTGCGGGAAGGGGAGGAACCTCTCATTCCCGGAATAGGTGCAGCCATCAGCAAGAAAATAGCGGAACTCGTCCGTACGGGAAAACTACCGTACCTGGATAAAATGCGGGAGCAAGTCCCTCCCGAATTGCCGCATCTTTTAAAGGTGCCCGGCCTGGGCGCAAAAAGGATCAATACGCTCTGGAAGAAAGCGGGCATCACTTCCCTTCCCGAATTGGAACAGGCCTGTCGTGAAGATCGTCTGCTTGGAATACCCGGCTTCGGAAGCAAGACGCAGGAAAAGATTCTCGCCGGCCTGGCGGTGCTTCACACGTATGAGCATTCTTTCCTCTGGTTTGAAATCATCGGGACTGTGGCGCAACTGCAGGGCGCTTTAAAGGGGATCCCCGGAGTTTGCGCGGTGGAAGTGACAGGGGACTTGCGGCGCCGTCTGGAGATTGTATCGGGCATCACCCTGGTGGTGATAAGCAGTGATACGGAAGCGGTTAAGGCCGCAATACCTGCAGTCGCAGGCTGGGAAGGGATGGATGAAGAGAAGGAAAATATAAAGGGTAAATATCAGGGTTATCCCGCGGCGCTTCATTTGTCCAGTCCGGACGCTGCCGGAACCATCCTTTGGCAAACCACCGGCAGCGATAAACACCTTAAGGCTGTCATGGAAAACTCCAAAGAAAAGAATTTCCCCCCCGCGACCGCTGAAGAGGCCGGAGTATACGCCGCCGCCCACCTGCCGTATATTCCCCCGGAATTGAGAGAGGATGGAGCGGAAGTCCTTATCGCCGAAAAGGGCCTGCTGCCCCAACTGGTGGAGGAAGCGGATATCAGGGGGGCTTTTCATATACATACAACTTACAGCGACGGTGTGCATACCCCGGAGGAGATGGTCCGGAAAGCAGCGGAGATGGGATGGGAGTACATCGGTATCGCGGACCACAGCCAATCGGCGTTTTATGCCGGGGGATTGAAGCCGGAGGCATTGGACCGCCAGCGGGAAGAACTGCAAGCCCTGGAGAAAAAATACGGGATCCGTATATTTAAGGGAGTGGAGTCCGATATCCTTCCCGACGGAAACCTGGATTATCCGCCCGGAGTTCTTGCGAAGCTGGATTATGTAGTGGGCTCCATTCACAGCAATTTCAGGCAGGACAGGGAAACCATGACCCGGCGCATCTGCGCCGCCCTGGCCAGCCCTTACCTCACGATTCTCGGCCATCCCACCGGGCGGATTCTGCTGTCCAGGGAAGGATATGAAGTGGACCTGGAGCAGGTCATCGAAACCGCCGCGAAGTACCGGAAGATCATTGAGATAAACGCGAGTCCCTACCGCCTGGATCTGGACTGGCGCTGGTGCCGCCTGGCCAAGTCCCTGGGCGTGAAATTTGCCGTCAATCCAGACGCCCATAGCGTTCATGAGCTTGGTTTGGCGGTCTTCGGAATAGGGGTTGCCCGCAAGGGTTGGCTTACGAAGGGGGATGTGGTGAATGCTTGGGAGAGGGAAAGGGTTATAGAATATCTTATTGATATGCGTAAGTTGGATCACTTGTTATAAGCAACCACCAGTTCCGGTATGTTTGTACCGTTATCCGTCATGGACCATTCACATAAGTAATTAAGCAAAGCCGTTTAATTTACATGGGTCGGACGAAACTGGGAATACGTCCGTCCGGCGTTGACGTCCGCCTGCAGCCCCGTGGCATAAACGCCGAGGTAAGGGAGATCCAGATCCTTGAAGAATTTGATGGTCCTGAGCAGTCCCTTGGGATCTTGATCCAAAAGGTGGTTGGTATGGAAAAGGATGTCAAAGCGGCGTTTTTGGGAGCCGAAGCAAATTCCGGCGGATTGTTGTAAGCAGGATAGCCTTTGAAGGCCTCCCCGAGACCCGCCACCGGCCCGCCGAACCAGGCGGTGGCGATGTCCGCCTGTTCTATGTAAGATTTAACCAGGCGGTAATACCCGCTGTAGTCCCTTGTCCCGTCCGGTTTGAAGCCCCCGCGGATCAGGCTCTCGCTGGGGAAGACGTCCCCGGCGCAGAGGAGGTTGACCTTGGATTACTGCGGGATTTCGGCGGATGCCGTATAAAAGGGCAACAACAAAACCAGAAAGAAAACAGGAACCATTAGTCTTTTCATCCTAGTTCCTCCTAATCAAATCGATACGATTCAGATGTTGTTTGAATTCCTAAAGCTCGGTATTTAATCTTCAAATTCTATCAGTTCTCTCTTTCTCCTCCATGCAAAATGTTCTTGACCCGTGAGTTAATAAAACGATGCCCCGCAAAGTCTTTGCGGGGCATCGTTTACTTGATTGCATTATTGCATTAAATGAGAGTTTCCGCGAAGAAAATCGTTTATTGTTTTTTATCTTCTTCCATTACCAGAATATTGATCATGTGGGCGGAGCTGACGGGTTTGCCTTTGGCATCGTATCCGAGCACCGTAAAGGATTGGGCGATGGGTTGCGGTTTTAGTGTATACAAAAGTTCCGCTTTTTGCGGGTCTGCGGCGTCTTTTGCCTTGACCGAGCCGATTTTCTTCGATCCCAGGTAAAATTCGATTTTCGACCAGCCGGTAAATTCCGGCGCTACAGTGCAGACCAGCTTGATGTTATCTCCGGGACGGTAAATCTTGCTGTCGGTAAATGACAGTAATACCCCGGGCAAGGCGCTGGTTGCCTTCCAGATCACCTCGTATCCTTCGATGCCTAGAGTCAGTTTTGGATTCCATGAAGCCAGCGCACGGAAGAGAAAAGCCATGTCCTTGTCCGGCAGCCAGCAGGCGCAAGTTTTGTCACCGCGGTATTTGCTGAAGGAAGCGATCCCGACCGGCCCGGTTTTACAGGAAACATGCGCGTTATAAGGATCCCCCGGCTTGTGTCCATAAGACTCCCAGTCAACAAGGCTTTCCGCGGTCCAAGCCGACGGATCGGGGTAGGATAAATCTTCTGCGAGCCATCCCTTTGTTTCCGTCAGATCCCTCAATTTGATCGGTCCTTGCAGCGGATCCGCGCCCTTGGGGCAGCGGGAATCGATCATCTTTTCCCAGAAGGGGTAGAACAAATGCCCGATCAAACGGTGTTCATGCCCCATTCCCTGGTAAATCATCCAGGACCATAAAGACCCGTTAGTTCTGGACTTCCTACCGAGGCTCCGCGTCTCCAGGGCCGTATTGGTGAGAATGACATCCCATTCCCCGGCGATAATGATGCCCGGCACTTTCAGCGCGGCCGGAACCGGATTGGAGGGCACATATCCGCCGGGAACATCTATAGTGAACGCGATGGTCCTTTCCGGGGCGTAGTTGGCTAACCCGTAACCGGCGGCCCCTCCGCTGGAGCATCCTGAGGTGATAAAAGGCACGTTACGCAGTTCCGGATTTTTGCCCACTTGGGAGATCTCTTCCAGCGCCTGGATGATGATTTTTCCGTTTTCCGTATAAGTGCTGCTCCCGCCCATGCCCTTGGTGGTCATGAGGCCGAATCCCAGCCGGGCGGCGAAGGCTTTGATATCGTTTTTATAAAGCCACATGATATTGTCGCCTCTGCCGGCGTTGCCGCAAAAAATCAAGCCCCGTACTGTTTTGACCTCCGGGGGGATCCAGACGTACACTTTTCTTTCATCTTTGGGCACGCTGTACCAATAAATCGATCCATACAGGGTCAGGCGGTCTGAGAATTTCTTTACTTTTGATTCCGCCAAACCGGAAAACGCGCCCCCGCAAAGGCCCAAAAGAACGATGCAAATCAGAATTATGTAGTTAACCGTTTTTTTCATGCCGTTCTTCCTTTCTTTAGTTGTTTTTATGTGATATCTTTAAAGTAAAACATTAAACTAAAACTGTCAAGATAAATCATAATAAAAGGCAATTGCGTTGTTACCTTAATGCTAGGTCTTGCCACTAAATATAGTGTGTGGCTGCCATCAGGCTATCGATATTTAGTGGCAAGACGTATAATTATCACAACAACGCAAATTGCTCCATAAACCGCGTATTGCCCCTGAAAGCCCGGTTATTGCCCTGTAAGAATAAGCAGGAATATAAATATAAGGAACGAAATTATACGTAACCGCATTGCACTGTTTTACCAAAGCCCGGCAAGAAAGGACATCTGAGGAGGGCATACATGGCAAACCTGAAGGACGTCGCCAAGGAGGCCGGAGTCAGCGTGAGTACGGCCAGTCTGGTGTTGAACAAGGCGAAGGGCAGCGAAAGGATCAGCCCGGAATGCGTGGAGAAAGTAAAAAAGACCGCGGCAAAACTGGGTTATATCAGGAACTACCACCACAGTTCTATACGTACCGGACGCTCCCAGACCATCGGTTTCGCCATCGCCTTGATTGAGAAGATGAGAAGCAAGTATCCGTATTATTCCCCGGTCAACGACAGGTACCTGGCGAACATCATCACCGGGGTTGAAGCGGCGGCTCACAAGGAAGGTTATGATTTGAACCTTTTCGGCAATACGGAGGAGGAAGAAAACGTCCTGGAGAGGGGAATCACCAGCATCAAGGCCGGCCGTTTCGACGGCATCGTCATTGCGGGATCTCATTTGACCCCGAACATGATCAATTTTTTGGGTGATACGCCCGCGCTGCCGATGGTGGTTATCGAACCTTGCTTTCCAACTTCCCTGCCCAGCGTGGATTTTAATTTTGACGGCGGGATCAGGCTTATTGTCCGCCATCTTGCCGAACTCGGGCATCGGGATCTGGCCTGGCTCGGTGAAATGGTGGATGACGGCGCAGATAACCCGCGCTGGTCCGCCTGCCGCGAGCAAGTCTTCATCAGGGAGGCCTGGGATCATGGAATAAAGGGATTTTCCTACCGTATCCAGGCGAAGCACATGGTCTTTCAGATCGACAGATACATCAAGGCAGTGGGTGAAGCGGTTGAAGCCATACTCGCGGAGAAAAAGCATTTTACCGCGCTGGTGTGTTTTAACGATCTGATCGCGGCTGTCGCCTGCCGCACTCTTTTAAAGCACCATATTAAAATTCCCGGGGATATCGCCGTGGTCGGATTCGACAATCTGGAAAGCGTCATCGCAAATCCTCCGCTTACAACCATCGATCACAAGCTGCCCTTGATGGGGGAGAGGGCGGGGGAACTGCTCCTGGAGATGATCAAAGGCGGCGCGGACAAAATGAAAGAAAAGGCCGGCTCCGTGGAAATCGTCGAACCGGCTCTGATTGTACGGGAAAGCACGGCGGGGGAGAAATAATTCCGGCAGATTATTGTAATCCGCTCTTTGTTTAAAGAATTGAAAGATCTTATTTATCACCTTTTTCCCCTATTATTAAGATATTGATCATATGAGCGGAGCTTACGGGTTTGCCCTTGGCATCGTATCCTAACACCGTGAAGGATTGAGCAACCGGTTGGGGCTTGAGGGTATACGAGAGTTCCGCTTTCGTCGGACCTGCGGCGTCTTTTGCCTTGACCACGCCGATTTTTTTCGATCCCAGGTAAAATTCGATTTTCGACCAGCCGGTAAATTCCGGCGCCACAGTGCAAACCAGCTTGATGGTATCTCCCGGGCGGTAGATCTTGGTGTCAGTGAACGCCAGCCGGACAGCCTTCAAGGGGTCGGCGTCCTTCCAGACCACTTTATATCCTTCAATGCCCAGCGACAACATGGGGTTCCATGAAGCCAGCGCGCGGAAGAGAAAAGCCATATCCTGATCCGGCAGCCAGCAGGCGCGGGTTTTGTTATCGCGGTATTTAGCGTAAGGCGCGATTCCGACCAGCCCGGTCTTACAGGAGACATGCATATTATAAGGATCCCCCGCCTTAAACCCCCATGCTTCCCAGCCGGCAACACTTTCCGCGGTCCAAGCCGATCGATGGGGGTAGGATAAATCTTCCGCGAGCCATCCTTTGGATTCCGCCACATCCTTCAACCGGATCGGCCCCTGCAGCGGATCGGCATCCTTCGGGCAGCGCAGATTAATCATTTTCTCCCAGAAGGGGTAGTAGAAATGCCCGGTTAAGCGATGCTCGTGCCCCATTCCCTGGTAGATCATCCAGGACCACAAAGACCCTTGGGCTCTGGACTTCCGGGCGATACTGCGCATCTCCAGAGCCGTACTGGGTAGGATGACATCCCATTCCCCGGCGATAAAGATGCCCGGGACCTTCAAAGCGGCCGGTACAGGATTGGACGGTACATACGGGGTGGATGGAACATTGACGGTGAAAGCGATGGTCCTTTGCGGGGCGTAGTTGGCCAATCCATAGCCGGCGGCTCCTCCGCTGGAGCCTCCCGAGGTAATAAAAGGCACATTGCGCATCTCGGGGTTTAAACCCGCCTGCGATATTTCCTCCAGCGCCCGGATGATGATTTCCCCGTTTTCCGTGAAGGTTTTGGTTCCGTCCATTCCTTTTGTGGTCATGAGGCCGAAGCCCATCCTGGCGGCGAAGGTTTTGATATCGTTGTTGTAAAGCCACAAGAGGTTATCGCCGGTGCCGGGGTTGCCGACGAAAATCAGGCCCCGCACCGTCTTCATCTCCGGAGGAATCCAGACATACACTTTTCTTTCATCGTTGGGCACGCTGTACCAGTAAATCGATCCGTACAGGGTCAGGCGGGTGGAGAATTTTTTGATATTCGATTCCGCCAAACCGGAGAACGCGCCCCCGCAAAGGCCCGAGAAAATGATGCAAATCAGGACTATGCAATTGACCGTTTTTTTCATGCCATTCTTCCTTTCTTAAGGCAGTTGCGTTGTTACTTTAATGCCAGGTCTTGCCACTAAATATAGTGTATGGCTACCATTGGACTATCCATATTTAGTGGCAAGACGTAAAATTATCACGACAACGCAAATTGCTTTTCTTTGAATTGTTTTACATATGATCTTTCAAGTAGACCAATAAATACGCTCACATACCTGCGCCCAGATCCGCATTTCTCCAGGCACGGGATTGTCCGATAAATGGCGGCTGGGAATATTCGCCCTTGATTTTATTATAGAACGGGCATTTCTTATTTGCAACACAATACCGGTTATGCCTGACGCAATTTTTATATGGTTTCAGCTCCAGAAATAATTATCGTCATAAACTTTAACTTTCATGGGCCTATTGTGCATTTCGTACTGCTTCCCCTTCATTAAAACCTTCGAGTTTATTTAATTGCTCCTTCCATCCTTTTATAAATATTGATTTTGCTGTATTAATACCAAGGTGCGAAAGTTGAGCTTATTAAATATAATTCCTCCCATCTTCTCACGGTATGATTTCTAAAACATATTCCCAGACTACCATCATCATAAATTTCCAGGATGACCGACCTAACGGCGTTGCCCCTGTGATTTTCCAGCGAGGAAACGTTGACTTGGGGTATTTTCTGGTTATCCACACAGGATATATTTCGATAACAATCTTTTCCTGCCCATTGTTTATCTCCGATGTGGGCATGGCCGTAGAAATGCAGTTTTACGTTGGACGGCAGGGGAAGGAGCCGGCTGAGAAAATTCGACGGCCGGTTGCCGCCCGCAAAGGCGTAATGAGACACCGTGATTGCCGTCTTATTTGTCTTTCTGATTAGCTCTTTGACTTTGTCAAAATCCTTATCATGGTAAGGATATTTGGATTTGTCGCCGAATATTTCGCCGTGTACGGCGAGCCAATCGCCGGTAGGGCTTGCATGGTCCGAAAGGAAGACGATGAGATAATCTCCCAGCGTTTCCGTGAAATAAAAGGAATCCAGTGTTTTTATGGTCTGCCAGCCGGGGGTATGTCTGATTGTTTCAGCGAAGGGGAGCAGGCAGGCGGATTTTTCCCGGCAGGCCTGGTAGTATTCAAAATCATGATTGCCTAAAACATATCTTAAAGGTATATTTAAAGGCGCGAGAACCTTCGCCTGCATTTCGGACATTTCTTCTAGATGATCGATATCGCATCCTTCCACGGCGTCGCCGAGATACCAGATTCGTTCGCACGGCATGTCCAGCGACCTGAAGTCGTCCACCGCCTCATTTAGGCAATGACTGGCGTTTTCCGGTACCGATTGCTGCAAATCCGAAAATATCCAGACGCGGTGTTTCATGTTTTTAGCCGTATTATGGAGTATTTTTTCTATCATGGGAGTCTCCCGATGTTATTTTTCTATTTTTATTTCGCCGCGCGGATGTATAAACCTGTCATATACAGTGAATTTTTCCGGCCCGGGATTAATTAAGATGCAATTATGTTGTTACCAATTGCGTTGTTATATTAATTCAAGGTCTTGCCGCTAAATATAGCGTACGGTTACCATTAGGCTATCGATGTTTAGTGGCAAGACGTAAAATTATCATAACAACGCAAATTGCTTATAAAGGAAATCCGGCGGCGGTTTCGAAATTAATGAAATTATTTGCGTTAACCGTAGTGAGAACCGGAAAATTGGAAGGCGGGGTGACATGATTGAAGATCAGGGAGATAACCAGGGACAAGCAGGCGACGGGGCGGTTTTTGATCGAGGAAAGCCAGTATAAGACGGCCAAAAACGGGAAGCCTTTCATATCCATGAAGCTTGTCGACGCCACCGGGGAGATCAATATGAAAATCTGGGACGCCAATGAGGAACTTTTCCGGAGTTTCCCGCCGGGGCGGATTTTGGAAATCACCGGAATTTCGGCCAGGGAATTTAACCAGCAGCTTCAATTGGAATTGGACGGCAAGCAGGCGGAGGGTTTGCGTTTATTGTCCGAACACGAGATCGACTATGCGGAGTTTTTTCCCACGGCCATACAGGACCGGGAAGAAATTTGGGAAAAGCTCAAGGAAATGGTCGGGTCCGTACAGGAACCGCATTTAAAGGCTTTATTGGAGGCATTTTACGGGGACGAGAAATTCTGTGCGGCGTTTAGAAAGTTCCCGGCAGCGCTGAAACGGCACCATGTTTATATCGGCGGCCTGCTGGAGCATACCTATGGGGTCGCATCCCTTTGCCTTGCGGCGGTGGAGATATATCCCGGAATTGACCGGGATTTGCTCCTCGCCGGGGCGCTGCTGCACGACATCGGAAAAGTCAGGACCTACGAAATCAGCCGTACTTTCGAGGGTACTGATGAGGGGAAGCTCATCGGCCATCTCTTGTTGGGCGTGGAAATGGTGGGGGAGAAGATCGGAATGATGTCATCCAAGGGCTGGATTATGCCGGAGGAAAACAGGCTGAAACTGCTGCACCTGCTCATCAGCCACCACGGGATCATGGAATGGGGATCCCCGGTGGAGCCGCTTTTTTTAGAAGGCTGTCTGCTGCACCACGCGGACAATATGGACGCCCAGGCCGCCAAGTTCCTTGCAGCCATGCGTAACCACGATCCCGTCTCCGGGAAATGGACCGCTTTCGACGCTTCCCTGGGACGCTCGGTATATATCGGTTCGGGATGGGTGGAGCGGGAAACCGCAGGCGGGGAGGAATAGCCGGGGGCGGCCCTAAAAAACAGGGGAACGGCAGCGAATCCCTGCCCGATATTATTAATTTGCCGAGAAAATAGAGTTTAGAAGGTGAGTTTGATGGTCCTCCAACCCCTCCCCGAGGAGGGGCCTTTTTTGGTTTCGCGGCTGCGCCACAAGCAGGGACAAGGCCCTTTGCATCCCCATGATCAGGCCCTGTCCGGAAAAAAGGAAATCCCCGGGGCGGCAGAAAGTCTCCGTGCGCCAGGGGTGATTGATTTCGCGGCGCCCTCGTGAAGCGGCCTGGTCAAAATGCCGTGGGAGGAGCAATTGTGCATTTACCGGCGGCCGGCGATCTTGTGCAGGGATTTGCGTGATGCATAGATTTGTGGCTTTTTATTTGTTTTTCGCGTATAAATAGGTCAGACGGGTGGCGTGCTCCATCTCATCCTGCATGGCGCTGGCAAAAGTGTACTTGACGCCGGCTTCTCCGCTTTGAATGGCGATGCCCTTATAAAGCTCCGCCGCCTCCAGTTCATCATTGATGGCCTGGGAGATGGCCTGATCCAGATGACGCGGCACTTTTACTTCCGCTTCGGGATTGTAGTCCTCGCCGGTTAAAGTCCGCAGAATTTCCCGGAATTCCATGATATGGCGCTTTTCGTCATTTAAAATATACTTTTCCACCTGTTCTTGATCCCTTTTATTATGGAGCATGCGGATTAGCCTGGAGTAATAACGGATGGCGGCGGCCTGCCCCCGGATCGCTTCCCTGATTTTGTTTTCTAGCATGTCTTCGTACATGGTTTTGCCTCCGAATGGAATTTTTGCTATATTATATTGGCATACATGGGAATTTGCCACAGGATGGATGGGATTTTCATTTTACCGCGCTGCTGGCCTGGCTGGAGTGCCGCCGGCGGGCCCGGGTTATCAGGGTGGAAACGGTAACGCACTGAAATCCCCGCGCCTGCAGCGACGGCAGAATGATCTCCAGCGCCTCGATGGTATTCCGGCGGTTCCCGCCCTGATCATGGAAAAGGATGATATACCCGGGCTTTATGGAGCGGATGATTTTTTGGGCGATGGCTTTTCCGCTGATGGGCGTCCAATCCCTGCTGTCCTGACCCCAGGTCCAGATCACCACCAAATAATTCATGGCATGAGCTACTTTTACCACCGTGTTGTTATAGAATCCGCTTGTCGGCCGGAAAAGCTTCATATTCACTCCGGCGATCCTTTGAATTACCCGGTGCGAGCGGATCAAATCCGAAGTCAACTCGTTTTCGCTCATCCCAGGGATTTCCTGATGAAGGTGGGTATGATTGCCGATTTCATGCCCTTCCTGGATCATGCGGCGGATCATTGCGGGAAATTTTTCCGCCTGCGCCCCGATGGTGAAAAAAGTAGCTTTTGCATGGTATTTTCCGAGAAGATCCAGGACCGGTCCGGTAAAAGTAGGACTGGGCCCGTCGTCAAAGGTCAGGGCGATCATTTTATCTTTTATCGCGACGTCCCAAACGATGGAACCTGTTTTTTCCCAGTAGGCGCGGTCTTTGTATACCGGTTCCGCAGGGAAAAAAAGGCGCGCAATCAGAAAGCCGGCGATGATGAAAACCGGAACAAGCCATTTTAAATGGGCTTTTCCGATAATGATAAAATGCATATGCGTCTTCCCGGCCTTTCCATTAAAAATTCGCTTTTACCGGATCAATGAAAATAATATAGAGCAATTTGCGTTGTTATGAGAATTTACGTCTTGCCACTAAATATCGATAGCCTAATGGCAGCCATACATGAATCCGTGACAATGCGATTCGTACCAGGCAAAACACTGTGGCAAGCTCTCGTGATTTTGCCTGGTCGTCTAAGGATGTCACGGAATCAGGTTATATAAAATATCCTTTTTATAGCCGTAATTTTCGCCAGGCTAATTTAAATATATTGCGAACACTTATAAAGTAAAACTTTCCGTCGTATTTCACCGCAGTTTTTTACCAAGGAGGGTTTTCCTTATTTTTACTATTTATGCAAACTTTCTGAGATGTTAAGATAAAAGGTGGAATTGAATATAAAGGGGGAAATTACATGCAGACGCGGTTGATGGCTGTTTCCATTCTCGGAGCCAGTTTTATTCTTGGCTGTATTGTTTTCGGCGCTTTTATTTATCAGAGCCGGGTGCCCGACAAGAACATCAAAGTGGTGGGCGCGGCGACCCAGCGTCTCGTTTCGGATATCATCAAATGGCGCATTACGCTTTCCCGTACCACTGGGCTGGGGGATGTCAAAAACGGATATTCATTGTTGAAAAGCGATTTGCGGTCCTTGAAGGGCCTGCTTAAGGCCAACGGCATCGGCGTGAAGGAGATCACCATCCAACCGGTCAATACCAGTTCCATTTACGGACAATACGAAAGAGGCGGGCTGATTGGGTATGCTATCCAGCAGAATGTTTTTGTGATTTCGCGCAAGGTTTCCGATGTGGAAAAAATGGCGCTTAATCCGAACCTGTTGTCGGATCAGGGGATCATCCTGCAGAGTTCCAATCTTGAATATTATTTTTCCAGGCTCAATGATATTAAAAAAACGCTTTTGGCCGCCGCCACTGCTGATGCAAAACGCAGGGCGGAAGCTATCGCCGACAGTTCCGGAGACCGTATCGGCAGGATAGAGTCGGCCCGTTCCGGGGTGTTCCAGATCACCGAGCCTTACTCCACCGATTTTATGGATTATGGGGTGTATAACACCATGACCAAGGAGAAGGATATTACAGTTACTGTGCATGCGATCTTTACGCTCAACTAGTACATTATGTTAATTCAACGGAATCTTTTCACCGCCTCAAGTTTATTAACATTGAAGCGTACCGCAGTGGGATAAAAATATTATTCCCTTGCCCGGGAGGTGGTTTACCAGCCAAACTTGTTTTACCAGGGGTTTTTCGAAGGAGTAAACTTTTTTTTTCCGCAAGGAGAATAGTATATCGGGTCGAATTAATATATATTGCATTTTAATTTAGGGTCTCCTGAAAAAGTCTCCAACCCTTACAAACATTGACAAAAAAGCCAAAAAGCGGCAGGGAAAATGCATGGGAAACACGAATAAACCCTTAAAAACCTTGCATTTAGGAGACT
>JBLNCG010000065.1:0-17848 GCA_050260475.1 Bacillota bacterium
GTGTTGATCGTGATCCCACGCTCCTTCTCCTCCGGCGCCTTGTCGATTTCATCAAATTTAACGTAGTTCGCTTTCCCCACTTTCGATAATACCAGCGTTATGGCTGCCGGGGTGGTCGTCTTCCCGTGATCCACGTGCCCGATGGTCCCAATATTTACATGCGGCTTGGTCCTTTCAAACTTTTGCTTCCCCATTTTAATTCCTCCTTATTTCATATAAATAGATTTTATTTTCACACCATGCCAGGTGTTTCTAACCTGTGAACTTCGCAATGATATCCTGAGAAATCTGTTCGGGGACCTCCCCGTAACGTGAAAAATGCATTACATGAGTGGCGCGCCCCTGCGACATGGAGCGCAGGTCCGTGGCGTAACCGAACATTTCCGCCAGGGGCACCGTGGCTCTGATGACCTGCGACCCCGCCCGCAACTCCATCCCTTCGATCCTGCCTCTCCTGGCGCTTAAGTTTCCGATGACGTCCCCCATGTATTCTTCGGGCACCACGACCTCAACTTTCATGATCGGCTCCAGCAAAACCGGATCGCCTTTTCTGGCGGCCTCTTTCAAACCCATGGCCCCCGCAATCTTAAACGCCAGTTCGGATGAATCCACATCATGATACGAGCCGTCCACCAGAGTGACTTTCAGATCGATGAGGGGATAACCGGCCAATACTCCGCTCCCCAGGCCTTCCTTAACCCCGTTTTGCACGGCCGGAATGAACTCCCTGGGGATGGCGCCGCCCACGATTTTATTTTCAAATACGAATCCAGAACCCGGAGGCAGGGGCTCGAGTTCCAGGACCGCATGGCCGTATTGGCCGCGGCCGCCCGACTGGCGGATGAACTTCCCATCCGCTCTGGCGGGCTTCCGGATGGTCTCCCTATAAGCTACCTGCGGTTTGCCGATGCCGGCTTCCACTTTAAACTCCCTCAGCAGACGGTCGATAATGATCTCGAGATGCAACTCACCCATCCCGGAGATAATGGTCTGCCCTGTTTCCGCGTCCACGGAAACCTTGAAGGTCGGGTCCTCTTCCGCCAGCTTGGACAGGGAAAGGCTCAACTTATCCTGATCCGCCTTGGTCTTCGGTTCGACCACGATGGAAATCACCGGCTCCGGAAATTCGATCCTCTCCAGGATAATCTGGTGGCGCTCATCACAAATGGTGTCTCCGGTGGCGGTTTCCTTGAATCCTACCGCAGCCGCGATATCGCCGGTATAAACCATCTCTATATCTTCGCGATGATTGGCGTGCATGCGCAGAATCCTCGCCACCCGTTCCCGTTTGTCCTTGTTGGCATTATAAATGTATGAACCCGATTTCAGCGTGCCTGAATAAACCCGGAAAAAAGCCAGTTTCCCGACAAACGGATCCGCCATTATTTTAAAGGCGATGGCTGTAAATGGTTGTTCATCATCAGGTTTTCGCATGATCTCCTGTTGGGATTTGGGTTGAATCCCCGTCACCGGAGGTAAATCCAACGGCGAGGGCAAGTAATCCGTAATCGCATCCAACAGTAACTGCACGCCTTTATTTTTGAAGGCCGATCCGCACAACACCGGAGTGATGCGTGCGGCTATCGTCCCTTTCCTGATGCCTTTTTTTATTTCCTCTTCCGTCAATACTTCATGCGAAAGGTATTTCTCCATTAGCGCATCGTCCTGCTCGGCCGCGGCTTCCAACAGTTTCTCCCGGTACTCACAGACGATTTCCTTCATATCGGCGGGGATATCTGTAATATCGCTTCTGGTGCCCAGATCATCCGCATATATAATGGCTTTTTCCGTAATAAGATCCACTACTCCTACGAAAGAATCCTCAATGCCGATAGGCAATTGGATAGGAACAGGATTGGCGCCGAGTCTTTCCCGCATCATCTTCATGGTGCGGTAATAATCCGCGCCCACCCGATCCATTTTATTTACAAAGGCAATCCGCGGCACTCCGTATTTATCGGCCTGGCGCCAGACGGCCTCGGACTGGGGTTCAACCCCGCCCACAGCGCAAAAAAGAGCCGTAGCGCCATCCAGCACCCTTAAGGAACGTTCCACCTCTACGGTAAAATCCACGTGTCCGGGCGTATCAATAATGTTGATGGAAAAATCCTTCCACCGGCATGTGGTCGCAGCGGCTGTAATTGTAATGCCGCGCTCTTGTTCCTGTATCATCCAGTCCATAGTGGCGTCGCCGTCATGGACTTCTCCCATCCTGTGCACCTTTCCGGTATAAAAAAGAATCCGTTCAGTGGTCGTGGTCTTTCCGGCATCGATATGCGCCATGATTCCGATATTTCTGATTCTCTCCAGCGGAAATTCCCGCGCCACCTTTCTCCCTCCCTTGATATGCCATATGCTAGGAAAACTAAAAAGATAGGTCCATTGTGTTAAAATATGGAACCTTTTAGCGGCTACCACCTGTAATGGGCGAAGGCCTTATTGGCTTCGGCCATTTTATGCGTATCTTCCCTTTTTTTAATGGCATTGCCGGTATTATTGGAGGCATCCAGCAACTCCCCGGCGAGTTTCTCGATCATAGTGCGCTCGGGTCTTGTACGGGCGCAGGAAATAATCCAGCGCATCGCCAGGGACCGGCGGCGGTCCGGCCGCACTTCCACCGGGACCTGGTACGTCGCCCCGCCGACGCGCCTCGGTTTTACCTCCAGAACGGGCATGACGTTTTTCATGGCCTGCTGAAAAATCTCCAGCGGATCTTTGCCTGATTTTTTCCCCATCAGTTCCAGTGCCTCATAAAAAATTTTTTCGGCAGTGCCTCTTTTGCCGCTATACATGATTTTATTGATAAACTGAGTCACCAGCTTGCTTTGATGCAAGGGATCCGCCAGAACATCCCGTCTTGTTACCAAACCTCTCCTCGGCAAGTTGCATCCCCCTATTCATAACGCCCTTCATTGCGGGCATGGTTCATTTTTTAGCCGTAGCGGCGGCTTTCGGCTTCTTGGTTCCATATTTGGACCGCCCCTGCTTCCTGTTCTGCACACCGGCGGTATCCAAAGTACCGCGAATAATATGATAACGGACCCCCGCAAGATCCTTGACGCTGCCGCCCCTGATCAGCACGACAGAGTGCTCCTGAAGATTATGCCCCTCGCCCGGGATATATGCGGTGACCTCCATCCTGTTCGTAAGGCGCACCCTGGCCACTTTACGCAGCGCGGAATTGGGTTTGCGGGGAGTCACCGTTGAAACGCGGGTGCACACCCCCCTTTTCTGCGGGTTCGGAACACCCACCACTTCCTCTTTCTGAGTGTTATATGACCAGCTCAAGGCAGGTGCGGCTGTTTTCTTCCTCGCCTTTTGGCGTCCTTTTCTGATTAATTGATTAATTGTAGGCACTATGCCCACCTCCTTTTGATCAACTTTTCAAATTGGCGATTACCGAGGCCCCTACCTCGATTTGCACCAATTTTCCCAATTCGTGCTTGGTAAGATTCAGGGTTTTGACAGTTATGCCGTTTTCCCGGCATAACTGTAAAATTTCCTTTTTAATATAAGCATCGAGATCAGAGGCGATGTAAACCTCCTTGACCTTCCCTTGCAGTATAGCTCTTTTTGTCTGTTTAAATCCGATGACCTTCTGATCAGAAAAAAATTGAGTGTCCCCCATTTTTTGTCTACCATCAGCTCATTATTTTGTAAACTGAGTTCACGGGCAAGTTTTTCAGGAATGATAATGGCCAAAAGGACCATATTTTGGCCATTGAATTTAATTATCCCCTTGTCTTCAAAGTCCCTAAAAGTGAAAAAATTCGGAAAAACATGTGCAAATCACGCACTTAACAATTTTAGCATTAGTTCTAAAAGGTGTCAAGAAATTTTTTCAAGGAGCAATTTGCGTTGTTGCCTTAATTCAAGGTCTTGCCGCTAAAATGGTGTATGGCTGCCCTTAGGCTATCCATATTTAGCGGCAAGACGCAAAATTGTCATAACAACGCAAATTGCTCATAATTAATGCGCTTTGACTAATTAATCTTTCCTTCACACTGACTCTTCCAGCACGACATTATCGCCGGGAACTTCCAGATATATCTTCTTTTCGGCTTTTTTACCGTTTTCCTCAAAGATTTCGCGATCTTCCCCCGGAGCGGCAGCGGATGCGGACGGTTCCTGCCCTTTTAGAGTGACTTTTATCTGCCTGTATCTGGCCATACCGGTGCCCGCCGGAATAAGCTTGCCGATTATGACGTTTTCCTTCAACCCGAGCAGCGGATCCTCCTTACCCTTGATTGCCGCCTCAGTTAGAACTCTGGTGGTCTCCTGGAAAGAAGCGGCTGATAGAAAACTGTCCGTAGCCAATGAGGCTTTGGTGATGCCAAGTAAAATCGGACGCGCTACCGCGGGCTCGCCTCCCAGGTTTTTCACCCTTTCATTTTCCGCTTCAAATTCAAACACATCCACTAGGCCGCCGGGAAGCAGATCCGTATCCCCGTGATGCTCCACCTTTACCTTGCGAAGCATCTGGCGCACCATGACCTCGATATGTTTGTCGTTGATCTGTACGCCCTGGGAACGATAAACATCCTGCACTTCCTGTACAAGATATTCCTGAACCCCTTCCTTGCCCTTGATCTTCAGGATATCATGGGGATTCACGGAACCTTCCGTCAACTGGTCGCCGGGTTCGATAACCTCTCCCTCTTTGACCCGGATAAAATACCCGAAGGGGACTTGGTAATGCCTTTCCTCCCCGTTCGCCTGTATAACGGTTACCCGTTTGGTGCCTTTATTGTCGGAAATCTTGACCGTACCCCCGACTTCGGTGATGATAGCCTGCCCTTTAGGTTTACGGGCTTCAAACAATTCCTCTACGCGGGGCAAACCCTGGGTAATATCGTCTCCCGCCACGCCGCCGGTGTGGAAGGTCCTCATGGTGAGCTGCGTGCCCGGTTCTCCGATGGACTGCGCGGCGATGATTCCCACCGCCTCTCCCACATCCACCAGTTTACCGGTGGCAAGGTTGCGGCCGTAACATTTGATGCAAACCCCGTGTCTCGCACGGCATGTGAGGACCGACCTGATTCGTACCTCCTTGGGCTCGGCATCCTGAATTTTCACCGCCAGATCATCCGTGATCTCCTGATTTGCGCCGATGATCAATTTTCCGGTTTTCGGGTGCTTGATATCCTCTAAAGCCACGCGCCCCTTGATGCGGTCCGCGAGATGTTCAATTACGTCATTGCCCTTCTTGATAGGCCTGGCCGGGATGCCCAGTTTGGTCCCGCAATCTTCCTCCCTGACGATAACATCCTGCGCCACATCCACCAATCGTCTGGTCAGGTAACCTGAGTCCGCGGTGCGCAGCGCAGTATCCGCCAATCCCTTTCGGGCGCCGTGGGTCGAGATGAAGTATTCCAGAACCGTAAGCCCTTCACGAAAATTAGCCTTGATAGGCAGGTCGATGATTCGGCCTGAAGGATCCGCCATCAAACCGCGCATTCCGGCCAGCTGCGCCAGTTGAGACGGCGTGCCCCTGGCGCCGGAGGTGGACATCATATAGACGGGATTGAATTTATCCAGATTGTGCAGCATGGAGTCGGACACATCATCCTTGGCCTTGCTCCAGATCTCGATAACCCTTTGATACCGTTCATCGGAGGTAATAAGACCGCGTTTATACTGCCTCTCGACTTCCTCCACCTCCGCATCGGCCTCATCCAGTATTTTTTGCTTGTTGGGAGGCACCACAATGTCGTCAATGGCGATTGTGGCGCCAGAGCGGGTGGCATACTTGAATCCCAGATCCTTAAGGCTGTCGAGAATTAAAGCCGTGGTATCCGTGTCAAACCTGCGGCAGCATTCCGCTACGATTTCAATAAGCGACTTCCTGTCGATCACTTTATTTTGAAAATCAAATTGAGCATGTGGTATGGCATTCAAGGCATGATAGAAAATGAGGCGGCCTGGCGTGGTCTCCACCTTTTCACCATTGATCGCGATTTTGATTTTGGCGTGCAAATCGATGGCGCCGCACTCGCATGCCATGATTGCTTCGTCGACATCCCGGTAATAGTTGCCTTCGCCCAAAGCATTTTCTTTAATGGTGGTCAGATAATAACAACCCAAAACCATATCCTGGGTGGGTACGGCGATAGGCCGCCCATGGGCGGGCGACAATACATTATGGGCGGACAGCATCAAAACCCTGGCCTCCGCCTGCGCTTCAGCGGATAAAGGCAGGTGAACGGCCATTTGATCTCCGTCAAAATCCGCATTATAGGCCGTACATACCAGGGGATGAATTTGAATGGCGCGCCCTTCCACCAGTACCGGCTCGAATGCTTGTATGCCAAGACGGTGCAGTGTGGGAGCCCGGTTCAAGAGCACATGATGCTCCTTGATCACCTCTTCCAGAACGTCCCAAACCTCGGGGCGCAGTCTCTCCACATAACGTTTGGCGCTCTTGATGTTGTGCACAAATCCCTCGTCCACCAGCCTTTTCATCACAAAGGGTTTGAACAACTCCAGGGCCATTTCTTTCGGCAGGCCGCATTGATGGAGCTTCAGCTTCGGACCCACCACAATGACAGAACGGCCCGAGTAATCCACCCTTTTTCCCAGCAGGTTCTGACGGAAGCGTCCCTGTTTTCCTTTCAGCATATCACTCAAGGATTTAAGCGGACGGTTGCCCGGTCCGGTTACGGGCCGACCGCGCCTGCCGTTATCCACCAGGGCATCCACCGCTTCCTGAAGCATTCTTTTTTCATTTCGTACGATGATATCCGGAGCGCCCAGCTCCAAAAGCCTTTTTAGCCTGTTGTTACGGTTGATGACGCGCCGGTAAAGATCATTCAGATCCGAGGTGGCGAACCTTCCTCCATCCAATTGAACCATGGGCCGGAGTTCGGGAGGGATCACCGGGATGACTTCCAGGATCATCCATTCCAATCTATTGGTGGATTTGCGAAAAGCCTCCACCACTTCCAGGCGGCGGATGGCGCGTACCCTACGCTGACCGGCGGATTCCTTCACTTCTGCGCGGAGTTCCCTGCCCAGCTGCTCGATATCTATCTCCTGCAGCAGATATTTTACCGCTTCCGCGCCCATCGCGGCTTTGAAGCTTGCGCCGTATCTTTCCCTGGCTTCCCGGTATTCGTTCTCATTTAAAAGCTGCTTTTTCATCAGCGGCGTGTCCCCTGCATCCACCACGATATATGCGGCAAAATAAATGATTTTTTCCAACGCCCTGGGGGAAATGTCCAGAAGCAGCCCCATCCGGCTCGGGATCCCTTTAAAATACCAGATGTGGGATACCGGGGCGGCCAGTTCAATATGCCCCAAACGCTCCCTCCGCACCTTGGACCGGGTAACCTCTACTCCGCAACGGTCGCATACGATCCCTTTATACCTTACGCGCTTGTATTTACCGCAATGGCACTCCCAGTCCCGGGTCGGGCCGAAAATCTTTTCGCAAAACAGGCCTTCTCTTTCCGGTTTAAGCGTCCGGTAATTGATGGTCTCCGGTTTTTTAACCTCCCCGCTGGACCAGGCCCTGATCTGTTCCGGTGAAGCCAAACCTATTTTCAAAATATCGAAGTTGCTGGCATCCAACAAAGGCTAGCCCTCCTTTTGACGAACATTTTACGCTGCAACACTTGTTATGGATTTTGGTTATTTTTTGGGCTTTTTCTTGGATTTCGGAACAGGCTCTTCCTCCTCTTCCCTCTCCAAATCATCCCCTGTTAAATCATCGTTGAAATCATCCAAATCGTCATCGCCGAAATTCAGATCCTCATCAAAGTCATCAAAATCGGCCTCTTCATCTTCATCTTCCTCTTCTTCCGTATCCGGGCCGTCATCAACTACGCTCACGTCATTTTCTTCATGATCGGCCTCTTCATCAAAATCGATATCTTCTTCCGTTTCTTCTTCCTCTTCTTCCAGAGGGGCCTGGCGCTGTCTGTATGCCCTGGGAGGAGTGAACTCCTCGTCGGGGAACTCCACTTCCTCATCCTCCGCATCCGCATCTTGGATATCCTGCCCTTCCCCGCCCGCGCCCGGGAAGTCATCGAGTCCCAACTCGGCCGCGGTATCCACAGCGTCCTCCTCTTCCAGAATATCCACTTCCCTGGCTTCCTGGGTCAATACCTTTACATCAAGCCCAAGGCTTTGCAATTCCTTGATCAGAACCTTAAAGGATTCCGGCACGCCGGGTTCGGGGATATTTTCACCTTTTACAATAGCTTCGTAGGTTTTAACCCGTCCCACCACATCATCGGACTTGACGGTCAACAGTTCCTGCAGGGTAAATGCCGCGCCGTATGCTTCCAAAGCCCAGACCTCCATCTCCCCGAAACGCTGTCCGCCGAATTGGGCTTTGCCTCCAAGGGGCTGCTGCGTGACCAAGGAATAAGGCCCGGTTGAGCGGGCGTGGATTTTGTCATCCACCAGGTGTACCAGTTTCAACATATATACATAACCCACAGTGATCGGATTGTCGAAATATACGCCGGTTCTTCCGTCCCTGAGCGGCGTTTTGCCCGAAGCGGGGAGTTTGGCTTCCTTGAGCAATCCCACGACATCATCCTCAGTAGTGCCTCCGAAGACAGGTGAAGCGATAAAAAGCCCCAGCGCTTTGGCGGCCCAGCCCAAGTGTGTCTCCAGAACCTGGCCGATATTCATCCGGGAAGGAACGCCCAGGGGATTCAGGACGATTTGGATGGGGGTTCCGTCATCCAGGAAAGGCATATCCTCCTCCGGCAGAATCCGGGCAATGACTCCCTTGTTGCCATGCCTTCCAGCCATCTTGTCGCCTTCCGATATTTTCCGCTTCTGGGCCACATAAGCCCGGACCAGCCGGTTGATGCCGGGGGACAACTCATCGCCGTTCTCTCTGGAAAAAACCTTCACATCCACCACAATACCGCCTTCTCCGTGCGGTACCCTTAAAGAGGTATCCCGCACCTCCCTGGCCTTTTCACCAAAAATGGCCCGTAAAAGCCTCTCCTCTGCGGTAAGTTCGGTTTCCCCCTTGGGAGTGACTTTTCCGACCAGAATATCGCCGGGTCTTACTTCCGCGCCCACACGGATGATCCCCCTTTCATCCAGATCATCCAGGGCGCCCTCGCCTACATTGGGGATGTCGCGGGTGATTTCCTCGGAGCCCAGTTTTGTGTCCCGGGCTTCCGCTTCGTACTCCTCGATGTGAATGGAAGTAAAAACATCGTCGATCACCAGGCGTTCGCTGATCAAAATCGCGTCCTCGTAATTGTAACCCTCCCACGGCATAAAGGCCACCAGTACATTCCGGCCGAGAGACAGTTCGCCCATATTGGTGGACGGGCCGTCGGCAATGACGTCCCCCGCTTCAATCCTCTCGGAGTTGTGCACGATAGGTTTCTGATTGATGCAGGTACCCTGATTGGAGCGCTTGAATTTTAGTAATTTATAAGAATCCATTTTACCATCATCAGTCTCGATGATGATCTCGTCTCCGCGCAGTTTTTTCACCGTGCCCGAACGTTTGGCCACGACAACAGCTCCGGAATCTATGGCGGCTTTATATTCCATGCCCGTTCCCACCAGAGGCGCTTCGGTATTGATCAGGGGGACGGCCTGCCGTTGCATGTTGGATCCCATCAAAGCACGGTTGGCGTCATCGTTTTCCAGAAACGGGATCAGCGCCGTGGCGATGGAAACAATCTGTTTGGGTGAGACATCCATATATTGCACCTGCTCCGCGGGGACGACCAGAATTTGATCCTTGAAGCGTACGGAGACACGGGGATGAACGAATTTCCCTTCCGCATCAAACGGTTCGCTGGCCTGGGCAATAACGTATTTGTCCTCTTCATCCGCAGTGAGATAATAAATCTCCTCCGTGACATGGCCGTTGTCCACCTTACGGTATGGGGTTTCGATAAATCCGTATTCATTGATCCGCGCAAAAGTCGTCAGGGAGCCGATCAGTCCGATATTGGGGCCTTCAGGCGTTTCGATGGGGCACATGCGCCCGTAATGGGAGTGATGGACATCGCGCACTTCAAAACTGGCCCGCTCCCTGGACAATCCGCCGGGTCCCAGAGCGCTGAGGCGCCTTTTATGGGTAAGCTCCGCCAGGGGATTGGGCTGATCCATAAACTGGGAAAGCTGGCTCGAGCCGAAAAACTCCTTGATGGCCGCAACAACGGGACGGATGTTGATAAGCGCCTGCGGCGTGATGACATCCACATCCTGAATCGTCATACGCTCCCTTACCACCCGTTCCATACGCGATAAGCCGATCCGGAACTGGTTCTGCAGAAGTTCCCCCACGGATTTCAGGCGCCGGTTTCCGAGATGATCGATATCGTCAACCTCGCGGCCCGGAACTCCCTCCATAAGTTCCGTGAAATAAACCACCACAGCTACAATATCCTCTCTGGTAATGGTCTTTACCGCCTTAACCTCGGCTTTGACCAGCCCGCCTTTCTTGTTGTAATGAGCGGGTTCGTCCTTGACGGGAATCGACAGCCCCAGCTTCTTATTAAGTTTATATCTCCCCACCGCCGCCAGATCATATCTCTTGGGATCAAAAAAGAGGGTATCAAATAAATTGCGCGCGCTTTCCGCCGTGGGGGGCTCCCCAGGGCGAAGCCGCTTATAAATCTCAATAAGGGCTTCCTCTTCGTTGGTGGTGTTATCCTTTTCAAGCGTATTTAAAATACTGGTTTTTTCACCAATTACTTTAAGGATCTGCTGAGTGTCCCCCAGGCCCAGCGCCCTAAGCAGGGTGGTCACCGGTACTTTGCGGGTCCGGTCAATGCGTACGAAGATGCAATCGTTTATGTCGGAATCCAATTCCAGCCATGCCCCGCGATTAGGTATAACGCTTGCGGAATACAAGGGCTTTCCGCTGGTATCGTATGCCCTGTCGAAATAAACGCCCGGTGAACGCACGAGTTGGCTTACAATAACCCTTTCCGCGCCGTTGATGATAAAGGTTCCCTTGGTGGTCATCAGCGGAAAATCACCCATAAACACTTCCTGCTCTTTTACTTCCCCGGTCTCCTTGTTGATCAGGCGCACTTTTACTTTCAGAGGAGCGGCGTAAGTCACGTCTCTTTCCTTGCATTCATCCACGTCGTATTTGGGCTCCCCCAGGGAATAATCAATAAATTCCAGGATAAGGTTTCCCGTGAAATCCTGGATCGGGGATATATCCCTGAACATCTCGCGCAATCCGGTTTCCAAGAACCACTGGTAGGATTTTTGCTGAACCTCGATGAGATTGGGGATCTCCAGCACTTCATCGATTTTGGAAAAGCTCTCCCTAATCCTGCGCCCGATCTTGATACTGTAAGTCATTTTTTCACTCCTCCGCAAAAAATAGTAAAAGGATTGTGCGTTGGAAATAAGCGGCTTCAAGATGTATAGAATTTATCAAGACGCCAAACAATGCCCTTTGACATGCCGGGAAGCGGAAGCCGCATAACGAACGCCGGACTTCCCGTAAAAAGGGCGCCGATTGAGGAAATAAATTTGATTCCCCCAGGGTTTAGGTTTACGTCTTTAATTGAGGGATTTTCCGGTGATAGTTTAAACTCGTCGCGCGATTTAAGATGGTCCTTAGGTAGCCGGTGTTCATCCACCGGTATACGGCATATTTTACCTTTTTATCCCATTTTCATGCAAAGGTTGTACCTGTAAAACAAAACCGGCTTCAACAAGGGAAAAGCCAAACGCTCCCGAAAAAAATAAGCAAAGCAAGGTCCTTAAAGACCTCGCTTTTTTTCAGGTTGACTATGGGCAACCGCCCGGAAAATGGGTTAATGCAGCGATGTTATATGTGTAAATACCGAATTCGGCAAATGTTTTCACAATTTAATAGTCTATCATAGAAAATAGAATCTGTCAACAATTTTAATTTAAAATTAGGATGGGATAGGGAGCAATTTGCGTTGTTATGATAATTTTACGTCTTGCCACCAAATATCGATAGCTTAAATGTAGCCATGCACTATATTTAGTGGCAAGACCTTGAATTAAGGTAACAACGCAATTGCTCACGGATATTATTGGATTTTTGGATTTTGGATGCCAAAAACCGCGGGTACAGGCCCGCGATTTTGGGCCGCTATTTATTATTTTAACTCCACACTTGCACCGGCGGCTTCAAGCTTCTCCTTGATGGCCTGGGCTTCAGCTTTGGCAATGCCTTCCTTGACCGGTTTGGGGGCTTCGTCCACCACCGCTTTGGCTTCTTTCAGACCAAGGCCGGTGACTTCCCTGACAACCTTGATTACGTCGATCTTCTTTTCCCCGGCGGCTTTCAAGATAACGTTGAACTCCGTTTTTTCCTCCTCCGCGGGGGCGGCGACGGCTGCTGCCGCGGGAGCCGCGGCAAAGGCAACCGGCGCTGCGGCGGTTACACCGAATTCCTCTTCCAGCGCTTTTACCAGGTCGGATAATTCCATCACGCTCAGTTCCTTGATCGAACCCATAATTTCTTCAACTTTGGCCATTTTTGCTTCCTCCTTAATTTGTCAACTAAAAGTCTTCATCATCGGATCCGGAGTGCCGTAATCCGGCGGACTTATACCTCGCCGGCTTTTTGCTTCCGCACCGCTTCCAGGGCGTAAACCAGCTTCCTGACCGGCCCCTGCAGCACATTTACCAAGCCGTAAATCGGGGCCTGCAGCCTCCCCACCAGAGTGGATAGAAGGACTTCCTTGGACGGCAGGCTCGCCAGTGTCTTCAACTGTTCCAACGTGATCAGCTTTCCGTCCAGCAATCCACCTTTGAATTGCAGCTTTTTGCTTTCCCTGGCATATTCGGAAAGCATCTTGGCCGGCAAAACGGGGTCCTGGTATCCGAACGCAAGTGAAGTCGGCCCTGCAAGCAAGGGATCCACCCCATCTATCCCCGCCTGTCTGGCTGCGATGCCGGCCAGGGTATTTTTGACTACTTGATATTCCACCCCCGCCCTGCGGAGCTTTTGGCGCAGATCGGTATCCTCCTTCACGTTTAAACCCCGGTAATCGACAAACACCACGCACTTGGACTTTTTTAACTTTTCCTGAATCGCCTTTATTTGCGCTTCTTTAACGGGTGTCGGCATTTTCTTCACCTCCTCCGGCTGAGACATGGCGCATTTATAGAGCAATTTGAGTTATTTAACTATATTTTTACGTCTTGCCACTAAATATCGATAGAAATAAAAGGCCTTCCTCCGGAAACGAAGAGGAAAGACCTTAAACGCCTATTTCAGGCTGTTATAAGGAACCTCGGCGGGATATTAAGCCCGATAGACGGGCACCTGCTGTCTCCGGTTTCCACCCGCCCTCCGGCGGGTTTTATCGATATTAGATTTACGCTTCAGCCCTCGATGAACTTATGGCCGCCTGGGGGCTGACTCTCACCCCGGGCCCCATGGTAGAGGACACCGTCACGCTTTTGACATATTGCCCCTTGGCTGAAGCGGGTTTGGATTTCACGATGATATCCATCAGCGTCTGGAAGTTTCCCATGATCTTCTCCAGTTCGAAGGAAGCTTTACCGATGGGCACTCCGACAACGCCTGTTTTATCCGCGCGGTATTCCACCTTGCCGGCTTTGATATCCTTGACGGCCTTGGCTATCTCGAAAGTGACCGTACCGGTCTTGGGATTGGGCATCAAGCCTTTGGGGCCGAGGATTTTTCCCAGTTTCCCCACCACGCCCATCATATCGGGGGTGGCCACCGTCACATCAAAATCCAGCCATCCTTTCTGGATTTTGTCCACCATTTCCTCCGCTCCCACCACATCGGCGCCGGCTTCCTCCGCCTCCTTGGCCTTTTCGCCCTTGGCGAAAACCAACACCCGCACCGAACGTCCCGTACCGTACGGCAGTACAACCGCCCCCCGGATTTGCTGATCCGCATGCCTGGGATCGATCCCGAGGCGGACGGACAGTTCGACGGTCTCATCGAATTTCGCTTTGGCGTTATCCTTGACGATTTTCAACGCTTCCGCCGGATCGTAAAAATTCTCCCTCTGATAAGCCTTCATGCTGTTCAGGTACCTTTTTCCATGTTTCGGCATTTGATAATTCCTCCTTGTGGTAATCGGGTTATCAGCCCTCCCACGGTTTTTCAGTCCTCCACCGTAATTCCCATGCTGCGGGCGGTGCCGGCCACCATTCTTATGGCCGCCTCCACGGTGTTGGCGTTAAGATCAGGCATTTTGAGCTGGGCGATCTCCCTCACTTTAGCCTGGGATATCTTGCCCACCTTGTTCCTGTTGGGTTCTCCGGAACCCTTTTCGAGCCCTATGGCTTTCAAAATAAGCGTCGGCACCGGAGGCGTCTTGCAGATAAACGTGAAAGAGCGGTCTTCAAAAACAGTGATGACCACGGGAATGATCATCCCGGCCTGGTTGGCCGTGCGTTCATTGAAGGTTTTGCAAAATTCCATGATATTCACGCCGTGCTGCCCAAGGGCCGGACCTACCGGCGGGGCGGGATTGGCTTTTCCCGCGGGAACCTGCAGCTTGACGAGAGCTGCCACTTTCTTGGCCATGATCTAATACCTCCTGCTGATTGACTCACCCTTGCCAGGAAACAAGCGGGGAGCCGGTTAATATTTCTCTACCTGCCCAAAATCCAGTTCCACCGGAGTTTCCCGGCCGAACATGGATACCAGGACGCGCAATTTTCCTTTGTCCGGAAAAATCTCCTCAATCACTCCTCCGAAATTCTCAAAAGGCCCCCGGGTAACCTTGACCTGTTCTCCCACGCTGAAATCCACCTTGGGCCGGGGCGTCTCCACGCCCATTTGTTTGAGTATCAGCTTAATCTCCGGATCCTGCAGCGGCAGGGGCTTGGAGCCGGACCCCACAAAGCCCATCACCCCAGGGGTGTTGCGTACCACGTACCAGGAGTCGTCGCTCATGATCATTTCCACTATTACATAACCGGGGTAAATCTTCTTTTTGGTCAGTTTTTTCCTGCCGTCCTGGATGATAAACTCCTCTTCCATGGGGACAAGGATGCGGAAAATCTTGTCTTCCATACCCATGGATTCCACCCTGTGCTCCAGGTTGGCTTTCACCTTGTTTTCGTACCCCGAATAAGTGTGAACCACATACCAGTTGGTGTTTCTTTGCTCCTGTTCCATCATTACCTTCCTTACGCTTGCCTTACCTTACTTTCCGCCGATCAGCCAGGGGAAAAAGGTGTTCAACATGAGCGAATCGAAAGCCAGAAATACCACCACGAAAAAGATCAGCGTGAACATGACCACCGTAAAGTACGTAAGGGTTTCCTTCCAGGTCGGCCAGTTCACCTTGCGCATCTCCGCGCTGAGATCGCGAAAGAATCTTCCGCCGGGGGCCTTCTTAACCACCGTAGCCTTCATCGGTTTCACTCCTGTCCGTTTATTAAACCCGTGATTAAGCTTATGATCATGATTTCGGGAATCCGAAATCGGCGGACGTATATTAATCACCGGTTCAAATGTTTACTTGGTCTCCTTGTGCACCGTCTCCTTGCGGCAGAATTTACAATATTTCCTGATTTCCAGGCGATCAGGATCGTTCTTTTTGTTTTTGGTAGTGCGGTAGTTTCTGTTCTTGCAATCATTGCACGCCAAGGTAATTCCCTCGCGCATTTTCAACACCTCCCGGCCGGGCCGCCGATAACTTGGACGCTCGAGATACGGGCCGTTTTGCATCGCAAAACGCTCATCCCGTGAAAATTCTGTCTGCCAAGCAGAAAGCGATTTTGACCACGGATTTCAAAAGAAAAAAAAGACCCCTACAAGCAGTCACTTATAAAAGTTACCACACATAGGGGAATCTGTCAAGCATTTTTTCCGGCGAGCAATTGCGTTGTTGCCTTAATTTAAGATCTTGCCGCTAAATAGTGTATGGCTACCATTAGGCTATCGATATTTAGCGGCAAGACGCAAATTGTCATAACAACGCAAATTGCTCCCGGCGTTATCCCGGACAAAGCGCTTTATACATCACGGCGTGGTATATACCGCCAGGTTGTCCAGAAATTCGTCCCACAACGTCGCGGTCGACGATTCGAAAGATGGATAATCCGCGGCATAAAGCGGCCAGGTAATATTATTCGTAAGGGTTATGGCGATACCTCTTGTGTCGAGATGCGTTCCGCCCTGTACCCGGGCGAGAACCGCAGCGTCAATCGTGCCCAGTAAAGCGGCGGCGGCGCTTCTGACATTTACATCCGTGGAACTGGTGGATAAATAACTGGCAAAATAATACAGGTCCCGGAATTCGGGAAGGTTTTCAAGATCATAATACATATATATGGCGTTGTTCCTTGCATCAACGATAATATCCCATTCAGTAATATTCGATAAAGGGATGCTGTTAAGGGAGGAGGCGAAGGCGCCAAAAGCGTTGAACAGATTCGTAAATTCGGTTCCGTTCAATTTCAGGGCGGAATATGTATAATTGCCTCCGGCCTGAGCCGTCCCGAAATCATTTACAATTGTTGCGGCCAATCCGTCAGGCAGCATGGCCGGGTTTCCGGCCAGGTGGCCCAAAAGTATTTCGTAATCGCTTCCCGTCGCGAGCACGAAATTTTCCGAGCCTGTCAGATAATCAGTCTCGGCGCGCCACTCATATGCCATTTCCAGCATTTGCATGACGCAGGCGTTGGTATTCAATATGTTGATTTTAGAGCACCCCGCGGTGTTCCTGGCGTTGTATAACGCGGTCTGCACGTTGTCGGCGGTTAAATACGTCCCGTCGGTGTCGTCGAAGCATATGCCCCTTGCGGCCCGCCGAGACGCAGCCTTGCCCCAGGTGCCCGAACCGTGGTTCCACAATGTCAGGCAGGTGTAATCCGCCGGACAACGGGTCTGGCAGTAAACGATAAAATCGGTCAGGGTCTGGGGATCTCCCATATCCAGTTCATTGTAACTTGCCATTACGGTGGAATTTATCACATCGGAACCGCCGTCCGGGGTGACATAGAAAATTTTCGTCCCCGACCAGTTGCCGTTGGAGGTGTCATAGCTCGGAGACCGGTCCAGAATGACTATGACATTGATGTCCGCTGTGGAACCGACGGTTTCCATTTCGTTCAAATCCGCGATGGCATAACTTTCCGCATTATTATCCCCGTCCATATAAACCAGGAAGTTCCATCTCTTGCGCGGTATGGTCATATTGTTGTCGTTTACGCTGATGCGCACCCCCGACAACACGTCCACCATGCTGATGTCCAATTGCGTAAAGCCGCTGCAGGTGACGGTGATTCCGTATGTGCCCGGCACCAATTGCGCTATCATAAAATACCCGCTGCTGTTGGTATAGCTCCCGCCCGCAAAAGCGCCGCCGATGCCGCCCGTATAGGCCGCGACATACGCTCCGGCTACCGCAGCCGGGGACATTCCAGGCAATTCGTCTATGATCCCCCTGGCCAGCATGGAGCGGGAATTGGCCGGATCCACCAGAATATAGCCTTCAACCGCTCCCTTCTTCGGCGCGTAAAAACAACCGCCATTAAAGATTATCAATGCTATGGCCATTAAAGATAATATGAAACGCTTTGCCACAGGAATCACCCTCTCGCGACGCGTCTTCCGGTCCTCAGTCTGCAGCCTTCTGCCTCCTGTCTTCCCGGTCGAACTCGGTTTCACCATTATCAATAATTAATATATTTTATTTATATATATTCTCCGGAAAAACAAAAAGGCCTTCTTGATAAAAGCCTTTTTGCCCATGTCTTTGTCCGGATTGAACCGCATTTTTAAAGAAACGGGATGAGGGGGTCACTCGATAACCTTGGTCACCACGCCGGAACCGACGGTGCGGCCGCCTTCGCGGATGGCGAAGCGCAGCTTCTCCTCCATGGCGATGGGGGTGATGAGCTCGATGCTCATCTTGATGTTGTC
>JBLNCG010000066.1:0-57506 GCA_050260475.1 Bacillota bacterium
TCAAGTCATCGATAATTACCATTTGAAAAATAGAGCTTTGCTTTTCATTCTTTCCTAACATGACTATCATCTCCATAGATTGATAGTAACATTATTCGACATAAATTGCTTTTTTCCTTTATATAAATTGGGTTTTTCACAACGCTTTTAGTGGCAAGCCGTAAAATCATCATAAAACAACGCAAATTGCTCTGCCGCTTCACTTTCTGTCTTATATTTGGTAAAATAGCAATTAAATGAAGAATTCATGCCATGGAAAAAAAATCCCCGGCTCCGAAGCCGCTGGGATACTGGGCATCAGCCCTGCAACCTTGCGAAATTGGGAAAAGTCCGGACGTGCGCCTAAACGGGATACGGAAGGCTTTTATAATGCCAGTCAACTGCAGGAGTTTATGTTGCGGGATGCCTATCTGCAGGTGCATAAAACAAGACGCCACAGGGGCGGCTCAGTCGGCAGGATAATTCCCCGGGAATATATGCCGCTGCATTTGCTTCCTCCCGGTTTTATCGATTCATTATCTTTTCTTGCCTCAGAATTTTCCCATTTGTCCTCCTTCATACTGCAATGCGTCGTCTTGAAATATTTTCTTGATTCGGGTCATGTGATCGCCCCGGATCACAATATTATAAAAATTTTTTATGCTGCTCCGGGGCGCGTCAAGTTCTGCCAGGGCAGGCTGATGACGGATTTGATAGGCGTTTTGCACCGGGAATCCATCCCATTGATTGCCATGCGAAAAATCGCCGGAACTATCGAAAAATTCCGGTTCAATCCCGTCCCCTTCGATTTTGTAGGTTTCATCCATTTGTGCCTTATTTCCCACCATCTTCGGAAACAGAAAGGGCAATACTTTACGCCAAATCAAATATGTCATGACGTAATCGATGCCTTGCATATGGAGATCCCTGTTGAAGGCAACTCCCGGCTCCTGGATCCGGCATGCGGCGCCGGACAATTCCTTATTTCTGTTTATCGCGAAATGTCTTCGTTATATAAGAGGCGCGGCATCCCTGACGGAGAACGCCATGAGCGGATACTTGCCGAAAATATCCATGGTTTTGATCTTGATCCCATAGCTGTAACGCTTTGCAAGCTTAATCTTTTATGCCAAAAAAAACAGGCAGCTCCTTGCGAACCCCACATCCTTCAAAGTAATTTTTTGGCGGGCGCTAAACAAAAGGCCCTCGAACAATATCACTACATCTTCGGCAATCCGCCTTGGGGCGCGCAAAACGAGGCATCTGCACCGGCTCCCCGGTCTTTGCCGTTTTCAAATACTTTTGCGGCTTTTCTGGCGCGGGGAATTGAGCAGACAATCCCAGGCGGCGGAATTTCCTTCCTTGTTCCCGAAGCCCTGCTGAATATCAGGGCATATTCCAGATTGAGGGAATTAATCCTGGAAAGAACCTTTATTACACGAATAACGCATTGCGGCAATATTTTTGCGGGCGTATTTTCGCCAGCGGTGATAATAGCCATGCAAAAAAAACATCCCGCTGCAAAGGCAGAACACCGTCCCGTCACCATCATGGCGCAAAACCAGACTGTTTCTGTGTCACAGGACTGCTTCCGAGAAAATCCTTTTTTTATTTTCAATACCAGGCATACTGATGCCTATAGGAAAATTAAGCAGCACATCCTGTCTCTTCCCATGGCTTATTTAAAGGATCAGGCTTTATTCGGCATGGGAATCGTAACCGGCGACAACCGTCGTTTTGTTGCGGAAAAACCTTTGAACGCCCTGTATCAACCTGTTTTGCTTGCCGGGGACATCCAACGCTACATCCACGGTGCGCATAGAAAATACGTGGAATATAATCGCGCCGTGCTGCAGCAGGTGGCGCCGCATAGTCTCTACGCCGCCGATGAAAAATTAATATACAGATTTATCAGCAAAAGATTGGTTTTTGCTTATGATAACAAGCAACACCTTATTTTGAACAATGCGAATCTGTTGATACCCCAAATACCCCTGATGTCCGTAAAATACATCCTGGCTCTGATGAACTCCCGTTTTTTACAATATATTTATGAAAACACTTTTTCTGCATTGAAGGTCTTGCGCAGCAATCTGGAAAATCTTCCTCTGGTCATACCTTCAAAGCGTGAATTGATTAACATTGAGGAAATAATCACGCAAATCCTGGAAAAACCTTTTTCATCCGCCAGGAATTCACTGGAAATGGAAATCGAAGAGGCTGTACTCAGACTATATGAATGTCCAAAGCAGTTTTCCAGTATATTTCTGCGGATTTAAATGAGCCATTTTTCGAGTTTCTGGACAATAACGGCTTTTGGCACTGCGCCTGTAACCTTGTCTACAATATCCCCGTTTTTAAAAATTATCATGGTAGGGATGGACATAATATCGTAATGTGCTTGAAGCAGCATATTTTCGTCGACATTGACCTTCCCCACCTTGATTTTTCCCTGATATTCCCGGGAGATTTCATCCAGAATCGGTCCGACCATTCGGCAGGGGCCGCACCATGGCGCCCAAAAATCAACAATCGCTAAACCCGTATAATTCAATATCTCGCTTTGAAAGTTATCCGACGTCAAATGGATACTCATAATCATCTCCTCCTATCCTGATTATTATTATATCATAATATTATAATAATCCAATATGCCTTTCCCTGGCAAGAGCAATTTGCGTTGTGATGATAATTTTACGTATGGCAAGACCTTGAATTAAAGTAACAACGCAATTGCCTCGGCAAGTATTTAAATAACAAAAAAAATAAAATTGTGATATGATATATATAGTGAATTATTAAAAAAGATCCTCCCGGGCAACTGATTAATATTTTTATAATCCGGAGGGCTTATGTCAAGAATATTAACCTGCCTTTGTTTGCTAATAGCATTTTACGCCGCCATTTTCGCGCAAAGCAATGATTTTCAAGCTTTTTTACCAAAAGACGCAAAAATCCTGGAATATGCATGGGATAAGGGATTCGATACGGATTCTACGCTGGAGATTTGTGCCGTTTACGAATTTTATGAGCAGCATTTCCTGGCGGTGCTGGATCTCAACGCCGGGAAATTTATCCCTTATTACCTTAAAAATCTCGGCGCCCCTTTGAAATCTACTGGGGGAAAAGTTGAATCCCCCTACCAGGGATATACCTATCAACGCCTTTATTTAAAGGACATCAACTATGACGGCCTGATCGATGTTATTGTCCTTTTTCAGCCCGCCGATTCCCGGCAAAAAGAAATACAAATCATCATGAACAACGGCAAAACGCTGGTTCCATGGCTTAAGTTATCTTCAAACTATGACTTTAGAATGTATCAACTGAAGGATTCACCCTATAATTATTATATTGACTCTGTGAATCTGATCACGGAAGGCGAGCAGAATTATTGCATAATTCAAAAATGGTGCTGGGACTTTACTTCCGGTCAATGGCAGACCCCGGATAATGATTTTACTTTATCCGAGAAGGACTATCTGGAATTTTCACGGCTTAGGCAGGATATCACCTCACGTAAATCCGGCGATGAAAATACAAATCCAACAGCTCCACTTTTTGTTTACAGTGAAATACCCATAGACGACACCGCGATGAAGTCGCTGTTGCCTGCGGGGAGTAAAATCGTGCAAAAAGAAATTACCCCTGCTTTTGACAACGATATGGATCCTGAAATAATGATTATATATGCGATACCCGGAGGAAAGCCCATATTAAAAGGCCTTCTTTTAGACTGGGATTTTAATAAAAAGGAATTTCACGCGGAAGAACTCCCTTACCGTTCTTACGGTTATCCTGCGAATCCGGAGAATTATCTTTATCGACCGGTTTATCTGTTCGATAAAAAATTCCATATACATTCCTGGGCCTCATTGAGCAATATTATGCCGGATAATCGTTATCTCTCCCTGGACTTGTTTGCCGCAGATGGCATGTCATTCCGCAGGATAAAAAAGTTCCAGGCCAATTATAATTTGCATCTTTTTCTATACGAGCGCAACAGCGTTGAACTTTGGGAAATTATCACGGTTTTCAAGGCCGACTCTAACAATTATTTGCTCCGCAAGTACCACCTAAAAACCGGTGCGGGAGGACTAATAAATGCGCCGGAACCCAGGATTGCATCTTCTCAAACCATCGATTTTAAAAATTATCGGAAAAACTATTATCGTCTGGAAGGCTCCTACTATCTTTCCCATGTTAAATTTCACAATATCCTTTCTACAGTGCACCCGGAAATGAATCCGTACGCAGATCCCCTGCCGCAGCCTGAGTTTCCGGGTACACTCGAGGATTATATCCTGCATTTTCTGAATACACTTCAGATTAAGAAATGGGTCGTCCGGGACATCAATCAGGACCGGAAAGTCGAAGGAATCCTTCTCCTGCGGAGAGAGACAAGCAGGGAAAGCTTGAATGATTTGGCTGTCATAAAATCGGGCTTGGAAGGTAAAAAAGAATATTATATTATCACAGATGCTCCCTTTGATTTGGAAGAGCATCTCCCCGGTTCCCCTGCAGGCGTATATCTTTACGATCTTAATCTTGACAACGTTTCTGAGATCTTACTCTGCAAAAAATCATCGAATGCCAATTCCCCCGGCTACAAGCTTACTGTATTTGGCCTGGTGGCGGACAGGTTCTATCCGGTATTCTCCCAGATACCGTACTCATCGGTTTTTCTTTATGAGACAAAATCCCGGGAGATAAAATTGATTGGCGGCGTACGGGAAAGCGGTTCCTGGCAAATCTATACTTTCCTCTGGAAAGATAATGGCTTTGGACTGATCAAAACGGAGAAAGCAGACAGTTTCATCAAATATGTGGATAAAATCGATGATGTCAAGATCAAAGTTTTTACTGATAAATACAAACTTTTTCTGGATACCCACAGCAGCCCCAAGGAATTTTGATCGGCTGTCGCCATCAGTTTTGCTTGTTCTTCGCGGTATTATTTAGTGCCTCCATGACATCCCAGGGATCAGCGGATATTACACTGCTTGCATATAACTCCATAGCTCCGATATCGTTCGTCCGGTTCTCCAGAAGCCCGCGATCAACCAGACGTACGATACACGGAAAATGGGACCAATCTTCCTCCTCCCCCGCCTTCAGCGGTTTTAGATATAATGCCAGGTTAAAGCTCTCCACTTTCATGCTTCGGTAGCAATCGAGCATAAAAAATATTTCATCCGCCAACAAATCTTCGTTATACTCGGGAATAATTAAAAAAAGTTCCTTTTCCTTTATTGGGCAAAGATATACCAGTCCTTTTGCCGCATCATGACTCCACGCCAGACCCAGACCATGATGGACGCTCCAGAGATCCAGGAAATAATCCGTCCCGTATTTCTTATAATAATTATAAGCAGAACGGCGTAAGGATTCCACTTTTGCGAAATGAATACCCCGGCTTAAAGTCACCTGCATGTGCCCGTGCACTATGGAGGCTCCGCTCCTCCACAGGCAATTCCAAATCAATATATAGTAACGTGCTGATGGATCCTCTTTTTGGACCATGTGCGCCCATTTCATGCCGATCGATAGGGAATCCTTGATTTTTTCCCGCGAAATCGCAAAGGGATCATGCTCATTGAAAATTATCAGGCTGTGAAATACGTCATATTTCGCAATATTGGCCGCGGTCAGAGCATATTTACCAAAAATTCTGCCGAAAGCATCTTCAGGGGTCGATGCCAACGGTCGGCAAAATGCGTCGCGTTGCTTTATTATATCTCCTAAATTATCGGAACTTTTCAACAATGGCCGTCTGGCGCGAATTACGCTGAAAAGGCTTCCCTCCATGGTGATCAGGTTTGTGACCTTGACGATTTTTTGATTTGTCAGTTCCGTTGTTTCATGGAAATTCCTTTTTACCCACTCATTCATGGCCTCGGGTATCACAAGACGACCGATTCCTTCCTGAATTAAAAATATCCGTTCTAGAATTTCATGCGTTTTTGGTTCTAGTGCGGCTATTTTCCCGGATATGGATGAAATGCACAATATTTCCACCTCTGATCAACACTGGATTTCACCAGCAAAGTTTAAAAATAAAAAGACACGTATAATGTGTCCAATATCAGCGAAATTAATTAAAATGGTGGACCTGAAGGGATTCGAACCCTCGACCTCTGCGATGCGAACGCAGCGCTCTCCCAGCTGAGCCACAGGCCCATCCTATCCCCTGTAAAGGCACGGGCTTCCGTAGTGAGCATCCCATTTGGAACATTTTCTTTTATCTATCAGCGTGATGTACTGAGTCTCTGATAGACATGTTGAATCGCTTTTGTTAAATTTGGGACAATTCTGGCAGACTTTGAGAACTTCATCGTAAGAGAGTTGTATTACCATCAAATCACCTCTTCCTCTGTCCCCTATATCAGCATTTAGATTATATCATGGGGACATATGAATGACAAGATTAAAATATTTGCCGTCCAAAAAATTATGCCTGTTCCAAATAAGATATTTCACATTTTTTTCATAATTCCTGCCTTCAGTATTTATCGGTATTCATTCCGGATTATTTAACACTTTTACAGGTTGTGTGTCAACAGGCTGAAGAAATGACTCCGGCTTATGCATGATTCGTATGAAAGCCTTTACCACATCAGGATCAAACTGTTTTCCCGATTCAAGGTGGATTTCCTGAATCGCTGAGGCAAATTCAAAACTTTTCCGGTACGGGCGGCTTGAAATCATAGCGTCAAATGAATCGGCCACTGCAATAATTCTGGCGCCTATGGGAATCTGCTCGCGGGATAGTCCGTCGGGATATCCGGATAGTTTGCCTTGGTTTAATCCGTCGTACCTTTCGTGATGATGCCGTATCATCGGCGCTACATTTTCCATCACATCCAGATCCTTGATAATATTCTCTCCGATAACCGGATGCTGCCTGCATAACTGCAGTTCCTCTTCGGAAAGCGGCTCCGGCTTATGAAGGATGGACAACGGCAGACCGATCTTTCCTATATCATGCAGAGTTGCCGCCATCTTGATGTCTTCAAACAACGGCCCCACAATACCCATGGCCTGTGCGATCATCGCGGCATATTCCTGTACGCGCGATGAATGCCCTCTTAAATATGTATCCTTGACTTCAACGGTTTTTGCTAAACTGAAGGCAGCTTGTACCGCATATTTTTGCCTTTCCTGCTCTGCCTGCGCCACCATTTTCTGTAGCATTTTTTGGTTTACTTTTTCCTTCTCATGGTAGATTTCCCGATCCGCCTGTTTTAAAAGAAGGTCGATATTGCGATATGTGGTTGTCTTAATTCCCGCTGAAAACACCAGCAACTCCCCGTGTAGCAAACGCTGGGCTTCAGGATGATGATTCCAATTCATCACTGCATTCCATAAGCGCTGGTGGATTGTTTCCGCAATCTCTGTAGTGGTCCTGGGCATCACCACAATAAACTCATCCCCCCCATATCTGGCGGCAAAATCATTTCTTCTGATATTTGCCCGTATGATTTCAGCCATGATTTTAAGGATTTCATCGCCGGTAAGATGCCCGTATGAGTCATTAATATGTTTGAAATCATTGAGATCCAGCAGGATAAAACTTAACGGCTCATTGTCACGGCTCAGCAAACGCCACTTTTGTATGCATTCGTTGAGGTAATGTCGGTTATACAGCCCAGTCAGGGCATCGGTGATGGATTTTCGGCGTGTTTCTTCATGCAATTGAATATTTCCTGTAGCCATCCCCAGTTGATGTGCGATTAAAAGCATCCGACGAATCAATTCGGGTTTTTTCCATGTTTTTTTTCCGTACGCCCATCCCAGACAGAGTACCCCATTTTTGCCGCCACTCCCCGTAATCAGGCAAAAAACGCAGTGGAAATCACGAATCTTGCCGGTTTGGCAAGGAACCAGCAATCCGTCAGCTTCATAAAGCTTTTGTGCGGTGTGTTTGATTTCATCGCATAAATCCTCCGCAACATTTCCCTGAAAGGCTTCCAGTTTGAGAATCGCGCGATCGAATGCATAAAAAACCGCTCCGAAATGAAACTTATAATCTTCATAAAGCAATTGAAGCGTTTGCTCAAATAGTTCATTATAATTGGAAGAACGGTTTAAAATACCGATAATACTGTTCAAGAGCTCCAACTCTCTTTGCTTTTCGGACAGTTCCTGCTTGACCTCTTCCAATTTGCGCCGTAATGAAAATCCGGTATCCCCGCTCTCGCCCCATGCTTCAGTCAGCGCTTTCACCAAATCACTCCTATTCCTTCTTAACATCGGAGGATTCAGCCGTTAACTTTACTACCAGCTAAAGCCTCCAAGGCATACTTGAATAAAACTTTTCCTATACCCAGGATCGGCATGATGAAAAGCATGCCTAAAAAGCCAAAAAACTTTCCTGCAAATAGAATTGCAAGAAAAATCACCAGCGGATGCAAACCGAGGGAGTTTCCTAAAATTTTTGGCGATAAAAAAAAGGCTTCGATTTGGTTTATCGTGATGAATAAAATTATTACATAAAAGGCTGTCCATGGAGACTGGACCAGTCCCAGCAGCACTGCGGGAATTGCACCGATGACTGAGCCAAAATAGGGTATCAGATTCAATAAACCCGCAAAAATACCTATCAGGACCGCAAACTCGATTTTTAGCAGCAGCAATCCCATTGTAACCATGATTCCAACCATAAAAGCGATAAAAAGCTGGCCGCGCAAATACAAATTAAGCACCCGGTTCATTTCTTGCACTGCGTCCAAGACCTTCCCTTGTTCTTGCTGTGAGTATACGCAAAAGATTTTCCGCTTGAACGAACTGAAGTCCCGGCTGATATAATAAGTGAAAAACGGTATGAGAAAAATCAATGGAATATTGCGGAAAAAATTTAATAACCCTGAGACCAATTGCATAAATGCAATTCGGAGGCGTTCCTCAAGCATAACGATGGCGCTGTTAATGCTATTTTGAAGGTAATCCGGCAATTTCCGACGGCTAAATTTAAGAAAATACGACCAAACCTCTCTATGCCACTTCTCCATATAGCCTGGAAAAATCTTGGCGAAACTTTGTGATTCATCGAGAATTACCGGTACAACTGCATAAAAGAACAGAGCCAGAAATATAAACAAAAGAAAATAGGTCGTTAATATGGCTGTCGATCGGGAGGCGCCTTTTTTTTCAAACAAGCAGACCAGAGGATTTATGATAAAAGCAATTATGGCCGATATCAGCAAAGGGATCCAAATGAACCGGAATGCCATGAAAACAATGGCGGCACCGGCAATACCGGCGCCCAATGCAAGTTCACGTATGCCGATTTTAATATGATTTTTCAAAGCGTTTGCCCTTCCAGGAAAAGTTTTTTGTAATAAATACGCACCCATTTCTGATGAGTGCGTGCTGCTTTTACCTTACCAATCTTTTTGCAAAAACCCGGGAACTCTTTTTTATTTCCGGCCTTATACCGCGCCTCTTTATTTCAATGGAACTTACATTTGCCTTTTCGACTGGCGCACGTAATCTGATTCTCCGCACTATATTCAACAAGCGTTTTGAACGCAGCAAAAAGTATATTCCCACTGCTGCGCCCACCAAACTGCCTGTGACAATTCCTTGCATATATCTTTTCATTTTTTCATCTCCTTTCCGCCTCCGTAAAAAAAATATACCCATGAATGCAAGTTGTTATGGCACTTGCTCATTCCTTCATGGATAGTATTTCCCAATCCCGCTGATTTTTAAACAACGGTGATAAGAGGTTTTTCTGGAACGGATCAGATTATTCCCCTTTTTTTTTATTTTTAATGCCGTCCCAATATGATTGAAGATCTTTCTCATAACCTTGGGTTGAAGGATTGAAGTACCGTTGTCCCGATAATTCCGGCGGCAGGTATTTTTGATCCACGTAGTGGCCGGGAAACATATGCGGGTATAAATACCCCCCGCCCTCGCCGCCCGCTTTATCCCCAGGATGGCCCGGCTCCCTTAGATGCAAGGGTACGGCATACCACGGCAGTTTCTGTACATCCTGCAGAGCAGCACCGATTGTTTCCACTACTGTATTGCTTTTAACGGCGGTGGCAATATATAATGCGGCTTCCGTCAATGGGATCCTGGCCTCCGGAAGCCCCACCACTTCCAGGGCTTGATAAGCCGCAACCGCTACCAGCAAAGCACGCGGGTCTGCCAAGCCGACATCCTCCGCTGCATGAACAATCATCCGGCGGGCGATAAAACGCGGATCTTCCCCTGCCTCCAGCATGCGCAACAACCAGTAGACCGCCGCATCCGGATCCGAACCGCGCATACTTTTAATAAAAGCTGATATTATATGGTAATGTTCTTCATCATTGCGATCGTATACTTTTTTTTGCATGCACTGCGCAAAAGTTTCCTTGGAAATCACCCTTGCTCCGGAAGTTTCCAGGGGCGGAGTGGACAGCACCGCCAACTCCAAAACATTCAGGGCACTTCTAACATCACCGTCCACTGAGTTCGCAAGCCATCCCAGATCCCCATCGTCCACGGAAATACGAAATGTTCCAAGGCCGTTTTCAGGATCCGCAATGGCTCTTTTCAATAAAACGGCGATCTCCCCGGCATTCAGGCGGTGGAATCTGAAAATATTCAACCGTGACAGCAAAGGAGCATTGATGGTATAATAAGGATTTTCAGTAGTGGCCCCGATCAAAAACAATTCGCCGTTTTCGACCGCAGACAGCAGCACATCCTGCTGGGCTTTGTTAAAACGATGGAATTCATCTATGAAAACAATGGTCTTTCTGCCGTAAAGCCGCCACTGATCATTGGCGGCCCTGATGACATCCTTAATCTCGCCTACTCCGGTGGTTACCGCATTTAAGGGCAAGAAGACGGCGTTGCTTCGCCTGGCTATGATGTGTGCCAGAGTGGTTTTTCCGCTGCCCGGGGGGCCGAAAAAAAGAAGCGACTGGATGGCGCCTGCCTCAATCAACCGGCGCAACAATTTATTGTGCCCAAGCAAATCCTCCTGGCCGATAAATTCTTCAAGAGTGCCGGGCCGCATTCTAGCCGCCAAAGGGGCACGCGCGTCACCGGTTTTTGGATCGCCGGAAAACAAATCCATAACTATCACCACAATATAGTATTTCCTGCGGTTGGTTATTTCGTCCAGGCCGGTTCCAACTCGTCGAACGCCTCGGAAAACAGGATGTTCACATTGCCCTTTTCCAGATTCACTTCATATAATTCGGTTTCACCGTTTCTGTAAAAACTCATGACAACGGCTTTTTCATCAGGAGTCCATGTGATGCCGTTGACAATGCCGGCGGCTACAACCTCTGAAATCCTGGTGATTAATAGGCTCCTATAATCCATGCAGTAAAGGGAAAAAACTCCATCGCGATCCGATATGAAAACAAGCTTGGTCTGTTCCGGCGCGCAAACAGGATACATGTCCATATAGACATTTTTGGATATATTTACCATCGCCCCCGTGTTGATATCGATGGCGTATATGTCAAAATCAAGATCCAGCCCGCGGCGGCCGGAAAAGAAAAGGGTTTTGCCGTCCTTGGACCAGCTTGGACGGCTGTCGCAATCGTTTTTTGTAAGCCGGCGGATGCCTGTTCCATCAGCATTCATAACGTATATCCCGCCTTCTTCAAGACCATTGCGGGTGGCGAGAAAAGCAATCATGCTTCCATCCGGAGACCATACCGGGGCAATGTACCCATTCGGAGGCGAAATGCGGGTCGTCTGGCTGTCTTTTAGATTTAAAACATAAATAGCGAATTTTCCTTCACGGTTGGAGCAAAATGCCAGCTTCGCCTGGCCGGGCGACCAGGACGGATACAAATCCAGAGCCGGATTCCGGGTAAGGTTTTTAGCATTTCCCTGGAAATCACGGATATATATGTCATAATCCCCGTTCTGATTTGAACTGAAAGCAAGAAATTGATGCTTCTTGAGCGGATTATTGTTTTCAACGGTAAGTTCCACGGAACGTTCGATGGTTTCCCGGGCGATATCACCGGGAATTACCCCACCCTTCTTTTCGAGAATAACTCCCACTGCGAAGTCATCGTAAACCTGGGTGATTTTTATTTTCGCGATTTCCTCCATTTCAGTCCCCAGCACTTCACCGGAATCCAAAACGACTTGTTTTTCACGTTGGATCAGGTAAATATCGCCGGGGAATGCCCCCGTCTTGGCGGAAATCCCTTCGCCGAGGTATATCCTGTCCTGATCCACTTTCATAACACGCCCTTTAATCAAAAAACAGCCCTTGATCTGCAGCCAAAAACGGGCGAGAAATTCAGACCATTTTTCATCATCGGAACGCCAGATGAAGGATTGTTTGATGTCCCCTCCCGGAAGAGCCAGCAACCGCAAGGATAGATTGATGGAGTTTTCCGTTTGAAGAAATATCCCTACGAGAAGATAATCGATCCCCTTGATTTCCTTGAGCTTGGGATTTTGCGCCAGGCTTGCCGGAGATAACGGCAGATCCAATCTGTCCCAGGCCGGCTGCCATTCGGTTTTTTCAATAATTTTAAAACGGCCGGAATTCAAAAGGTTGACCTCAAACTGCGCCCTGTATTCTTCCGCTGCCGCGGCATTCTTAACATTGCCGGCGTCAAAAGCGATGACGGCAATAGCCGGAAGCGTATTTAATCCGGCTGATATATTCAAATTCAACAAAAAAACTAATCCCAAACACACGACAACCCACTTTCGCAAATTGTTTCACCTCTGTTCCGCTGAAAATGAAACCGGTTATTTCGACGCTATTGCACGATTGATTTTGCTTCATTAAACCCAAGGTTCGAAAATTAAAGTATAAAAAGGTTATTCGATATATATGGGCTTTTTCCTCTTCCCGGCAAAGGTTATTGCGATTATAAGGCGCTGTTTCACCCGGCCATTATCCGGGTAAAAATCCTTGCACGGCTATTTCCCGTAAAATTCCTTCCAAGCATCTTTTATTCGAGAAACATACTTATATGGAAGCAGGATTTTCCCTACCAGAATCATCCCGTTTATGCCGCCGTGGCAGTCTGAACCCCCGGTGATCAGAAGTTTCTTCGACTGTGCCATGGCAAGATAATATCCTGTTGCGAGGATACCGTGCTTGATGTGGTAGACTTCAATCCCCATCAAACCGGCGGCGATCAGCCGCCCGATAAGCTCCTCCGGGACTCCCTGAGCAGATGTAAATATCCCGGGATGGGCGAGAACCGGGACGCCCCCACAGGCTAACACCAGTTCGACGGCTTCAAACGGGGTCATGTGATACTGTTCAACATATCCCGGCTGCCCTCTGGAAAGTAATTTAATGAACGCTTCTTCAATGCTGCGTACGTATTTTTTACGCACCAGCGCTTTAGCCACGTGTGGCCTGCCGATATACACGGAACCGGCTTGAGTTGACACATCCTCCATGGTAAGTGTATAGCCTAATTTGTTCAGCCGTTCCACCATCATGGCACCGCGGTCCCGCCTGTATGCCGTGACTTTGTCGGTATACTCCGCAAGAAGCGGCGCTTGCCAGTGGATAAAATACCCCAGAATGTGTATTTCGCCGTCTTTATAATTGCATGATATTTCGATACCCGGTATTACCTCCACATTTTGTTCATTCCCGGCAGCCAGGGCTCCGGAAATGCCTTTTACGGAATCATGGTCTGTCAGGGAAATACAAGAAATGCCCTTTCTGCGGGCTAAGAGCACCATTTCACCCGGTTCCAGGGCACCGTCCGACATCTTGGAATGCAAATGCAAATCAGCGTACAAATTCATTTTTAAAATTGTCACAGAATAATATAGACTGTTCTTAGGTCCCCATGTCCCAGCTTGCTAGGTATTTTTCTTGCTCGGGGGTAAGTTTGTCGATATTGACCCCCATGGAATCCAACTTCATACGGGCGATCTCTTTATCGATTTCATCCGGCACCGCGTATACTTTACAGGCCAGCTTGGTCTTTTGGGTGCCAAGCAGGCGGACGGACAAAGCCTGATTCGCAAAGCTCATATCCATAACACTGGCCGGATGCCCTTCCGCACTGGCAAGGTTGACCAAGCGGCCCTGGGCGAGTAGATTTATCCTTTTGCCGCCGGTCAATACAAACTGCTCCACATTCTCCCGGACTTCCTTGTGCGCGACCGACATTTCCGCCAGGGCCTTAATGTTGATCTCCACATCAAAATGCCCGGAATTTGCAATAACGGCGCCGTCTTTTAAAAGCGGAAAATGCATCCGGTCGATCACGTTGATATTACCGGTAACTGTCACAAAAACATCCCCGACAGATGCGGCCTCTTCCATGGTCATCACCCGGAATCCATCCATCACCGCTTCCAGAGCTTTTAAAGGATCTATTTCCGTCACGATCACGTTCGCTCCCATGCCTTTTGCTCGCATAGCCAAACCTTTTCCGCACCAGCCGTAACCTCCGATCACGAAGTTGGCGCCGGCGATCAAATAATTCGTCGCCCGGAGGATTCCGTCGAGGGTGGACTGCCCGGTACCGTATCGATTGTCAAACATGTGCTTGGTCAAAGCATCATTCACCGCAATAATGGGAAATTTCAAATATCCATGCTTCTCCATGGCTTTTAAACGAACAACTCCTGTGGTGGTTTCCTCCGTACCTCCCAAAATTGCCGGAATCAAATCCTGCCGTTCCGAATGCAGAGTATTCACCAAATCCGCGCCGTCATCCATGGTTATAACGGGATTGGTATTCAATACGGCCTGGATATGCTTGTAATATAAGGCATTATCTTCTCCCTTGACGGCAAAAGTAGGAATTCCGTAATGTAGGGACAGGGCCGCGGATACGTCATCCTGGGTACTCAGGGGATTTGAAGCGCATAAGGCCACTTCTGCGCCGCCAGCTTTCAAGGTCCGCATAAGGTTGGCGGTTTCCGTGGTAACATGCAGGCAGGCGCCGATAGCCAAGCCGGACAGGGGCTTCTCTTTTTCCCATTTACTCCGGATATGCCGTAAAACCGGCATGTTGTTGTCCGCCCATTCTATGCGCCGGATACCGTTCTCCATAAGTTCGGCATTTTTAAAATCAGCCATATTCTTCCTCCTCTTAAACTATGGATCAGATAATTTCCAAAGCGGTAATTTTTTTTAATTCCTCAAAGCGGTTCTCGATGCATTCCCGATCCAGGCTGCCAAGTCTTTTAATACCGAAGTCCTCTACGTTGAATGAGGCCATTACCGTGCCATACATGATGGCCGTGCGCAGGCTCTTCTGGGAAATCCTGCCCGCACCGGCTAGAGAGCCAATCACTCCGCCTGCAAAAGTATCCCCGGCGCCGGTGGGATCCAGTACGTTCTCCAAGGGAAACGCCGGGGCGCTGAATATACCGTCTGCGGAAAAAAGAAAAGCGCCATGTTCCCCCTTTTTTATTATGACAAGTTTGGGCCCGATTTTTAACAATTTTTTAGAAGCCTTGATCAAATTAGGTTCCATGGTATATTCCCGCAATTCCGCATCGTTTAAAATGACCATATCCACTTGCTCAAAGAGCTTCCGAAGCTTATCCTTTTTTGTCGCTATCCAGTAATTCATGGTATCGCAAACTACCAACCGGGGTTGTTTCATGCGGCTTAAAACTTTTAGTTGCAATTCCGGATCGATGTTCGCCAAAAAAACCAGATCCGCCTGAAGATATTCATCGGGCAGCACCGGATCGAAATCCGCGAAAACATTCAATTGCGTATCCAAGGTGTGTGCGGTATTTAAATCGTAATCGTAATAGCCTTTCCACCGGAAAGTCTTGCCCGGGACAGTTTGAACCCCCTTGAGATCGATTCCCTTTCCTGTCAGGAACTGCAATGTTTCCCCGGGAAAATCCATGCCGATGACTCCCACGAGATTGATGCAGGAGTGAAAATAACTGGCCGACAGGGACGCGTATATGGCAGACCCCCCGATGGTTTCCTCTGCATTTCCGAAAGGTGTCTCAATTGAATCCAAAGCCATGGATCCTACGATTAGTATCTCCATTTTCCCGGCCCTCCGAATAGCATTTTAAAATCCGGAAATTCAAGATTATTTTTGAAAAAATCCTACGTCTTGCATATACGACATTTTCCTGCAGTTTCCTCTGGATTTTGCTGTTTATTTCCCGCTCGTTCGAAATAAAAAACGCACCCCGTTGACGATATAAAAGTGATTAAATCCTGAATATCGCGGCATTTTGGCGCGTTTTCCGAAAATCACGATATATGATTCATCCACCGTAAAGACAGGATGCCGTGTTTTGCGGTTGGTGCGAAGGAGGGGATTTGAACCCCTACGGTTGCCCACTAGATCCTAAGTCCCAAAACAGGCGTTTTTACACGTTTTCAGACATTCCCCTGTATATCGCTCCCGCCCGCGTCATCATTGGCTTTGTGGTGTTTTTTGTTCCCGATTTTTCTTGAACGTTTTTACATGTTTTTTCCCGGCAAGTGTGTACGAAGTGTGTCAAAATTATTTGAATAATTCGTTGATTTTTTCCGCCGCCTTGTTTTTTATTTCCGGCTCGACGTGGGAATAGGTGTCTATAGCCGTCGTAATCGTGCTATGTCCCAGCAATTCCTGAATAACCTTGATGGATTCGCCCTTTTTGATCAGCATGGATGCGAACGAGTGCCGCAAGGTGTGAAAATGAAATTCCCGCAGGCCCTTTGCGTCCATCAATTCCCGGAAGTATTTAGACAACGATCCCGGCGCTAACATATGACCATCTTCCCAGGCGAAAACATATCCCTGATCCCGGTATGCCTTCCCCAGTTGTAGCTTCTCCGCGCTTTGCCTGGCCTTCCATTTCTTCAGAACGCCAAGGACCTCTCCGGGAACCGGGACGGTCCGCAGTCCCCTGGCGGTTTTCGGCGGGAGGATTACCCGTTTTGTTTTGCGTTTCCCGCCCTCATTCTTCGCAAGGCCGGTGCTTTCCTTGATCCTGACGCTCCCCTTTTCCAAATCCACGCTTTCCCACCGCAAGGCGCACAGTTCACCCAGGCGGATCCCGGTTCCCACGGCAAGCATGAAGGCCGGGAACCAGCGATCCCCTTTGATGCTTCCCAAAAAATCCCTTATTTGCCGCTCGGTCATGTAAACCGCTTCTTTTTTCTCCTTGGCCGGGAGGATCGCCGCCTTTGCCGGGTTCCGTACCAGCTTCCCTTCCTTGATCGCCTGTTCAATGCTGGAGTTTATGATGGTATGGAGCATCCGCACGGATCGCGGGGAAAGTATCCCGGCTTTCTCGTTATATAACTGCTGGATGTGCTTGGTTTCCAGCTTAAAAAACAGGTGCCCGCCTATGGCCGGTTTTATATGCTTCTCAATCCAATAGCCGTAATTCAGCCATGTGGTAGGACGCAGCTTGGCCCTGGCGTAAACATTATACCATGTGTCCAGCCATTCGCCGTAAAAAACTTTGCTCGGGGCGATATACCCGCCTTCCTTGTGCTGGTGAATCGCCTTCTGCAGTTTTTCCTTAACCTCTGTTTGAGTATCGCCATAAAAATATACCCGCTTCGGCCGGTTCTTTTTGACATCCCAGCCGATCAGGGCTGAAGCCATCCACCTTCCATCCTTGCGCTTGATAATCGATCCTTCGCCTGCTGCACGTTTTTTCATGGTTCCTCCTTTCGCGTTTCGGGGATCAAAACGGATTTGACCCCCTCCAGAATGCGCGTTCATGGGGGTGTAACTTGTCCCCCCATCTTCAGGGCCGGGGGGGATTGAATCCGATCCTATCCCGATTTTTTCAGGTTTTTCTGAAATTCCGTCGGTCTATGCTACGGTATTTCGCCGTATCATCTCTACGCCGTCTTGCCGTATAGCTCCAAGGGGTTCCCGGCTTGGAAATACCTTTTATGCCCCTTGAGGCATCGACAGTTCGTCGATACCTTGCAAAGGTATCCCCAACCTATAGATGCCTTTCGGGGTTTCCGCCCTTTTCGGCGAAAACCTTCAACCCCCGCCGCAACATGTGCCTTATGAAGCAGGACCGCTCCCGCCATCCCAGGTTATTGATCCAGGCAACAAGATCCTTGTCCCTCACGGAATCCAAGCGGAAAGTTATTCGCAGATCAGCCATTACCATTTACCTCCTTCATTTTGTTATCCCGATACGCCGCCTGTTTGCATTTGTTACTGCAAAAAACTTTTCCGTTACGAGGAGGAAACGCCTCGTTACATACCGGGCATACAGAAAAGATCCCCGGCGTAACGGCGGGTTCCCCTTCCGTAACATCCCAGGCCGTGAGGATCAATCCCAGGTAAAGCATAAGCACAGACACGCCGAAAATGATAATCTTCAGGGAATTTCCGGGGACCCGCAGGACCGCCCCCAGGGATGCGAAAACATCTTTGGTAAGATTGATTTTCTGCGCCGGTGTGCTCCGTAGATTATCCATTAGAACCTTTTGTTCCGCGGTCAGTTCCTTAATCTCCGCTATAATTGCCTTTGACCGTTCTCCGAATCCTGTTACGGCCTCCGTTTCCATTTGCAGGTTTAAATTTTTAATAGTGGCGTCAATCTGTTTCAGGCGGGTTTTTACCGTTTCTTGCCCCGTAACGGCTGTTACGGCGGCCGCTTCGGTCAGGTCAATTTCGGCAATGAAGAAACCCACCGCCGAAGGGACCGCATAGGCCGCAACGTAACAGGCGTAACAAAAGAATAGAAATACGGCCTTGACCTTCTGCGGCCATCTCCCCTTCCAGGCCGCCCGGCCTGTGGCTAAAACGTATTGCATGAAAATATCCAGGGACACGGCAAACAGGCAGATCCCCGCCCTGATGTACGGGTTTTCGGTAAGTTGAATCAGAAAATAACAGACCAGAAAACAGCTTAAAGTCAGGAATACCGCGTTACTGATTCGCTTAAACCATTTCAGCATGTTTTTACCTCCTTCGATTTCAAAAAAATTCCCCGCTCCTGCGGGGAGGGGGTAAGGGATTACTTTTTCTTTTGAATGACCAACAAAGGTAATCCGGGAAAACAAAGGATTATTTTCTCCATGGTTCCGGGCAGGTCCGCTTCTTTGACGGTTACAAGCCCCACGCCCTTTTTGCGCGATTTCTCCAGCAATTTCATGAGATTTTTCATCGTTGTTCCCCCTTTCCTATGTCATTCCTGGGCTGACAAAATACCGGAAAAAAATTGTCCTCCTTTCTGAATTATTAGAAGTTTCTTGAAGCTAATTATAGTATATCATATAATCATTGACAATTCAAGAAGATTCTTGTAAAATTTAATCAAGGAGGGAAAGTCCTTGAATGCTAAAGTTATATTAAAAAACAGGGTTCAGATCGGCAGTTCTGTCGATAAAGCCATATGGAAAAGGTTTCAAGATTTTTCTAAAAAGACCCGGATCCCCGTCAGTAAGCTGTTAGATGAAGCTATGGAAAATTTATTAAAAAAATATCAAAATAACTCTTGACAGTTCTTGAAGGTTCTTATATAATAAGATTAACACCACGATGTGGCGTACCAATGTTCAGCACTTCACGGCATGGTATGGCTAGGCCTGGCAAGGCAAGGCAAGGTACCGCAAGGCATGGACTGGTACGGCACGGCTTCGCCAAACACGGCGAAGAAGGAAAAGGGACTGCATAAATGCGGCCCTTTTTCCTTCTCCGAAAATAAAAAAGGGTACGCCGTGTTACCGCCCCCTTTTGATAATTCTTTCAGGGTGTGTCACGTTCGAACGATCCCCGGTAAGGTGATTTTACCTTCAAAAAAATTGAAGGCTCCTGGGGCATCCTGGCGCGAATTTTTTCTGGTCCTTGAGTAAAATTGTGGTATAATTGGGAAAAAGGGGGAATTTGAATGAAAAGGATCATCCTCGCCCTTGCCCTCTTGCTTATTTTTTCCGGTTGTCTTGAAAAAAGGGCATATCTGGTTATCACGAACAATTTTTCATCGGATATGGACACCAGCTATTTCGACGATCAATTCATCGGGCCAATCCCTGCCGGTCAAACCGTAACCGCAAAACTCACACCGGCCAATGGATATTTTACATTTGCAATCGGGGCAACATTTTACCAGGTTATCGAATACATCTATCTTGCAAAAGGCGAAACAGAAACCTTGATAATCGACGGAACAACCCCCGCTGAAATTATCGCTCCATAATTATGAGGCGGGATATTGGATAAAATCATAATAAGAAATTTCCAGCGTTTTATTTTCATTGGCGGAAGTCGAAATGTAGATATAAAAAATCCGGCTACTATCACTTAATCCAGTGGGCGCATATGTTGAGGCTGTGCCTTTGAGCACATTATTTAAATAAAATTTTACCGCCGTACCTTCTAAGAGGCATTCATAGCTATAAATTGCGCCTGCGTTCAAGGTGTCCAAGTCAATCAATTCATACCCGCCACTATTTTTAGCATATCCCTTTATCGAATTGTTGACAATCTTGAATCCCATCCCGTTTGTGCCTATCCCTGGTACACTGCCATTTATGATCCATACAGTTTAGTTTGTGGCGCTTGATAATGCAATCATTGTGAAAAAACCTCGCCGCCGGTAATATGACAGTACATTCGAAGATAAACATAAGGGATTTTTTAGAAAACTGGCAAGGTTCCCACTGGTGGCGCCCGTGCTCAATAGCAGACTATTTTCATTCAAAGTATAACTCCCGCCTGACGGATTCCAATAAAGACCATCGACACTATCAAAAAAGGTTGTCCATCGTACTCCTGAAAATCCGTAACCGCTGACCACATCACCATCCGCAGTTTCTGGACTTACCTTCGAAGGTATCCCCTCCTGGCTCCCCGCGCTCGGGGCTGTCGCATTGGAATACCCGCTGACATTTCCGTTCTTGTCCGCTGCCCGATAGCGGTATTTGTAACATTTGGTGTAATCAAGATTTGCGTCAATAAAGATTTTCGAATCGGTGGTTTTAACTTCCGCCCAACCACCCCAGGACGGACTGGCCGGAACCTCATATCTTTGATCCGCGCCGTCAAATTCGCCGCCGGAAGGACGCGGGAAAGGAAGTTGAGATGACTCGCCGCGCTCCCGGTCATAGCAAGGAAAAGCTTGTCCCCCCAGCCGAAAAAGCTTCTCGCCGTGCCCTTAAAGAATTTCCCGTCTGCCGTTCATTTCCGCACAGATCCGGCCATCTGCGGCCAATAAACCGCCGGTTTTGCTGATGGAACAAAACAAAGTGCTCATTCAAACCTCCGCTTTTTCGACATCAACGGCTCTTGTTCTCTTGGATCTGTTATCGACGGTCTCTTCAAACACCACCGGCAGGCCCGGCTTGAGTTCCGCCTCGGGGATATGGCAGCCACTGATATGGAAGAAAAGATCCTCGCCGTCCGGCCGGATTATGAAGCCGTATCCTTTGGCGGGATTGTACATCTTAATTTTGCCAGTAAACATTCAGCTCACGCCTTTCTGTCTATTATTTGCAAAGAAGGCGGACCCCGGTCAGGAGTCCGGGACCCGCCAGAAGGAGGTATAACGTATTGAAACGGCAGCGGCCCATCCTCGCCGCCGCCGGATCAACCTTAAGTCAACACCGTCGGGCTTTGGTCGCTCGCGTGTCTCGCTCCGCTTAAAATTGCCACCGCCGAAGCGATCACGGAATTCGCGCCGTTGGTAAGCTCCAGTCTCACGTAATCAAAACCGGCGCTTAGTTCGCTGGCGTCAAGCTCAATGACGTAAAAGATATTGTCATTTGCAGAAGGCGTTGTCCCCGTAGACGCTACAGCCGTGCGTGCCCCCAAAGTATCACCAGCGGCGGTTTCCTCTTTATAAATGTAATGCGCTATGTCTGTATGCGTTGTCGGCACAACATCATCACATTCCTCAAGGATAATTTTCGTAAACGCCGCTGCGGAAACGCCGATCTGAATGATTATGGTAGCATGGTTGTAGTGCTTCATGGAAAACACGTCTGAAACCGCGCCCCCCGTTATGTCAATGGGCGGCAGGATATTAACTATGTGGCACTGTTCAGCGATCACGATTCCTTGCATTTAACTCACATCCTTTCGTTTATCGGGCTGCCAGAGTTACCGCCCATGAAAGCGTTGCGCTCCCTTTCTTAGGTGTGACGGCGCTTTTCCAAGATCCCTGCCCGTCGTGACGCAGAATACCGCGAATTGCCATTTGATCGCTTTCAAAATACACATGCGGGCTGGTGGCAATAATAACGTTGCGCCTCAAACCTATGAAATATTGGCTCATGTCAGCAAATAGGATATCCCCGACGTCACCTTTCGCGCTCATTTTTTCGGAGAAAGTCACCGGCCTGGTCAAAATTTCAAACTGTCCAGTTTTGCCGTTTTTGGTTAAAACTGGAACGTGGACATCATTGTTTGTGTAAGTGATGCTCAATTGCAGCAGTTGCGGGATAAGCTCAGGATTAATAAACCATTCCGCATACGGCAAACACGCGGGGTGCATTCGCGAAAAAATATTACAAAGATTCGCATAAAGAATCGTGTCCGCGGCTTGTCCGCCCTCCGCGTCAACAGTGATCAGCGCCGGATCATTTAGAATCCCTAAGGGTTGCCCGGTTCCGGTTCCGTGAATGTAATAATAATCCTCATTGAACGCGAAGGCATCGGCCAGCATGTTGATAAGATTCGTTCCGCAGTTCGGCGCATCCTCCAAAACCTCGTTAGACGGCTTTATCAGCGCCGTCATCTTATGGGCGGTTAGTTGCATTTCGCGGAATTTCGGGCTGGAGTCTGAAATAGTGCCGCCCTCATTGGTATAAGAGGTCGTGATGCCACCAAACAAGTGTGAGGTATGGCTATACCCATCGATTGCCGTGATCTTTTTAGTCTGCGAATCCATGGGGATGACTGTCGCTCTCGGCCTGACAATTTGCTTTTCTAAGGATTTATCCTGGATCAAGCCCGCATATTCCGCGGGGACGGCAAAACCGCCATCCGAGGGGACATTTTCCCGCACGGCGGCGCGGATTAGGCTGGTCAGGCGTTCATCCGCACGTCCGGAAAAAATCGCTTCCGCAAATTCGCCGAAACTCCGAAACCCGCCATTATCAAGGTGCGCCCGCTCATTCTTGCCGCAAAACAGGTTCCGGTATGTCTTTGATTCATGCGCCGCTATGAATTTTGTTTCCGGGAAGTCCTGCGGGCTTGCTCCGGGATTGAAACCGGCTTTTAAATCGTGGCGGCTCCACAGCGCCGCGTTTTCATCAAGTTTCCGATGCGCCGTGATGAATTCCTCCGGGGAATCAATCATCCCGAGATATTCACCGGCCTTTGCGCCGTTATCCGTGAAGAGGTTGATCTGCGCCCGCGCCTCATTGATTTTTAAGAGAAGGTCGGCAAACTCGCGGGCTTCTTTATCGCGTCCCTGAATCAAAGTGTAGTTTTTGAAGGCCCTGCCATAGATTTCCTTTGCCGTGTCCATCAACTGCGCGTGCTTTTGAAGCAGTTCCTGAAAGTTCATCGTTCGTTCCTTTCCGGGCCTCGCGCAAAAAACAAACGCGCAAAAGACCCTATAAATTTAGGGAATTTTGCACGTTCATTCTGCGGAACCCCGCTTTTCCTACGTGCGCCCTCCGTGTGGCCGGAACAAGGGACCCCTTCCTCCGGGGCGGAGAAGCATTATTCACTTTTCCGAATAGGTGTTCGACGTTGGATCGAAAATTCCTTTTTTTGAAAAAAATATTTTTTTGCCCCTACCCCAGGGGGGGTTAAATTCTTGGGATGCGTTTGGCTCTAGACCTGCAGGGGAGTATGGCATAAAAAGTCGGGAAATTGGGGAAAAAATTCAATGGCGGTCCGGTCCTCCTCGGTAAACGGGATCAATTCTTCAGGATCCAGCATAACGCGCTCATAGTCCTCTTCTGTGACTTCCGGCCATTCGGATTCTAAACGGTCCATTTTGATCCCCCCCGGTCAAATTTCGCGAAAATTTGCGTCGTACTCCGCGACAGGTCGACACCTAAACGCATTTTCAAGAATTTACCCCCCCTACCCGTCCTTACAGCCTCAAGCCTTTGCGCGTTAATGATTGTCCAATAGCTCTTCTTCCATTGGTTTCAAACCTTCCCTCTCCGCGCGCCTTTCTGCCGCTTCATGCCGCTTGATTCCTTTGCCGCGCTGGAGTGCCTCGCTTAAAACGTTGCTCGGTAGATACCGAAACAGATACGATTCCGGCAAAACAAGAAGGCATTTGGTTGTTTGAATTCGTATCATTTTTGACATATCGATCACCTGCTCCAAATAGTTTTTGTATCAGCTTCAGTATGCCACTTCCCATATTCGATTCTGCAGAACTCCTTCGGTGCAGAAGTGGTTAAAGTTATAATCCGTATCCATGCTCGAATTAAAGAACGCCTCGATCATTTTTGCTATATCTTCCAAGCCATAATCGCTGATGTTCACCTCAAGGACATCCTGGCATCTTTCAAGTTGATCGGGTTTAAGGTATGGATGATTCCGGCGAAATTTCTTTTGATACATTTGCATATACAGCTTCGTCGTTTCAATCGTTACATCACTGTATATCTTCCTGGGGTGAGTGATGTCACTTTGTAGGCGGTTCATCTTTTCAGAACCGCCGGAAAAGTGACCATTCTCCTTATCCTTATAAAGATTACTGGGATCAGGATTACTAAGATTAATATTACTTCCTCCCTTGCCGTGGGAGTCAAGATTCCCTTCCTGTGGGATTCTTGATTCCCTTCCCGTGGGAGTCATAGAGCTAGAAGGGCTATTTTCTTTCACCTTGCCAAGATAAATAATATTTGCCCTCCGCATTCCTTGCCGCACTTCCTTAATGAGACAATGCCTTTTAAGTTCAAGGAACAACTTGGTAATATAATTTTTACTGACGCGAAGGGTTTCGCACAGGTCATCCCTGGGATAAAAAATAAAAACTTCCCCTTTTTCATTGGCAAAGGGATAAGAAATAAAGGTTTCCCCGTTTTTATTGACAGATTCCTTTTTGCTGGCCGATCGTTGCGCTCGGTTTAATAATAACGCATAAAGTAATTTCGCATCATTGGATAAGTTTTTATATGCTTCGTTCTCAAAAAACGCTTGCGGTAGTAAATAAAAATTATATTTTATTTCCTCATTGATTTTATAAGGCTCGAATGTTATAATTTGAGTAACATCTCTTTTCACAATTCATCACCGCCCGGCCCGGCTGCCCCGCCGGGTTTTTGTTATGCCCTCATTTTCAAGCTTTCTTCTTGCAAATACCGTTCAAGATTTTCCCGGATGAAATAAAATCGCTTGCCCATTTTAAGCCCTAAACCCGGTGTTTTTACCAGGGCATAAATTTTCAAATTGCCCAAGCGCAGCGCCTTTCTCGCTTGAGGCGGCGTAAGCAGTTCGCCTGTGTATTTTTCAAACATGGTAAACCCTCCCTTTATTTTGGTAATAAAAAAACCCGCCGTAGCGGGGTTTATTCCTTTTTTATTCTCTTCGAAGCTTTTCCTTGAGTTCATCGCTGTAAGTGAAAAGCAGGTTATCGCGTTCGGCTTTTTCAACCTTCCGGGAAAAGCCCCCCGATATATCCTTGACGATTGTCACCTTTGCGGGTTCCGCCAGGGGAATCCCCGCCTTTAGCTTTGCGTAAAGGCGATTCCACAAGTAAAATGCCTCCGCGTATTCCTGATAAAATCCGGTGAGGTTTTCCCGCCGCCAAAATTCGTAAAACCACTTCCGGCCGCCTGTGATTTTATTTATCGGCAGGCCGATCACCTTTTGCATATAAGCTGTTATTGCAATTTCAAGCGGAAGATCATTACTGAAAACATCCCTCGTTCCCTTGCCGTAACCGCCGATTTCCCGTCGTATCGGTTCACTTAATGCGCCGCCTCTGACCCACCCGGAAACCGTGCTCCGCGCAGGGATAAGGCTTTCATCTATATATTTTTTCACTTCTTCCAGGGCTTGATCAATGGTCATATATTTCCACTTCCTCGGCTGATTATATGCATTGCATTTGCGGCATTCCGAAAGAGAACCGCATGGAGTACAGGGTGAACATTTTGTGTTTTTGTAAATAAGATCCTGCCGCATTAAGCTGGCCGCTTCCCCCATCAGATACCATCCTTATCATATCATAAGTAACTTATGAGTTTATTATAACCTGCAATAGCCTTTTGTGTCAAGGGGTAATTTGCAAAAACATACAAGAAAAACCGGGATAATTTTTCCCGGTTTTCTCTGAAGTTTGTCAGAAGTTTGTCAAATGCCCTTTTTTCTATTTTGCCGGATTCCCTCAAAGTCAATGCTGGTGCGAGGGAGGGGGCTCGAACCCCTACGGTTGCCCACTAGATCCTAAGTCTAGCGCGTCTGCCAATTCCGCCACCCTCGCGTTTTGTAACTCGATCATAGCTTACCAAACCGGCAAGCATCTTGTCAAGACGCATATTCATGCATACAAATTGCTCTCATGCGTGTGTTTTATGCATTTACTCCAGATGAAACAGCCGGAATGTTATTTTTCATCAGAAATTTTTTCTCCTTCCAGCTTTTCGATGGGACTGATATGTCTGCTTATACCGGGGAAGCTGTAAAGCAACTGAAGCCCCAGGATTACCGCCATAAGCAGCATCAAAAAAGCTAAAAAAATCCTTCCTATTTTCTCCCAGAGTATATAATATCGTTTCATTTTGGCTCCTGTAAAATATTGCGATAACGTTAGGATTAATGTGGCTGGAAACATATATTTTTATGTATCGCCTTAGCTGCACAACCGCCGGCCAGATAACCGGTGGAAAAAGCGCCCTGAAGATTGTATCCGCCTGTTTTTCCATGATAATCGATGATCTCGCCCGCAAAATATAAGCCTTTGATCAGTTTGGACTCCATGGTGCCTGCGTTGATCTCTCTGATATTAATTCCTCCAGCTGTCACGATCGCCTCGGAAAGCGGACGGGTGCCGGTTACAGTTAAACGCAAACCTTTTACCAGATCAACCAGCATCTGCCGCTCGGTTTTAGTGATGGAATGAACGAATTTATCCGGATCCAGCCGGGCCTGTCCGATGATTACCGGAATCATAGTCCTTGGAAGCAACTCATTAAGACTGTTTTTTAACAATTTGTTCCGGTACTTTTGAAAGTCCCGCAAAATCCTTGCATGCAGTTTTTCTTCGGAAAGGCCGGGCTTTAAATCGATTGACAACTCCGCTCGATGATTCCACCGTTCGCCCATGGAAGCCAATGTATTGCTTAAAGTAAGGACCACTGGTCCGGAAACCCCAAAATGGGTAAAAAGCATTTCTCCGAATTCACGGCCGATTTGTTTGCCATTTACCTGCAGGACAACTTCCACGTTTTTCAGGGATAATCCCTGTAAATCGGGCGCCCAGGCTTCAGCCACCTCCAGCGGAACCAGCGCGGGACGGATGGCGATAATGTTATGGCCGGTTTTTTGCGCAAGAAGGTAACCATCACCTGTTGATCCCGTTCCCGGATAGGATGCCCCGCCGGTCGCCAGGATTACCGCCGCGGATTTCCACGCCCTTTTTTCAGTGGCAACTCCCTGAACCATATCTCCATCCGTCAATATCTCCATCACCGGGGAATGACAAATGATTCTTACCCGCAGCTTGTGAAGTTCATTTTCCAATATACGCACTACATCGCGGGCCTTTCCGGTGCAAGGAAAAATCCTCCCGCCTCTCTCCACCACAAAATCCAATCCGCGCCGGCGGAAAAAATCCTGTAAATCATTGTTGTCCATCTCATGCAACGCCCGGTATAAAAATTTGCCGTGATGGCATTTTTCCACAATTTCATCCACGGATGCCGCATTTGTAATATTGCATCTGCTTTTTCCGGTAATGCTTAATTTTACGCCCAGGCGCGGTTTTTTTTCCAAAAGTACAACGCGGGCGCCTGCCTGTGCTGCCCCAATCGCAGCCATCATTCCCGCCGGGCCTCCACCGGCTACGATAATATCCGCGTCCAAAGCCGTATTATCCATCAGAAACCCGCCTTTTTTATACGGGGAGGCTTGCCGTGCGATCCGGATGCGGATTTTTCCAGAAATTCATTGATTTGCGGTAAAGCCTTTACCGCCGCCTTCCTACCCTGTTCAATGCAAAACTCTGTCTTATCAAACCGCGACACCCCCACCTGCCCGACTTCCGGTGCGATTATCAAATCCGCCATGGAAAGATTTACCGAGTCTATCCTTGCCATCATAATATCCACCACCTGGATCAGAACATCCAGAATACTTTTCATCTCATGCTGCTGAATATCATATCCGACATATACGGCGATAGTCAAATCCGCACCCATCTCCCGGGCGGCCTTAACGGGTACGCCCGCAACAATACCGCCGTCCACCAGCAGATCGGTTTCATTATACGCCACCGGTATAAATAGACCCGGTATGGAGATGCTTGCCCGGAGAGCCGGGATCAGATCCCCCTTTTCAAAAACAACCTCGCCGCCTGTTACCAGATTGGTTGCGACAATTCTTAAAGGTATTTTCAATTCATTAAAATTTTTTTTTCTAAGAAGCAGTTCGATAATCCTTTCAAAACGGCTCCCGTCGATAAGCCCGAGCTTGGCAAAGCCTATCTCCCTAAGATCCAGCAATTTATCCCAGCTCAACCGGGCAACAAGCCGCGCCAGGTAGTTCAAATCGGTACCCGCGGCATAGATGGCGCCTATTACCGCGCCCATGCTTGTTCCCGCGATCATATCCACATGGATTCCGGCCTTTTCCAATACCTGCAAAACTCCAATATGCGCGAGCCCCCTTACGGATCCTCCGCCCAGCGCCATAGCGACCTTTGGCCGCATTTCATCTATTACCATATCCACCGCCGCCGAATCGGAATTTTATCCTCCATCCCACCCAATCATAATATCGTCACAACCTGAAGTTTTATCCAGACCGGTCTAAGGCGTAAGATTCACCCGGTAATTTTGCTTAAGTCCCGGAGAAAGCTCCGATGCCATGGAAACAGGAACTGTGATGGTATGCTGGCTTCCATCGCTGATAAATCTTTTTTGCGGATTTTTCTTCATCCGTTTTACCCATATACCTGGCCCGTAAGGCGTATCCCCTGCCTGAATCCTAGGTAGACAAAAGGGATCAAATCCCTTATTGAATACTGACGCGGCAGGACCGCCTGCAACCAGCATAACAGCCCGATTTTCATACTTTACGCCTTGATATTCCCCTTTCAGAAGCAATTGCTTATTTTTCGGCTGCATGCCGTAAGGCAGCGCCAAGCTTCGCATCTGGTAACCGGGCAGGAAATCCTGGATATATTTGACGGCCAGAGCCAGTTGCTTTATAACATCCTCATCGGATGCCTTCCTTAAATTCTGATGCCATAACGTATGATTGCCTATTTCATATCCGTGATCCACCAGGTACTTCAATTTGGCGCCGATTAAATCCGGTTGGGCAAAAAGGCGCAACTCTTTCTTGATTCCGGGCAGGACAAAAAAAGTGGCGGTAACGGGGAAATCGGGGTATCGTCTTTTCATCTCCTCCATGATGCCCACGGCGCAATCGGGCTCCGGGACAATGCCGTATTTAACGCGGATGGCCGTAAACTGTCCGCCGCTGGAATCGTCGAAAGTAAGGATAAACGGTGTTTTACCCCTGGGCGCCGTAATTTTTCCGTCTAAATAATCCTGGAGTCTTATCGGATAGTAGTTTTCCTTATATAACAACAGCAAATCCCGGCGGAAATTTTCGGGAGTGCGTCTCCATTCCCCTTCAGGCGCACCGATTAGATGATACTCCAAAATCAGGATACTGCCCATCTCATTCGGTTGTAATTCTGTAATCTCTTCAGGAGCATTATCCGGTTTGACAAAGGATCTCTCCTGCGCCGCAACACGGAATAAAAGAAGGCATAGTACGGAAGATAAAAGGAACATGTAATGGAATTTTTTCAATCTCAATCCCTCCGCATTTTATGGAGCCGGTGATTAAACATGCCTAATCGATTTCAATGTTTTAATATATCCTGATTCCGTGACATCCTCTAAAATCACGAAAGCTTGCAACAGTGTTTTGCCTGGTACGAATCATATTGTCACGGATCAAGTATATTTTCTAATATCATAATTCTAAGCTTAAATCACCGGTTTGCTTGATGCTCTTTTCTTCCCTAAAGGAGGGATGCCTTTTGTAAATTTGTGTCAATACGGCAAATATTATGGATCGGGCAATATGCGCAGTTTTCCGTGTGGCATGGAAACTCCCCGGCTTCATGGTTTCCGGTGACGGAGTTCAGCACTTCTTTTAAACTTGCTTGAATCTTTTCGAATTCGCCCGGTTCATAACGCTTCTTTTCCCGTTGCAGCCTGCGAAGATAAATGATCTCCGTTACTATTCTATAGCCGGGCCATAATCGCCATGCTGCCAAAGCGTATATATCCATCTGCACCCTGTAAAGTTCCCTGTGAATGGGTGAAAGTTTCTCTCCGTCCGCAGTTTTATAATCCGCTATATAGCACGTCCCTTCCGATTCGGAGAGCGATAGATAGTCCCACTTTCCTTTGATGATCAGGCTGTCTACCTTGAATATGAATTCTTTTTCAGTAAAATAATGGGTTTCCGGCTGTCGGGCGGCACTGATCTCATCATATGCCGTTCGGAAATTTTTCCAGCATTCGCCAATCCCGGCAGCGCGGTAATCCTCCGGCAGCGAGTCTGCTTCCCCTCTATTGCCGTATGAATAGTGAGCGGAAAGCCAGTGAAACAACTGGCCGGTATTCAGAGGCGAAGATACGGTATCATCGGATATCAGCGGGGATAATTGAATTAAGCCCGCGATGTTCTGCCAGTAAAACCGCCTGGGGCAAAAAAAATAATTCAGGATATCGGTTGCGGATAAAAAGCATGCTTTTTCAGACGCTTCCATTGCGGAAGCAACCGAAGCCACAAGGGAAGGCTGGGCAGGGTTTTCCGGAATCCCTTCCACCGGGAGCGGGGTGACTGGTTTTTCCGCGGCGCCTTTTTTCCTCTTTACGCATCCCTGAAAAGCCTCCTGCCCTTGTAAAAGATTTCCCCAGGCGCCTTCGTCAGAAGTAGGGCCTGTAAGTACGGGCAGAACAAGATATTCCATCGCCCGCGTCATGGCGACATAAAGCAATCTCTGGTTTTCTTCCAAGTCTTCCTGAAGATCCCGATTCTTGATGGCCTTATAAGTCTCCTCTTCGTACCTGGCATCTCCCCAGCGGAGGGATAATCCGAGCCCATATTGGTCATGCCACGCGATTTCAGAGAGTTTTTGCCTTTTCTGAAAATAGAGATCAGGAAGAAACACCACTGGAAACTCCAGCCCTTTTGCTTGATGGATTGTCATAAACCGCACGAGATCGCTTTTTTCCGTGTCCAGTTGAGCCGTGCTCTCCCGGTTTTCCTGCCAGAACAACTCTTGCAGATGAAGGTTGAGCTCGTGCAGGGAGAGAAGGCCCTTTCGGTTAAACTGCCGCATCAGCGAAAAAAGCTTTTCCAGGTTGGCCAAAGCCGCGTCACCATGCGGCTGGTACGCCAGATAGGAAAAATATTCCGTACGTTGCAATCCTTCTACCAGCAATTGCGCTGGCGTAAGCTTGTCCCTTAAGGAAACAAGTTCATCCAGAATCCGGACCGCCCGCTGCCATAGGATGAGCTGGTTTTCATCCAGGCCGGACTGCTCACCGGATATTGTTTTAAGCTCCGAAAAGGACCATGCGGGAGGAGAGAGCTTCAATAATGTCTGATCATCCACGGCAAACATTGGGGATCGTAAAAGACCTACCAGCGCGGTGTTGTCATGGAGGTTGCTCAGCACCCTCAGCAGGTTGCAAACATCGATAATTTCCTCCTGCTTATAAAATCCCCGTCCATTGACCACATAAAAAGGAATATTGCCGTCCCGGAATGCTTTTTCATATACAGACGAGTTGGTCATGGCGGAGAACAGCAGCACCACATCTTTCCAGGACAGATTCCTATTCGCGCCGGGAAACAGGCCTTTCAAAACTATCTCCCGGACGCGGCAGGCGATGACATTCGCTTCAACGGCACGCCTTTGCCGGGCTTTTTTATCTTCGGCGTCGTATTCCAAGTATTCTACGGCGCATCCGGCGGATTCCCCGGATCTTCGGATCTCCATGGGTTCGAAATCGTATTTCCGCGCAAAAAGACCGCCGAAAAGCGAATTGTATGCCTTGACCAGAGCCGGGCATGAGCGGAAATTGTCGTTCATGGTCAGGTATTCCCCGCCATTGGCTATGATGTGTTCCTTCATCCGGTTGAATACGGCCACATCAGCCCCGCGGAACCGGTAAATGGACTGTTTCGGATCTCCTACAACAAATAGGCGGCCCTGTCCATACCTGGAATCCATTAACAGATCGATAAAGCTTTTTTGTGTCTCGTCGGTATCCTGGAACTCATCCACAAGAAAATAGCCGTATTTCCGCGCCAGCCTCCGGCGGACTTCCGGCGATTTTTTCAGCATAATCAACGCATGCTCCAGGAGATCGGAAAAATCCAGCCAGCCGTGACATTTTTTTTCCGCCATAAAGCGGTCCCTGATTTTCTGCAATAAATCCAGGATGGTCCGTTTAAGACCGGGGATGATCCGGGCAAGATATACGCTAAGAAAATGATCCGCCTGATCTCTGACTTCCCGGATTAAGCTATTAACGATTCCCGGGCACTGGCGGGAAAGTTTCAATTCTCCAAGGATATCAGCCAATTCTGGAGCGAAGTCCCGCATGAGAATCTCATGTAAATTGGAAAGATAAGCTGGCCATTTGGACGCCAGCTTTTCCATGGCTGTTCTGGTGGGGCTTTTTTTCAACCGGTTGGTTTGCGCCAGAAGGTTCTCCACGGAGTCCACCAGAGCGGAGAGCGCACCAGCAAGATCCGCCTTCATGGATGCAGCCGGTTCATGCGGTATGTCATTCCACTGAAGCTTTCTATCGAGCAGATCCCCGCATAAAACCGGGAGATTGTCGCGGAAAAAAAAGCGCATCAGGCTGCCGTCCTCATCAATTCTCTTCGCTAAAACATCATCGACGGTTTTTTCCAGCAAAAGCCGCCTTTCCAACTCTTCGAGTACGACAAATTGGGGATCGACACCGGCTTCCACAGGGAATTCCTTCAGAAGCGAAGCGCAAAATCCATGTATAGTATTGATCGGCGCTCTTCCGATTTCCTCCTTTATTTCCAGCCAGTATGCATCTCTCGTCAATTCATGACATGACTCAATTTCCGTGCGCAGACGTGTCAACATTTCCTGCGCCGCCTTACGGGTATAGGTGATCGCCACAATCTCCCCGGGCTTGGCTTTTTTTTGCTTCAGCAATTCCAGGTAACGTCCCACTAAAACCAGGGTTTTGCCGGACCCTGCACCCGCCGATACAATGATGTCCTTATCCAGCGCATGGACGGCCCTAAACTGGCTGCTGGTGAGCTTAAAACTCGGGCGGCTCATAAAATTTCATCCTCCTGGTCGGTCCGATCCTTCCTGCGGCAGATAATTCGATAAGGGCAATTTTCCCTGCACCTTGCAGCCGAGGGTGAAAACTCCCCCGCCAGGATTTGCCGGCGGTACTGTAAAATCCGGGCAATGATTTTTTCCTGCAAAGACTCCCATTCCGATTCGGAAAGCATTGCTCCTTTTAACGCCGCAGGTTTAAAATCTTTCCCTATCCATAGACCATGTATTTTCGGTTCTTTTACCGCATAATAACCTCCTCCGAAAGCCACTTCCCCCATAAGCCGTAAAACGGCAATTAAATATAAGGGGATCTGCAGATCATCAGGGGAATCCGCAGTAAATTTGGCTTGCGACGGGGACATTTTATAATCAAAAACCATGCATCCATGCTGTTTGCTTTGATCGATGCGGTCGATCCTCCCTTTCAAATAAATACTTTCATCTCCGTGCATTAAAAAAAAACTGCGTTCCTGGCCAAAATCATACTCCAGGGCTGCCGGGGTAAAATCGTTTTCCATTTCGAATCTCAGCCGGAGTTCGAAATGTATCCACCGGCATAAGAAATATCTTAATAAACTTTTGTTTTTCCAATGCGGATCATTTTCTTTTATGCATTGTTCAAGAACCGCTCCCACTTCATCCTGATATTCCTTTTCCCGCGCCGGAACCAAACCGGTCCTTAAGTGACGCCGCATAAAAATCTCCAGGATCCGGTGCGCCATGTTTCCCGTAATCATGGCATCGGCAGACGCCGTCGAAGAATCCGGCAGTTTTAAAAGGTATTTGCTGAAATAATAAAACGGGCAATAGGCATAATCGGAGAGCATGGTAACGCTGAAAACAAAATCAGGAGGATAACGATCTTTCAATATTTTCCGGCAACCGTTTTCAACGGTAAATCCATTCCACCCGCATCGCTCCTGCGCAGAACGGGCGATCCCGCTTTGCAGCGCAGCATTTAAAAACATTGAGGCTTCTTTCCCGTCCAGGGCGGCCTGTGGATTTTTAATTATCCATTCATCTCTGGTAGTCTCCAGGCCTTTTGACCCGGCATATGGCGCGGAGACCCGACAAATTACGGCGGGATCAAGATATTCTCCTATTTCAGTCAGAAATGGAGAAATCGTCAAAGGTCTATCATTTTGATCCGTTAACGGAGCGGTAAAAAAAATGCGATCCGTGGCGGCTTTCAAAAGCTGGCTGAAGAGATGCCTTTCCTGCGCTATCTCCGCCTGCGGATCGGATCTGAACGCCCCGCTCTCTTCCTGCAGCCAATTAATATCTATATTGCGCGGGTATTGCCCCTCCGTCATCCCGGCTATAAACACTACCGGAATATCCATGTGTCCCGTTATTTCATGCGGTTGAAAAACTTCAACGCCTTCCGCCTCTCCATACGGAAGGGGCTTTTTCAGCGCCGCCGTAATGATGGATAAAAAATCGTCCTTTTTTATATTATATCCTTTGACTATACCGGCATATATGGTTTGAACCGCTTCAAGCCATGCAAAATAAGCATACAGGCAAGAGGTTTCCGTATGGGCAGGCTTCCAACCGCGCAGGTAACCCAAGAACTTTTCCAGGAAAACAGCGATATCGTCTGTATCAGCCAGGTCATTAATGGCGGCCAAAAGCTGTGGCCAATTTTCAAGGGAAGCGGCAACAATTTCCCTTTTCCTTTTTAACATCCGCCGCTCGGCCTCATCTTCGCTTTTTTTCAGGAGATGATCCAGTTGGGCGTCGTATGATTGCAACTTATCCTGCCAATCGCCGGAAAAGTCAAGTTCCGCTTCATAAAGTAGTGCCGCCATCTCATCGTGCAGGGTGCTGTATGGCGGCAGCCAATAATCACGTAAGACGGTTTCCATGGAAAGCTGATCCGGGCCATTGATGGAAGCCCTGATCATGGAGATCAGCGCCCGGCTTAGCTTGTGGGTTAGAAGATTCCTGCTGCCCGCCAAAGGAATCCCCTGGCGCAGGAATATCTCTTGAAAAATCGGAAAATATGTTTCCATATCGCGCAAAACAAGAGCCAGGTCGCCGAGGTGATATCCCTTCAACAGAATCAATTCCTTGATCCGCCTTCCGATTTCCCAGGCTTCGCTGAAAAGTCCAGGGCATAAAAGGATCTGCACCCCCTCCGTCCCGGTTTCCCTCCCCTGTGATGCGGATTTAGATTTATCCCAGTAGCGTATCAATGCGTTGAAGGATTCCCGCTTCCGGTTTTGGCAGACGGCTCTCACGGCAACTTTCGGGAGACTATGAACAACGCGTTCAGAAACGGTTTCAGGCGCAATCAATTCCACCTCTGTCGCCAAAGATAGGAGGGTAAGGAGCTTTTCCTGATAAGGCAGGAGGTGAAAGCCGCCCACCAGGATGATTATGGGATATCTCGACGAAATCCGGAAGCGCGGTTTCGGATCAGTTAAAATATCCACAAGGATCTCGTAGATCCGTTCCGGATCGCACCACCGTTCTACTTTAAGCTTATCCAGGTATGCTCTTCCAACCAAGAAGACTTCCCTTTGAAGGCCGTTCCCAATTGCATCCAGTCGGTTCGTGAAAAAATCCCGCTGACGCAGGCGCTTTACTTCCTCTTCCACTTCCGGAATTGTTCCCGGCAAATCCGCTATTTTTGCCAGGAGGGGCAATTGCCCGCTTCTCACCATCTCTCTAAAAACGGCGGAAAACAGCAGCCTCGATTGGGAGAAGGAAACTTCAACCGGCGGATCCTCCAGAAACCATTCCATCAAATCGCGGGTGAAAGCGGAAAAAGTGTAAAAATGCATTTGCGTAATGGCGCCACCCGCCAACTCCGCCAAAAGATCTTGGAGCAACCGGGATTTTTCCCTATCGGTAGGAAAAACGGCATAAGTTTCAGGGCCTTTCCCCAGCTTGTCCAGAAAATATGCAACCAAATTTTTATTGATGCGCATGATAGAATTAAATTCTACATCATCGTCTGCGATACCTGTTTTGTACACCATAATTCACTATATTTAACGGACGACCTAGGTAACAACGCCATTGTCTTACATCAATGAACGCGGTAACAAGTCCATCAATCAACGGACGATAAATGAGCTCCGCGCAAGATAATCTCATGCGAGGTAACCTTCGGCTGCAGCAGGTTGACAAATTTCTCAAAGAGCAGTTCGGGCTCCACCGGTCCGGATGCAATCATAATATCCAGTGTCACATAATCTTTTCCCGGAAAAGCATGAATTGTTATTAGCGTGTCCGGCGCGATCAAAAGGAAGTAAATATCATGCAGGTCATCGCAGTGATATGCAAAGGCGTTGACCTTTAGACCCATGCTTTTTAAAACCTCAGGAAAAACGCGGATTAAATCCCCGGAGTTTTCGCAGATGCTTTTATCGCAGAAATACATATCGGCAAACAGATGTTTCCCCAGGCTCATTTTCTACCTCCCGCAGAAAATACCTTATATTTTATTATGGCAGGAATGAGTTGGTGAAAGAGTGCATGCGGATATAACAAAAAGAACCAGTTTATGGTTCTTGTGATCCTGGCTAATCGAGATAATCCTTTAATTTTTTGCTACGGCTGGGGTGCCGCAATTTTCGGAGCGCTTTGGCCTCTATTTGCCTGATTCTCTCTCTGGTGACACCGAAAACCTGCCCCACTTCTTCCAGGGTTCTTGCCCTGCCGTCTTCCAATCCAAAACGCAGGCGCAATACTTTTTCCTCTCGCGTGGTCAGGGTGGACAAGACTTCTTCAAGCTGTTCTTTCAACAGCCGGAAGGAAGCGGCTTCCGCAGGAGCCGGAGCATCTCGGTCTTCGATGAAATCCCCTAGATGACTATCCTCTTCCTCGCCAATGGGGGTTTCCAGCGAAACCGGCTCCTGGGCGATCTTGATAATTTCGCGCACCCGGTCCTCATTCATCTCCATTTCCCTGGCAATTTCCTCCACATTGGGTTCGCGTCCGAGTTCCTGAAGCAGTTGACGGGAGACCCGGATCAATTTATTGATGGTTTCTACCATATGGACAGGGATGCGAATCGTCCGGGCTTGATCCGCGATGGCCCTGGTGATGGCTTGGCGAATCCACCAAGTGGCGTAAGTGCTGAATTTGTAACCTTTCCGGTAATCAAACTTTTCAACCGCTTTGATAAGCCCGAGATTTCCTTCCTGGATCAGGTCTAAAAAAAGCATCCCTCTCCCTACATATCTTTTGGCAATACTGACCACCAGACGGAGATTGGCTTCAGCTAATTTCCTTTTTGCCTGCAGATCGCTTTTTTCAATACGTTTGGCCAGTTCGATCTCTTCACTGGGGGTAAGCAAAGACACCCGACCGATCTCTTTAAGATACATCCGCACCGGATCATCAAGCGCCACGCCTTCGGGGACGGATAGATCAAGGTCCAGTTCCTCTTCCACAATAGGAAACTTGCCTGCATCCTCATCCAGGTTATCTTCGGCCGCATCAACCTCCGGAATTACCACCACACCCTGTTCGGTAAGGAAATTATATATTTCGTCTATTTGCTCGGGGGTAAGATCAACTTGTTCCAGGGAATCCATAATCTCGCGGTAGGTGACTATTCCTTTTTTCTTGCTGTTTTCCACCAGGGAGCGCACGCTTTCTATCTCAAGAAAGTCCCTCTCCTTCTCTTTATCCAAACCTTCTCCTCCTCTGAGTTTGAGGTGATTATATGGAGAGAAAAGAATAAATTCTGCTCAGTTCTTCTTTCAATAAAGACTGTTCCACTGATTTCTCTCTGTATTTCTTATCATCGTTCCGCAAACCCGATTCGATGATTTCCTTTTCCAATTCTTTCAGTTTCTGTTGCAAATAAAACGCCTTGAGGCGGTTGATAATTCCGTTTAAGTAAGTCTCATCGATTTCAAAATCATATTCTTTTAACATAATCCCGGTCATAAATTTTATCTGTTCCTGGCTGCTGTTTTCCAGGAGATATTTGACATCCATTCCGGAACATATTTGCGTATAAATTTCTTTGCTTAAAGGATTTACCAAGTAATCCCCGGTAAAACCCATAGATCTTATATGCGACAGAAACTTGCCGTTTTCCAGAAGTATTTTTACTATGATTTCTTCAGCTTCGATTACCGCCTTCGGAGGGCCGCTTTCTGTCTGATTTTTAAGTAATACTGCGCCTAGCTTTTCCTCTTTATTATTTCTTTTTCTGGTATTTATATCCGCAGAATCTTTCAATTTTTTATACGCACTGTATTCCATCCTTAAGATTTCTTCGCTGACATCTAAATATTTTCCCGCTTTTAACAGATATTCCTCCTGAGCAAGCGGACTTTTCAAGCGGTGGAGGAAAGGAAGAAGGCTTTGCAGGACCTTAATCTTCCCTTCCAGGGTGGAGTGATCTTTTTTCTGGATGATTTGCATGAACCGGTATAAATCCAAATCAAGGGCTTTATCCACCAGTTCCCGGAAAGCATCTCCCCCTTCATTCTGGCAAAAGGAATCGGGATCCTCGTTTTCAGGCAGTTTTACCATTTTTATTTTCAGGCCTTCCTGGGCCAGAATCTCCGTGCCGCGCAAAGTGGCGGCTTGGCCGGCTGTATCGGAATCATAAGCAATATATACTTTCTCGGTATACCGTTTCAACAATTTAGCCTGTTCCGCCGTAAAAGAGGTGCCCAAAGAAGCTACGACATTTTCTATACCGTGCTGCACAGCGCTGATAACATCGAAATATCCTTCCACGATAATGGCAGCCGCATTTTTCCGGATATATTCCTTAGCATGGTCAAGTCCGTACAAGTTGCGTCCTTTGCTGTAAACCGCAGTTTCTGGCGAATTAAGATATTTTGGTTGACCGTCTCCAATCAAGCGCCCACCGAAACCTATAATCCGGCCGGTTGCATCATGAATCGGAAACATCAAGCGATCCCGGAAGCGATCATAATATCCGTTTCGACCCTTGATAATTAATCCCGCTTTTTCCGCAATATCCAGCGGGATCCGTTTCTTTTCGAGAAGCGGCAGCAAACCGGAACGGGCGCTGCTCCAACCCAAATTGAATTGTCCGGATACCTTCGCGTTTATGCCTCTTTTAGCCAAATAACGGCTTACACCCGAGTTTTCTCCGGAATGCTCCAGCAGATATCGATAATAACGTGCTATCAACTGGTTTAGATCATAGATCCTCTGCTTTAATTTTTCCTGCGGACTTGCCTCCGGCGCATTTAAGCTTGTGCGGACGCCGTATTTATCGCCTAAGAATTGCACCGCGCCCTTGAAATCCAAACCTTCAATTTTCTCCAGAAAAGAAATGATATCTCCGCCGATCCCGCACCCAAAACAGTGAAAGAGCTGCTTTTCGGGATCTACGTGAAACGAAGGCGTTTTTTCATTATGAAACGGGCACAAGCCTTTAAAATACCTTCCGGCTTTTTTTAAAACAACATACTCCCCAACCAATTGCACGATGTCCGATTTATGGCGAAGTTCCTCCAAAATCTGCGAATGCGGTCCGGAACCCATCCTTTCCTCCTCCACCAATTTTACTATGTTCGCCACCATGCAACTATAATCCTTCTTTTCCACACGTGCATAAATCACTGAACCCTTATCTCACAAGATCCTAGGGCGCGGACGACTTTTAATTGAAAGCACGATGCCGAAGACAAAGAAGACCTGCCAAGGCAGGCCTTCCTCATAGCTTAATTGCCTCGGGCCTTCAACTTTTTTCCCTGGGGTACTTAAGTTGCGCCTGCGCTGCGGCAAGACGGGCAATGGGAACCCTGAAAGGCGAACAGCTTACATAATTCATTCCTACCACATGGCAGAATTCCACGGAAGCGGGATCTCCCCCATGTTCCCCGCAAATACCCACTTTCAGATCTTTCCGGGTGGAACGGCCGCGTTCTATGCCACATTTGATAAGCTCGCCGATTCCTTCCTGATCGATTGTCTGAAACGGATCATCTTTCAGGATCTTCCTCTCAAGATAATCCGGTAGAAAGCTGCCCATATCATCGCGGGAAAAACCGAATCCCATTTGAGTCAGGTCGTTGGTGCCGAATGAGAAAAATTCCGCAACCTCCGCCATCTTTCCTGCTGTAAGGGCGGCGCGGGGGATCTCGATCATGGTTCCATACATGAATGGTATTTCCTTAACTCCCACTTTCTGGCACACATCTCTGTAAATTTTATCCACCAGTTTTTTCTGATCTTCCAACTCGGTTACCGCACAGGTGACCGGAATCATAATTTCCGGAAAGGCCTTTTTGCCCTCCTTGATAAGTTCCCCGGCGGCTTCAAAAATAGCCCGTATTTGCATTTCCGATACTTCCGGATAGGTAACGCCCAAACGGACACCGCGGTGTCCCAGCATGGGATTGTTTTCCTTCAAGCCTTCACCGCGTTTTTTTACTTCGGCCATATCCACTTTAAGATCTTTGGCCAATGCTGCCAGCTTATCCTCAGAGTGAGGAACGAATTCGTGCAATGGGGGGTCCAGAAGCCGGATTGTAACCGGCAAGCCCTTCAACTCTTCCATGGTTGCCTTAACGTCTTTCTTAACGAAAACCGACAATTCGTTCAGTGCAGCTACACGTTCTTCCTTTGTTTTGCTCATAATCATTTTCCGCAGTAGAAAAAGGGGCTTATCGCTTCCTTCTCCGTAAAACATATGCTCCGTACGGAAAAGACCAATACCCTCCGCGCCGAACTGAATTGCTTTTCGGGTATCCGACGGCGTATCTGCGTTTGTCCTTATTTTCAAGGTCCGGAATTTATCGCATAATCTCATCAGTTCCACATAGGACCGGTTATGCTCAACATCCACATCCACCAGCGGCACTTGACCTTTATAGACAAGACCCTTGGTCCCATTTAAGGAAATCCAATCACCCTCTTTGATGGTATCGCCGGATTTCGCGGAGAAAGACTTACCGCTCACTTCGATATCCGAGCAACCGACCACGCAGCATTTTCCCCAGCCCCGGGCAACCAGAGCGGCATGGGAAGTCATACCGCCTTTTGAAGTCAGAATGGCTTGCGCTTTATGCATACCGTCCACATCTTCGGGGGACGTTTCCTCCCGGACCAAAATCACTTTCTCGCCGCGGGATGCCCACTGCACGGCGTCATCGGAAGTGAAAACGGCACGCCCGATGGCGCCTCCGGGCCCGGCGGGAAGACCCTTGGCGATGGCCTTGATTGCTTTTTCGGCGTTGGGATCCAGCATGGGTAGAAGCAGTTCCACCAATTGGGTTGGCTGCACGCGGAGAATAGCTTCCTCCGCAGTAATCAGCTTTTCCTTTTCCATTTCGGTGGCCATGCGTACTGCAGCGACACCGTTGCGTTTGCCGACGCGACATTGCAGCATGTAAAGAATGCCTTTTTCAATGGTGAATTCGATATCCTGCATATCCCGATAATGTTTCTCCAACCGGCGCTGGATGTCGAAAAGCTGTTTGTATATTTCCGGCATGGATTGTTCCAGAGTAGGCAGATGCTTACTTTGATCGTTCTTGGAGTATGCATTGATAGGGGCAGGAGTGCGAATACCGGCCACCACATCCTCCCCCTGGGCATTAATCAGGTATTCACCGTAAAACATGTTTTCTCCGGTGCCGGGATTACGCGTGAAGGCCACCCCGGTGGCGGAATCATCCCCCATGTTGCCGAACACCATGCTTTGAACGTTAACCGCAGTGCCCCAGTCATCAGGAATTCTTTCGATCCTTCTGTACTCCACGGCGCGTTTTCCGTTCCAGCTCATAAAAACTGCGCCAATGCCGCCCCAGAGCTGTTCCAAAGGATCATCCGGGAAAGGTTTGCCCAGTATATCGTGGACAATTTCCTTGAATTCCGACACCAATTGCTTGAGATCATCGGTATCCAAATCCGTATCGCTTTTGTAGCCTTTTTGTTTTTTTACCTCATCAAGGCGTTCATCCAGAAGCTTCCGGATGCCTTTGCCACCTTTGGGTTCTATCCCTTCGGCCTTTTCCATGACCACGTCGGCGTACATCATGATAAGGCGCCTGTATGCGTCATATGCAAAACGGGGATTGCCGGTCTGCTCGATCATACCCTGGATGGTGACATCGTTAAGGCCGACATTTAAGACCGTATCCATCATGCCCGGCATGGATTTCCGCGCGCCTGAACGAACGGATACCAAAAGCGGATTCTTCGAATCGCCGAACTTTTTTTTCATGAGCTTCTCTATATTCCCGAGGGCTTCTTCAACCTGAGCTTTAAGCTCCTTGGGGTAACCGCGCTTATTGTTATAATAATAAGTGCAAACTTCAGTGGTAATAGTAAATCCGGGCGGTACAGGCAATCGTAAGTCCGGGTGCCCGGCCATTTCAGCCAGGTTTGCTCCTTTCCCGCCAAGCAAATTTTTCATGGATTCGTTTCCATCCGCTTTACCGCCGCCAAAAAAATATACATACTTGGACATCAAGTCTCCTCCTTTTAATCAGTGCGAATTTTGTATGTGCCATGGTGATTAACACCAGATCGCCATATTTTAGAACGGACGCTGACACGAACGATATTGACCAATTTTGTTCAATTCGATATGGGAAAAAATTATCCTTTATACTTCACAAATTTTTACAAAATATAAATAATCGCCCGTTAAAGGCGATGGAAAATCAACAGAAAAAAAGATTCGGCGTCCCTTTATTTATTCTTGGAATCGGTCTCTATGCCTATATTGATTTCACTCACACCGTACTGGGTATCCATACTAACCGCCATGGTTTGAACAGAACTGATCACAAAGAAAATCTGCCTGCCGAAAACCACGGAAGGAGGTGATACATCATAGTATATTCCAACTTGAGATAGAATTGTACCGGCGCGCCCCAAAACAATATTGATAAATTCCCCTACCGCACTGCATACCAGTTCGTTGTCTTGCTGAACAGACATGCCGTTGCACATGGCGGAAGTAATTTTCCTGGCTAGTTCCTGGTTGAAGGAAAAGGCGATATTCCCCTTGATGTCTCCGACAAGGCCTATAATTGATGTGACATCCATGTCTATAATCATGTTGGCCTTGTTTTCCAACTGATTGATCTTTATTTCCATGATATTGAGGTGCTTCATCACCTCTATAAACGATTCCAGAATCACGACCGGGTATTTGGTGACATCCATCATTTCAAATACCCCCCTTCCATGGCGATGTTTACTGTCAACTTGCCATATCTGGTGGTACCGTCGATGGAAACCGAGCATACTTTCGGAACGGAAACAATGATATCATCGCCGGTAAAAACGATGGGGGGCGACAAACGGAATCCAAGCTGCAGACGGTCGTTGATATGAGTATTGGCATGCCCCGCTATGATATTGTTGAATTCAGACAAGGACGCCAGCACCATAAAATCTTTTACGGCCTCATATTTCTCATCCGTCATCTGGTTGACGATATGCAATGACAATTCCGGCTCCATATCCAAGAGCAGCCGCCCTTTGATTTTCGTTTTGCTGATAAAAGAGATAATAGAGGTAACACCCTTGGATTTGATTTCATGTGTTTCATAATAAATCTTTTCCACGTCGATATCCGTTTTGGCAATTTCGATCAGCATGTCTTTGACACTGTATATGAAGGGCTCCAACATTTCGATGTTCATTTCGGATGCTCCCTTGTTTATTTACCGGCGGCTTTAATGGCATTGATGATCTTCGGCTCATCAAAAGGCTTTTGCAAAAACAGCTCCACCCCGAGCTCCTTCGCTTGATCCACGATTTCCTTATCGCCCATGGCGCTCAACATGATGATCTGTATATCCCGATGGTTGCCCTTGATCCGCCGGACCGCTTCCATACCGTTCATCACGGGCATGGTTATATCCATGAATATCAAGTCAGGTTTATACATTTCAGTCATTTCAATGGCTTCCTTCCCGTTTTTAGCCATGCCGCATAATGTGTAGCCGTTGTTATCGAGGACTTTCTTGATCAATTTGTGAACCATCGGAGAATCATCCACTACAAGCACTGTCTTGATCATTTTTTGGTTCCCCCCAGATATGAGATTTCCAAGCGAAGGTTGATGTTTTCACAATAAAATTCCCTCGAGGCTCGCAAAATTTTCTCTCCATGTATGATCTCGTAATTATCCCCGATTATAGCAAAAGGCGGCGTCATCGACAAGCGGGATTTAAATTCCGTAAGCAACGGCTTTGCCATTCCCGAAACGACATTCACCAGTTCAGCCATGCCGTCGCAGAGATCCTTATCGCTTAATTCCTCACGGTTAATACCGGTCATCAGATAGAAGAATGTAAATGCGGCTTCTCTCGGCATTGTAATGGAACTTAAAAGGTTCATGCTTCCATTTAAAATGGCGATCCCGGATAACTTCGGCCCTTTTACGGATTTATGCATCGTCTCCTCCGGAGATTCCATCATATCCAGGCCGGTTAAAGTACTCACCGCATATTTCAGAGCGTGAGAGAAATGCAGCAACAGTCCGGTCAAATCGATCAGCTCCTGCTCCGCAATGGGATCCGTCATTTTTTCACCCCGTTTGGTATGCATTCGAGTATTTTAATCTTTAAATCCTCCATGGTGAAGGGCTTGGTCATATAATTGGTCGCTCCGGCCTTAAGCGCATCCAGGACGCTTTCCTTCTCCCGTTCGGTGGTGACCATCAAAACAGGTATTTGGCTGTAATCTTTATGGTTCTTGATGGCGTACAGGGTTTGCAAGCCGTTCATTCCGGGCATGTTCCAATCCAGCAAGATCAAATTGATATTCCTATGTTCCTTGGCCAGGATGGACAGCGTCTCTTGCCCGTCCCGGGCTTCCAGAAAATCGTAATTCAAGACTTCCACGGCGCCTTTGATGATTTTCCTGACCATCGCCGAATCATCGACAGACAGTATTTTCATGGTAAATCTTTCACCTCTTCTGGTAAAAAAAGCCGTTTTCGTACCGTTCCTTAGTGAAACTGTCCCGATAATCCATAAGTACTTCCGATGCGCCTAAAAATAATGTTCCCTTCGGCTCTAAAACGCCGATTATCTTCCGGATGATATCTTTGCGCAGCTCGGATGAGAAATAAAAAAGAACGTGGCGGCAAAAAACCAGATCAAAAATGCCCAGACCGTTAAAACTGTCCAGGATATTAAACCGGCGATAACGCACCATGTTTTTTAATTCTTCCTTCAGAATCCATATCCCTCCCTGGTTGTAAAAATATTTCTTTTTCAAATCCGGATCCAGCCCCCGTAAAATCGAAACTCCGTCGTATTTGCCCAGCTTTGCTATTTCAAGCACCGCATGGGAAATGTCCGAGGCCAGGATTTCGAAGCGATTCAGGCCGATGTCGGTAATCCCTTTCGTCTTCAGGAAATTGTCGATACAGATAGCTACGGAATATGGTTCCTGTCCGGTGGAGCACGCAGCGCTCCAAATCCTGACTGTAAACCTTTTTCCGGCTCTCATTTCCTCGATATAAACCGGGAGCAGGATATCCTCCATGACTTTCCAGGGAATCTTATCGCGGAACCACATAGTTTCATTGGTGGTAATGGCGTCGATAATCCGTTCCTTTAAGGCATTATCGGATTTCCTCAGAGCGGTGTAAAGTTGATCAAAACTGGTGAATCCATAATCAGCCAGTATCTTGTATAATCTGCTCTCAACAAGATACGCCCTATCTTCAGTTAATTCCATGCCGCATTGTTCCTTGATAAAACCCTGAATGGAAAAAACTCCTTTGAAGTGATCATTTTATATGTTTCTCCTGGGATGCGGATGAGCCGGTTAATTGAAATGGGACAATACCGCACCGGGGATTTCATCCAGAGTCAATATTTTTGTTGCTGCGCCAATCGCGGCAGCTTCTTTCGGCATGCCATAGACAATACAACTGTCTTCATCCTGGGCAATAGTCAGCGCTCCCGCAATTTTCATATTAAGTAAACCATGGGCCCCGTCTTTACCCATACCTGTCAATAATATTCCGATTGCGTCTGCCCCCGCGCACTCCGCCACGGAATTGAATAAAACTTCCACGGACGGCCTCTGGTGAAACACCAGCGGACCGTCGGATATTTCCACATAATACTCATTTCCTTTGCGGCTTACCGACATATGTTTGTTCCCCGGCGCGACAAGGGCTTTGGATGAAGTCAGCAACTCGCCGTGCATGGCTTCCTTTACTTCAAAAGGGCACAAGCTGTTTAAACGGTTTGCGAACGCTTCTGTGAAATTCGGCGGCATATGCTGGACGATCACAATGGAGGGGATTTCTGCGGGCAATTTCGTCAGGACATTCTTGATAGCCTCGGTGCCTCCTGTGGAGGCGCCGATGGCGATAATTTTGCGGGCTGCATCGGGATGCGTTTTTTTAAGCGCATTTTTTCTTGCGTCATATAATGCTTTTTCCCTTATCTGCGACATGATTTTACTGTGCTTCATCAAAGATGCGGCTTTAATGTTCTCAATGAGCTGCTCGATCATTTCCTTGGTGGAATATGCAGCATTTGGCTTTGACATAATTGCTACCGCGCCGTGCTCCAGCGCCTTCAATCCGATATCGCAGCCTTCCTTGGCCAAAGAACTGACTATGATAACGGGCAACGGAAAATGCTTCATCAGCTTTTCCAGAAATGTCAATCCGTCCATACGCGGCATCTCGATATCGAGAATCATCACGTCAGGCGCGCAATGCAGAATCTGATCCCGGGCCAGGAACGGATTTACGGCGGTGCCCACTACCTTGATCGCCGAATCCTTGGCAAGTTCTTTTGACAATATTTTACATATCGCCGGCGAGTCATCAACGATCAACACCTTGATCTTTTTATGCATCATATGTATACCAGTCATTCCTTCTGATATGCTTGATTTTATAGACAAAGATATTGCCATTGGAATTATTGAAAATCACTTTGCGCCCGGTATGACCTCCCACATCCCGGGTCATGATCCTGATCTTGTTTTTTTTCAGGATTTCTTCGGCGATTAAAATATTTTCGTTCCCGACTTGGGATTTGCGCGCCGGGTTGACGCCCCCGCCGACGATATGCGCCCGTAAGCTGTTCGGGCGCGAGCCCGCATCCAGGAGAAGCTCTATTAAATATCGTGTGGATATATCGCCGTATATGGCTTTAGATCTGCCTGCCGGCGCTTTGGCGTAAATATAATGATTCATTCCGCCGAAATAGTTCTCCCTGTCCCATAAACATACGGCGACGCATGAACCCAGCACAGTATAAATGGTATAAATTTCCTTGCTGACGAATATATACCCGGCCGGCAGATAAAATTTCTCGGATTGGACGACATACATATCGGCGCTCTTTTATTAAAAACCCTTGGTATCTTCCTTCAACGGGATTACCTGTTCCGGATCGATTACCGTAGCGTCATGATGCTTTTCGGCATGCAGCGAATTGTTTTTCCGAACGGAAGGATAATCGTTGATCAATGCATTGAACGCTTTTCTAGGATTATTTATGAGTTCTGACAGTTTGTTCCCGGTTTGCCCCGCGATCAAGGCATTCAAGGCGGCCACAAGCCCGCGCATATTCGTAGCCTGGGATGTAAGCTCCTGGGCGGCTACGGAGCTTTCTTCCGAACTGGATGCGATTTTTTGCGTGGCAACCTCCATTTGGGCGATTGCCCTGGTTACCTGCTTGATGCCGAGCGCTTGTTCCTGGCTGGCGGAAGCGATTTCTTCCGTAAGTTCGTTGACTTTCTGGGTGTGTTCCGTGATTCCGCTAAAAGATTCCTTCACTTTGCTGGCGGCAATCACCCCCTTTTCCGCGGCCTCAATGTTCTTTTCGATCATATCCGCCGTATCCTTCGCCGCTTGAGCGCTGCGCTGCGACAAGTTGCGCACTTCCTCCGCGACCACGGCGAACCCCATGCCTGCTTCACCCGCCCTGGCCGCTTCCACGGCGGCATTCAATGCGAGGATGTTTGTTTGAAAGGCGATGTTGTCGATGACTTTGATGATCTTCGAAATCTGATCGCTGGAGGCCTTGATGGCATCCATGGCAGAGACCATGTCCTGCATTTCCATGTTGCCCCGTTCGGCATAGCTGTATGCCTGTTTGGCCAGTGCAGTGGCTTGTTTGGTGTTGTCGGTATTCTGCTGGATCATGGAGGAAGATTCTTCAAGATTGGACGAGGTTTCTTCGATAGAGGAGGCTTGCTCCACACTGGCCTCGGCCAATTGCTGGCTGGTGCCGGACAATTGGTCCGCTGTGGCGGATATTTGTTGTGAGCCCTCATTCAAGGTACTCATCGCGGAAACCAGGGGCCGGGAAATGGAGCGGGTCAAAATAATTCCCAGACCGATGGCGCCGACTACGCCAAATAGCAATCCTAGCAGGGTCAGCATGGAAAGATTTGACGATGTGGAATTTACGTTCTGCTGAAGCTGATTAATATTTTCATTGATGATGCCGTTGATTTTATTTAAGGAATCCTTTACGTAAGCGTATTCTTCCTCTGAATCGTTATATGCTTTCAGCAGCGCGTCATCGATCCTGATTACGGTATTGCTGTACGGGGATATGTCTTGCGCCAGCAATTCATCCTTGTTCCGCGCAAGAGTCACCACCTTCTCGTGCGAAGCCTTCCATTTGTCCCATAAAGGAACTAACCTCTGCCATTCGTTTTTTTCATCTTCGTTCAGATGAGGAAGCAACGCGGTGTATTGGCTCCAGGCCCTATCAATGGACTTCCAAGCCGCGTCGATATCCGCGTAACATTCTTTGCGTATGCTGTTGTCAATCAGCCGGTGGTTGATCAAACCGCGTTCGGCTGCCAGGATGACCGACTGCTTCTCATTGATGACACTGATGGCGGAAATGCGGGGTATGTCCGTTTCCGCAAGGGTCTTGATTTTCATGCCAAGATATGACACGCTGTAAATCCCGATAACGCATATGACAAGTATGATAAAGGAAACTATGGAAAATCCTCCAATCAGCTTAGTGGATAATTTTAACATCAGATACTCACCCCTCCGATAAATTATAATCTATATTAAAGACCTGATGATGCCGAATAGGTCTAGTTAACCTTGAGATCCTTGAGCTGTATTAATTCTTCCCTGTTCAAAATACACTCGATTTCCAACAGCAGGATCACTTTGTCCTTGCCCTTGGCGATGCCGGTCAAAAAACTCATGTCCGTCTTATCCTCATATTGCGGCGGCGGTTCGATATCCTCGCTTTGAATGTTCGCCACTTCCACCACCACATCCACCACTATGCCCATCAAACGCTTGATATCCTGAATCTGCACTTCCGTCACAATAATGCATGTCCGTTCGGAGTATTGCGTCCCTTCCATGCCGAAGCGGACCTGCAGATCCATGATGGGTATGATTTTTCCCCTTAGGTTTATGACGCCTTTCATGTATGCGGGCATCTTGGGGACATGTGTAATATCCATCAGGCCGATGATTTCTTTGACTTTTGTAATGGGTAAGCCGAAATATTCCTCTTTCAGCGAAAAAACAAGGTACTTGCCTTCCTTTACTTCCATGCTTGTCCTCCTTTGCTATGAAATTTCGACTCATAATTATGCAGTTTTACAGTTGCTCATTAATCCCGCAAATAAATCGTCGGCTGCACATATCTGAAACCCAGGTTTTTATCAAGGATGCCTTCGGAATGACCGAGAAAAAGCAAACCGCCGGGCACCAGTATGTCGTAAAACTTTTGAAAAAGCTGTTGCTGAATCTGGGTATCAAAATAGATCATGACATTTCGGCAAAAGATGATATCCATTTTATTCTCGAACGGAAAATCGTCGGTGAGATTAAAATGGCGAAAAACAATCAATTTCCTGATAACTGGACTGATTATATACTCATGATCCGAATATTTCTGAAAATATTTATGCAGATAATATGAAGGTACGCTTTCCGCGGATATCAGATAACGGCCTGTCTGGGCTTTTTTAATCACGCTGTGGTTGATGTCGGTGGCCAAAATCTTGATGTTATATGCTTCAGGCACGGTTTCCATAAAACACATCGCCAAGCTGAACGCTTCCTCACCCGTGGAACACCCGGCGCTCCATGCCCTTATCTCCTTGTTCTTTACGATACGCGGATTTTTTCTGGCTATATAAAAAATCTCTCTGTGTATAAAATCGAAATGATTGTTTTCCCTGAAAAATTCAGTCTTATTTACTGTGATTTCATCTACGAAATCCTTCCAGAAGACCCCGTTGCTTGTGATCAGGCGGTAATACTCCTCATAGTTGCAAATGCCGGTGTTATTCATCATCTTGTTAATTTTCGATTCCAAGACGATCTTTTTGGCGTCGGAAAAGACAATACCGAGTTTTTCATAGACCAGATCCCTGAATTTGTGGAAGTTATGCTCAGTGAATTGAGTCATGTCCCTGTGCGTTATTAAATTCCAGTTTGAATAGATTTTCAATATCAAAAATCAGGGATACGCGGCCGTCGCCGAGAATGGAGGCGCCCGAAAGAAAATCGATATGATTGAAATCCACTCCCAGGGATTTTACCACGATCTCTTGCCGGCCCAGCACCGATTGCACGGGAAGCGCTTTAAGCTGCTGCTCAAGCTCCAACACGATAACCAAGCCGGCCTTGTCTACGGATCCAGGGGCCTCATCATCCATCCCCAGCACCTTGGCGACGGGAATAATGGAGATGATGTTGTCTCTGAGGCGAAACATGGAGATCCTGTTTTTGATATGCACCCAATTCTCCTTTTGCGGCTGCACAATCTGTTTCACGTAAACAGTGGGTATGATGAAGCGATGCCCCAAAATATCCACGATTGTTCCATTCATCACCGCCAGGTTGATAGGTATTTTCAAGATAAACGCGCAACCTTTCCCGGCTTCCGAAAGACAGTCTACGCGGCCGCCGATCTTGGAAATCTCCGTTTTTACCACATCCAGCCCCACTCCCCGCCCCGCGACATTGTCAACCATCGTCGCTGTAGAAAATCCAGGCAAGAAGATAAAGTTTAACAGATCTTCTACTGTAATATCCGCTTCAGGAGTGATGAGTTTTTTTTCAACCGCTTTTTGCCTGATTTTTTCAACGTCCAAGCCATGGCCGTCATCGATAACCTCGATATAGACGCTTCCCCTTTTGCTGTATGCATGAACGGAGATATTGCCGCAGGCCGGTTTCCCTGCCGCAATTCTTTCCCTCTCGTTTTCGATGCCGTGGGAGATCGCATTTTTGACTAGGTGAATAAGGGGATCGAGGATTTTTTCCGCAACGCCCCGGTCGATCTCCGTACCTTCCCCCTGATATTGAAACTGGATGTTTTTATTCAGACGGGAAATGCAATCATGGGCGATGCGGTTGATCTTCTGAAAGGTGGAACGCAACGAAATCATGCGCAGCGACATGGCTAGCCCCTGCAGCTCTTTGGTGATCCTTTCCATGCGGAGCATGTTGCTGACAAAAGTGTCATCGCCTCCGAACCTCTTATAAGCTTCCTGTTCGATTTGCGACTGCAGGATAAGCAATTCACCCATGATATCCACAAGGTTATCGACTTTAGAGATGGGAAGCCGTAAAAAACCACTTTCATAGTTTATTTTTTTCCCTTCCTGCATGCGAAGGGATTGTACTATTTCCTTTGCTTCAAGCTTGTTTTCTTTTAAAATCAACTGCCCGAGTTTGATGTGATCAGCGCTTTCCGTCTGCTTATCCAAAAGTTCGTGCAACTCTTCCTGGGTAATGGCGCCCTGATCAACCAATATCTCGCCTATTTTCCGGGTTTGATTTTCCTGCGGCGCGCCGGAGCCACGTCCATTCCCGTTATTCTCCATGTCGTACTGGCTGTAATTGACTGCAAGGTAAATATAAGCGGCAACACTTTTTAAAAATTCCTCGTTCCGGCTTAACGTTAAATCCGCACATGCCTTTTTTACCAGATCCGCTGAAATCAAAAGTATGTCGACAATTCTGCGGGTGGCTTTCAAAAGCCCTTTCCGGCAGTTATTTAATAGCGTTTCCGTCTGGTGGGCGAGATCCTGCACCATCTCGTAATTGACAAATCCGGCCAAACCCTTGATGGTATGAAATGAACGGAAAATGGAATTGATAATCTCCATATTATCCGGATTCGTATCCAACTCCAATACATTTAACTCAATATTTTCAATATGTTCTTTGGTCTCCGCATAAAAATCATCCAGAAATTCCGAATCGGCGTTGGGCAACTGGTAATCAAGGCGTATCTCATAAACGCCCGATTCATCGATATCCGACAATAATTCATGTATGGAAATAAAGTTCCTTTCATCCAGGCGATCCGCCCGGCCCCCGTCCGCTTTCGCATGTCCGGGTTCATCATGAATTTTTTTCTTTTCCGCGGTTTCCGCCATATTTGTTCCGTCGATGATGTCCGCAATCTGTTTTTTTACAATCTTCATCGCGGCATCCTGCTTATAAAACCAGATTTCTATACGGGCGTCTCCGTATTCACTGGTCAACAAGGTGGTTTCACTCGCGTCCGGAACCGGTAATGATGCAAGGGCAATCCGCACTGCGGGGGGTGATAGACGCAAATGACTTTTATGATACGAATCATTTATTTTGGTAATCGCATCTCCGGCAAAAATATTGGTGAATTCCCCCATGCAAATATCTATTTCCGACGGATCGTCCAATAAGCCTCCATTGATGCCCTCGGCGATTTTCCCCGCGGCATTGCAACCGATCTCCAGCACAATCAATCCCCTTTGTTTTCCCTTAAACGCGATAATGACATCAAGATATTGATCCCCGGAATTTTGGGGTTCTTTTTTGGGAGCAAATTTGATTCCGGCCATCTGAACGAGCATGTCCATAAAAGAACCGGCAATGTAATCAATAAATTTCCGTGCGTTTTCTTCCAAACCACAACCCCCCGACAAAATTATAATAAAGCTAAAATCACTTGTTCTGTTAAGTATCTTCGTCAAACCGTTTGAAATCCTTTAGACCCTATTTTTCAGCAGAAAAACGGCGTTTAATTTCATCCAACACGCCGTTTTTACCCACTGAGACGATCCGGAAGCGGTCTAAAAATCCAAACGCGCTTGCAGGGCGGTTTTCAATTGTGAAACATCCACTCTTTCCTGCAGCATGGAATCCCTGTCCCTGATAGTAACCGCATGATCGTTCAAGGTATCGAAATCCACCGTTATGCAGTAAGGAGTCCCTATTTCATCCTGGCGACGGTATCTGCGGCCGATACTTTTTGATTCATCATAATCGGAAAGGTAATTCCGCCTGAGATCTGCATAAATCTTCCGCGCCACCTCGGACAATTCGGGCTTCTTGGACAGCGGCAGTACCGCTGTCTTATATGGAGCCAGGGCGGAATGGAATTTCAGAACAACTCTCGTTTCGTCCTTGTCGGGTTCTTCATGGTATGCATCGATTAAAAAGGCCAGGGCGGCGCGATCCGCACCCGCAGAAGGCTCAATCACATACGGTACATAACGTTCATTGGCGGCATTGTCGAAATAGGACAAATCCTTTCCACTATACTGGGCATGCTGCTTCAAATCGAAATCCGTGCGGTTTGCGATACCCTCCAGTTCGGACCAGCCCATGGGGAAATAATATTCTATATCCGAACAGGCCTTGGCATAATGCGCCAACTCATCCCGGCCGTGGGGGCGCAGGCGCAGCCTTTGCTTGGCCAACCCCAAATCCAGATACCACTGAAACCTTTCCTCGATCCATTTGCGATGTAATTCCTCGTCGGCGCCAGGCTTGACAAAATATTCGATTTCCATTTGTTCGAATTCCCTGGTGCGGAAGGTGAAATTACCAGGAGTTATTTCATTGCGGAAGCTTTTCCCGATTTGGGCGATGCCGAAAGGAACTTTCATGCTGGTAGCGGTCAGAACATTGGTAAAATTGACGAAAATGCCTTGTGCGGTTTCCGGGCGAAGATAAACAATGGATGCGCTGTCCTCCACCGGGCCCAGAAAAGTCTTAAACATCAAATTGAATTGCCTTGACTCAGTGAGTTCTCCGCCGCAAGCGGGACATTTTTCGGCATTGTCCAAATGATCCTCGCGAAACCGCTGCTTGCATTGCTTGCAATCCACCAGCGGATCCGTAAAGCCGGCCAGATGCCCGCTGGCGTCCCATACCCGCGGGTGCATCAGAATACTGGCATCCAATCCCACCACGTCGTCGCGCAATTGGACAACTGACCTCCACCATGCCTTTTTGACGTTGTTCTTTAATTCCACCCCCAGCGGACCATAATCCCAGCATGAATTGAGCCCGCCATAAATTTCACTGGATTGAAAAACAAATCCGCGGCGCTTGGCAAGATTGACAATCGTCTCCATACCAGCGGCGGTGGCGACTTCAGCCATTTTTATCCCTCCTGTTCTTCGTTTTCTTTTTAAAAAAACAAACTCTCGTCCTTCGATTCAGGGACGAGAGCGATCCCGCGGTTCCACCCTGTTTGGCCCAAACGATCGGCCCGCTTCGTTACGAAATGCTCCGGAGCGCCGTATCCGTTCTTTACCAGCCGGTTTTCACCCTTCCCGGCTCTCTGCCTGGTTCCAAACGGTTTTTCCCCATCATCGCGGCATCGATGTTTTATTAAAGGCAATTGCGTTGTTAGCTTAAGAATATTGATTTTACTGCCTTAAAATCCAAAGTGCGAATGTTAAGTGCATAATATATAATATACCACAGTGGAAAGTATTGTCAAGCAGCCGCGCATCACGGCCGTTCATGCGTTTCCGTGGGCGCTTTTTTCAGAGTATTCGGATCAACGGCATCATTTTTCATAGTACCGTCCCGGGAAACCGTTATGGCTTCTCCTGTAGCCGTATCAGCCTGTTTGGCGCCGTAAACAGGAGTCCTTTCGCCTTCTTCGAGCAATTCGGCTTCCCCTTCAGTTATTGGTTCCGGTTCCTCTTGACGGCTTTCGGGTTTTTTTTGAGGCGCCGCTTTTCCAGAAAAAAATTTCCGCCAGAAATTGTAAGGTCCGCTTTCGGGTATCCGGTCCGCTTCAAAAACTTCCTTGTAAGTTCCGGATGAAAACCAGCTTAATACCGCTTTACCCGAACGGGGATCCACATCCGCCCAGACAATCCCGGGAGGCTCTGTAAAATCAAGCGGCCTGTGCCCGGCGGTGATATTTTTCATATATGTGTTCCAAATAGCGGCGGCAGTCGTACTGCCGATATTGCGATCACGGTATTTCATTGCCTGATCCTGGCGGTCATTGCCCAGCCAGACCACGGTCAAAAGATCCGGTGTGTATCCCACAAACCATGCATTGGTATAATCAGAAGTGGTGCCTGTTTTCCCCGCCGCAGGCCTGTCCGGAAGTTTAGCCTTCCATCCGGTACCCTGATCTACAACATCCTTCATCAACATGGTCATGATATAAGCGCGCTGTGGTGTAATAACCTGCTTTTTCCGGTACTCAAATTTTTTAACGACTTTACCTTGTTTATTTTTTACCGTATATATACAGACAGGCCTTCCGCCGCTTCCCTGCCCGGCAAAGGGCAAATATGCCGTAGCCAGTTCCAAGGGAGTTACCCCGCGGGTCAATCCGCCCAATGCCAGGGGAGCCAGATTCAAATCATTATTCGATCCCGAAGTTACAAGGCTTCCGATGCCCATGCGCTCCATCAAAGAGGCTACTTCATTTACTCCGATGTCGTTTACCAGTTGGATCGCTATGGTATTCACCGAATTACGCAAGGCTTCGCGCAAGGAGATCGTACCGCGGAAAATATGATCGTAATTTTCCGGTCTCCATTCGCTGCCGCCGGGAATGGTAAAGGCCAACTCCTTGTCCTCAAGGCGCGAGGCCGCGGTATAACCTTTTTCCAACGCAGCGGTATAAACGAAAGGCTTGATTGCGGATCCCGGCTGGCGATATGAATACACCGCCCTGTTATATTGGCTCTTCCCATAATTCCTCCCGCCGACCATGGCCAAAATCCCGCCGCTTTCCGGGTCCAGTGTTATCAAAGCGCCCTGGGGCTGAATCCCGCCGGGAACGTTTTCAGGATAAAGCCGCAAGGTCTTTTCCGCTTCCTTCTGATAGACAAGGTCAAGGGTGGAATATATTTTATACCCGCCAAAACGCAACTGCTCTTCAGTAAAACCTTTTTCCAGCAGCCAATTCCGGATATAATCCAGAAAATAACCGGCGGTGGTGGCGCCCTCCGTTTTTTTTACGATGTCGACTTTAGCCGACAAAGCCTGTCGATACTCACTTTTACTGATCATCTTCAGTTGCATCATTCTCCACAAGACCATATTTCTCCGTTGAACGGCTATGGCGGGATGTTTGACCGGGGAATAGTTTTCGGGACTACGGATTATTCCCGCAAGCAGTGCTGATTCTGACAGGCTCAACCTGTCCGCGGACTTTTCGAAATAATAACGCGCTGCGGCCTCCGCTCCGACATTGCCGTGGCCCAGATAGGCGCTGTTTAAATAAAGCTCCAGTATTTCCTTCTTGGTATAAATGCGCTCAATTTGCAGAGCATAAAAAATGTCACTGATTTTACGGATAAAAGTCCGTTCTTGAGAGAGCAAGGTTATTTTAGCAAGCTGCTGGGTAATGGTGCTTCCGCCTTCCATGGCCCCGCCGGGTTTTAGATTATGATAAAACGCTCTGACGATACCCGCCGGATCTATGCCTACATGACGATAAAAACGGGCATCTTCCGCAGCCACCACGGCCTTTTCAAAATAGTCCGCGGTTTGGCTCAAGGGTGCCCAGATCCTCCGGTAATGATACAGATTGCCCACCACCCTGCCATTCCGGTCATAAACCACGGATGCCATACGGATGTCCTCCAACTTGCGGCGCATGCCCGTATTTAATCCCGCGGCCAGCACGACTAAGAAGAGCAGTATCAGAGTGATTACAGAAATCATAATTATTCTATATTTCATATTGTCCCCCGTAAACACATCCCATAATAAAATTAACATAAAAAAGGAGATTTGAATAGAGACAAAAACCGGTATTTTTAGAGCAATTTGCGTTGTTGTAAAATTTTACGTCTTGCCACTAAAAGCGTTGCGAGAAACTCACCTTTGACCTCTCTTTTGCGAAAGGGAGGGTAATCCTGAGCCTTCGAAGCCTTGCCATGTCCCCCTCTATTCCGCAGAAGAGAGGGGGAAC